>NZ_CP048114.1:3947528-4251184 GCF_010093025.1 Edaphobacter sp. 12200R-103 | reverse complement strand
CGAACATGCCTATGACGCTGGAATTCGCCACTTTGACGTGGCTCCCATGTATGGCTACGGAGAAGCGGAAGGCTGCGTGGGTGAGTTTCTGGCTCGCCACCGTACCGATACCACCGTTACAACCAAGTACGGAATTCCCCCGCCTAAAAACAAATCCTTCTTCCGCCTCGCACGTTCGATAGCAGGGCCCATCATCCGCCAGTTTCCCGCGGCCAAGAAGCGTCTCGCCTCTGCAGCCAAAGTGGCCGTGCAGGCATCGGCCCAACCTGCGGAACGTCGTTCCTTCACCGCCGAAAAGGCTCGGGCGTCGCTCGAGTCCAGCCTCTCAGCACTCCGAACGGACCACGTCGATATCTGGCTTCTGCACGAAGCTACAGCTGACGATCTTACCGATGATTCACTCCTGCGCTTCCTTGAGGAAAGCGTTGCGCAAGGCAAAGTGGGCGCGTTCGGCGTAGGCAGCGACAATCTGCGGATTGATGACCTTCTCGCCCGTCGTCCCGCCTACTGCTCGGTCCTGCAGTATGAGTGGTCCATCTTCGATCCTGTCATCCCTGCTGGTGCACCCTTCCGAATTCATCACCGAGCTTTGAGCGCCCGTTTTCAACGTTTGCGCGAGATGCTGGCGGCTGACCCGGAAAAACTTCGTCTATGGTCTCAAGAGACTGGCATGAATCTCTCAGAAACATCCATCCTCTCAAAATTAATGCTCAAAGCGGCGCTGGTCATGAATCCCCAAAGCGTCATTCTCTTCTCATCCAAACAGGCACCCCGCATCCGTACCAATGCCTCTGTAAGCGATGACGCTTCCCTCGAATCTCCCGCCCGACGCCTCTACGAGCTGGTGCATAGCGACAATGCGGCACTCTGAGCAGGGCTAAAAGAGCTGAACGTACGACAGAAAAATGTTCACCGCACTGGATTCTGACTAAGCGCCGCCGCGCTCAAGCTCCCTCGTCTTCAGCACAATCATGTACTCATAGAACGATTGCAGCGTGGCATAGGCCACCCCAGCGGCTCCATCCAGAACCGCCCCGCGATAAAACATCATGTAAACCCACTTGATCAGCGGCCTTCCCGGCAGCCGGTAGAACAGCGCCTTCTGATGCAGCCTGCGTGTGTGAAAATCCGGATCGCGCAGCGCCGTCTTCCATGATGGATTCCGCAGCCCCTGCTGCCTGTAGATCAGCTCTGCCTCCATCGTCGAATACGTGTTGTGCTTGGCGACCCAGTGAGCGATTCCCTTCGAGAACGGATAATGGTCCAGCGGATATCCCAGATCCATGATCTGCCCATCCACCTCCAACACCTCGTTGATCGCCCGTGTATACCGCGCCCGTTCCGGCCGCACCAGCTTTATATAAAACGGTGAGATCTGCGCGTGCTTCAACCACGTCCCGAAGAGAAAATCCCGCCGCCGCAGACGAAACCCGGAGACATCCTCACCCGCACCCAGCACCACCTGCTGCATCTCGCGCGAGAGTTCCGGCGTAGGCCGTTCGTCCGCATCCAATAGAAACAGCCAGGGATATTTGAACTTCACCTCGGTCATCGCCGCATTCCGGTGCGTCGCGTAGTTGTCGAATACCCGCTGCGTCACCGTCGCGCCCGCAGCCTTCGCAATCGCTACCGTGTCATCCGTCGAGTACGAGTCGAACACATGCACATCATCCGACCACGCCACCGACTTCAGGCATTCCGGCAGGTCGCGCTGCTCATTTTTCGTAAGAATGAGGACCGAGATCATCTTCCTGTATTAGACCATCCTGTCATCACTCTTCTCACCTCTCGCAACTCCCCCAAAAGTCACAATTTCTTCCAGCGCAAAACCCATCCTCTCCATCTACACTCCTCATATGTGCGGAATCGTTGGATATATTGGTCCGAAGCCTGTTGTTCCTGTCATCATCGAAGGCCTGCGTCGCCTCGAATACCGCGGTTACGACTCCGCAGGCATCGCCGTCGCCGGCAACTCCGCCGGACTTGAGCTTCGCCGGGCGCCCGGTAAGCTGCGCAACCTTGAGACCGTCATCGCCGACAATCCCCTGCACGGCTCCTTCGGGATCGGCCACACCCGCTGGGCCACCCACGGCCGCCCCACCGAGGAGAACGCCCACCCGCACCGCGACTGCACCGGCTCGCTCGTCGTCGTTCACAACGGCATCGTCGAAAACTACCTCGCCCTCAAAAAAGATCTCACCGCCAAGGGCCACAAATTCGTCACCGAGACCGACACCGAGATCATCGCCCACCTCATCGAGCAGGAGCTCAAGGAAATGGGAGAGCTGTCTCAGGACAGCCACGCCAAAGGCTCATCGCCCGTACGGCAAGTACCACTTGAAGAAGCCGTGCGCGAGGCCGTCAAGCACCTCACCGGAGCCTTCGCCATCGGCGTCATGTCCGCCAACGACCCCGACAAGCTCGTCGCCGCGCGCATGGGTCCTCCCGCAGTCATCGGCATCGGCGAGGGCGAATTCTTCCTCGCCTCCGACGTCCCGGGAATCCTCCACCACACCCGCAACATCCATTTCCTCGCCGATGGCGAGCTCGCGGTGATCACCCGCCAGGGCGTCACCCTCTCCGACTTCAACGGCCGCCCGCTCCCCCTCAAGGTGCAGCGCATCGCCTGGGACCCCATCCAGGCCGAAAAAGCCGGCTATAAGCACTTCATGCTGAAGGAGATCAACGAGCAGCCCCGCGCCATCCGCGACACCACCCTCGGGCGCATCTCCTTCGACACCGGACAGGTCTTCCTCGACAACCTCGACCTCTCCTCCGAAGACATCCGCAACGCCGCCCAGATCACCATCGCCGCCTGCGGAACCTCCTGGCACGCCGGACTCGCCGGCAAGTTCATGATCGAGCGCCTCGCCCGCCTCCCCGTCGACGTCGACTACGCCAGCGAGTACCGCTACCGCGACCCCATCCCCAACCCGCGCGCCATCGGCCTGCTCATCACCCAGTCCGGCGAGACCGCCGACACCATCGCCGCCCAGAACGAGCTCATCGACAAGGGATCCAAGACCCTCGCCATCTGCAACGTCGTCGGCTCCGCCATCACCCGCCGCGCCAACGGAACCATCACCACCAACGCCGGGCCCGAGATCGGCGTCGCCTCCACCAAGGCCTTCACCTCGCAGCTCACCGCGCTCTTCATCCTCGCGCTCCACCTCGCCCAGACCCGCGGCACCGTCACCCCCGAGCAGTCCCTCCACCTCGCCACCGAGCTCGGCAAGCTCCCCTCCAAGCTCGAATCCCTCCTCTCCCTCGACCGCCCCAACACCACCGGCATGTCCGAAGGCGTAGCCGCCCCCACCGCTACGACCGGCGCACAACCCTCCGGCGTCAGTCCCCGTGGACTAGGCGGACAAGATGAAAGTGTCATCCTGAGCGAGCGAAGCGAGTCGAAGGATCTGCGGTCAATCCTCTCTTCTGCCCAGCCCTTCGACCATCTCTGGCCCGGTCCCGAGCGCCGCAAGCGCCCCCGCATCTCCCTCGACGAGCACTGCCAGCACCTCGCCAAACTCTTCCACGGAGCGCACGACTTCCTCTTCCTCGGCCGCGGTATCCACTACCCCATCGCCCTCGAAGGCGCACTCAAGCTCAAGGAGATCTCCTACATCCACGCCGAAGGCTACCCCGCCGGCGAGATGAAGCACGGCCCCAACGCCCTCATCGACGAGTCGCTCCCCGTCGTCTGCATCGCCACCAAGGACCCCGACGACCCCGCCAGCGTCCTCAAGTACGAAAAGACCCTCTCCAACATCCAGGAGGTCACCGCCCGCAGCGGCCGCGTCATCGCCATCGCCATCCAGGGCGACACCGAAATCCAGCAGCTCGTCGAGCACACCATCTACATCCCGCCCGCCCCCGAGCTACTCCTCCCCATCCTCGAAGTAGTCCCGCTACAACTCCTCGCCTACCACATCGCTGTAAGAAGAGGATGCGATGTAGATCAGCCAAGGAATCTGGCGAAGAGCGTGACGGTGGAGTGAGCGGCAACGATAACGACTCACGGAGCTTCGAAACACCGTAGGTCGCCATTCCACGTAACTGAAATGTTGCCATGTCGCTCTAATAAAATCGGCTCAAGCTTATTGGGCCGCGGGAATTCATCGTACGTACGGCCGTCAAGCAAGCGGCCATTCTTTTTCTTTTGGACGCCTCCCCACTGCTTGAAGAAAAACGGAACGCCGAATTCTCTACATTGATCCCTAATTGAGGCGACCCATTCGCGTCGCACTGGCCGAGCACCATGACCGCTTTCACCTCCGACAATCACCCAATGAATCCCATTTAGGTTCAAAGGACCTAAATCCTCTAACAGAGGCTCAATAGATAGAAAGCGGGTTCCCGCAGCTACTTTCTGGAGATCAGAGACGCGCGGAACACCGTATCTTTTATCCTCAACGCTTACTCCCCACCAAACATTACTAGCAGTGGAAACAAACCTTAGCTTCGTTTCTAAGAGCCTTGCTAATCGTGTAGATCGCTTGGTCAGAACTTGGTAAGTATGCCAGTTCGCTCTAATCATTACTCTTGCAACATCGATGATGTAGCTGTCAGGCACCTCGTCATGGAACAGATCGCTCATTGAATTTACAAAGATCATTTTTGGAGATCGCCATCTCAAAGGATCGTCTAGCTTAGTAGGTACTAGTCTGAGATCAAATCCTTGTTCGTAGGGGTGATCCTTAACGCCACGAAATCTTTCGGCGAATGTTGAGGCGTAGCAATGCTTGCAACCAGGGCTGATCTTAGTGCACCCTCTAACTGGGTTCCATGTTGCATCAGTCCATTCAATCGCGCTTCCTAAGCTCATCGGCTGCCTCCCTTACCGTTTGGGAAAAGTGACTCGTACGTGATCGGCAATAGTGCCCTTGCGTCGCTTGTCGGCAGATGGATTTGTAGTTATCAGTCCAGCCTCTTCCATGGATAGCAAGACCGACTTGTAATTTTTCATGATGTAAGGTGTTCCAACGTTGTGGCGTTCGTAAATCTGTTCTACGGACAATGTTTGCTCTGAAAATGTACTTGAAAGCATCCCTTGTAGATCATCCAGGGGACGATTCAGTTCGAAAAGCATCGTTTGGACAGAAGATGCGGGACAATATCCGAAGGAGGCTACACCTTGGTGATTTTCCGAGCTTTGCTTCGCCATGATCTCTTTCATAATGCGATAGCCACGCGGGTGTTTTGTCGCGAAGACCAGATGATGACTGGTTCGCTTCCCTCGCTCATCTTTGAAACAAAATGGAAGCACGAAATTCGCACCCAACCCTCGTAGTGCTTGTGCCAATGTTTCCACAATTTCCGCTTCTCTTGCTTCGGGCGCCATGCCCGCGAGGCGTTTTCGCAGTTCATCTGCTCGTTCTTTTCCGAATAGAACATTCATATGGTCTTCGACCGCTTCGTTGTGAAGCCCCATATTGATTCGGTTGTAGTTAAAAAAGAAAACGCAATCACAGCCCCAGTTCTTCAAGACAGAATTGATCAATCCCAGTGAAAGGCCCTTGTAGCCCCACGGATCTACAAAAAAGAGCGTAGGAACCAATCGAATCTTTGCTAGCTTGTCAACGATCTTCGCGCCTACTTCTTCTGACATCACGTAAGGCGTGTACTTGAGAGTTCCCACTTTGGGAAGAGCGGCGATCTCCCTATGTAAATTTCCTGAATTTTCTGCGCTGGCATCGTTAAAAAAAGTCACAAGTCGATCGCGCATGTTCGGATCTTCAATTGCGCTTTCGAGCACTAATAAGGGCGTGGACTTCGTACCGTCTTTGTAGCGACCTGGGCCTGCGAAGAGGTCGATGTACGCGATTTTGCCATTTCTGTTCTTTTGAACGGTCGGCAGTATCACTTTCGCCCAAGCCCAAAAATAATCGCGGACGAGAATTGCTTTGACTTTTGATTGCTCGGATGATTCATCGAAAAAGGTTTTGGTCAGGGCGAAGAAAATACGAATCAGCAAGAGATACGTTAGACCATAAACCACTGATAATCAAGCAAATTATGTACGGCCGGCCCACACATCCAATCCCACCCACAATCGGGTGCCCCATTCATGGCGCAGCCTTATCGCGACATGAGTGCGCATTCGAGCGAAGCTCGAACCGTTCTCCCACACACCGGCTAAAATCCACACCATGCCCATAGGCCTCGAGCGCAGACAACAAACAGGCCAGCTCCGCTTGATCACCTTCAGCTGTTACCGCCGTCTTCCCTTCCTCGAAGCCCCGGAACCAAAGAACACCGTGGAACTCGTCATCGAGAAGGCCCGTCAGTCGCACGCGCTTACCATCTACGCCTACGTCCTGATGCCCGAGCACGTCCACCTCCTGACCAGCGAACCGGAAACCCGCACCCTCGCCTCATTCCTAAGAGTCCTCAAAGGAGAGTCCTCCAAACTCCTCAAGGGCTCCCGCGACAAGTTCTGGCAGACGCGGTACTACGACTTCAATACCTTCACCACCGGAAAATTCGTCGAGAAGGTCCAGTACATCCACCGCAACCCCGCAACACGAGGACTCGTCACCGGACCGGAAGACTACCGCTGGAGCAGCTTCAACCACTACGCCAGCGGAGAGCCCACGACCATCCAGAGCGACTCACAATGGCTTGACCGAACACGGTTCGCGCACCGCACGAAGAACCCACTCATGTCGCGATGAAACCGCGCCATGAATGGGCCACCCGGCTATGCCCACTCCTTGCCCAAGCCTTCCAGTCCCGCAGCCGCAAGATCCTGGGGTAGCATCACTGGCTGCAACTCCACCGCGGCATGGAACGTGAGGAACCACGGCTCGGTCAGCGTCGGGATCTTCGACGGATCCGCCAGGTCCACAATCAGAACCGCGCACCGCCGCCCCTGTCGATCCGCCATGAAATACGTGGCCTCCGGCATCAACTGATCGAGAATCTTCTTTATCTTGGCTCCTGCCGAGCCGTCCTTGACCGCCGCGTTGAACGTCTCAACCGGCAACGAAACATGCATCATCATGCGCATGGAAACCTCCTGCATTCAATTGGCGGATCACACAAAGGTGGCCTGTGGGGAGGACGCCAAACCTACGCCCCCACACTCCACCGGTCAAGGAAATTCAAAGGGCGGTGGGACGGGTGGCCCACATCTGACTCACTCGCAAGAATCGGGTGCCCCATATCTCGATGTGGGCATTCGAGCGAAGCTCGAGCCGTAAAAGCCGACGCAGAGCGCGCCACGAACGTTGCATCGCGCTCTGCATCACAAATGGCCACGGCTCTCTCGGCATTTGGGCCAGCTTCGCAGTTGCCTCAAACAGCGGCTACCCTCGAAGCGAAGCACCACTACCTCGAGTTGCCACTGCTCGCCGGGAACAGCGGCTGCAGTCCGTTCGTCTCTCCCCCGAAGACGTGGCTGAGCGTAGCTGGAGCCAGCGATCCTGATCCTGAATGGCACAGGAAGCAACCTCCAGTGTGCTGTTGGTACGTCTCCATCGTCGAGTTGGCGACGTTGGTCGCGCCTGTCTGTCCTGTTGGAGGCGCCGTGCCGGCCGTCGTCCAGGTAGCCCCGATCAGGAAGTAATCGGAGCGGATATCACCCTTCGGCATGAGCGCGTTGACGCTGTTATGAATCGAAATGAGGTTGCTGTTCGCCGCCGCATTGTTGGGTCCCGCACCCCATGCGTAGGTTCTCAAGGAGTCGCTGGGGCTGATCGTATACCCGCTCTGGGCGAGAATGTTCGCCTCCTTTGCCGTCATATGCACGACATTAAACGGGCCGGTCGAATTGGTCGCGGAGAACCGCCAGTTCCCGGCCGTGCTCTGAGGGACCGTTACAGTATTCCCCTTCGTATTGGTATACGAGTACGCAGCATTGGGGGTGTCCCCGAAGTGTTCAAACGTAGCCCAGATCATCTCCGGATGGCCTTGGACGCTGCCCACAATATGCATGCCGAGCATTCCCAGCGTAGCCTTCCTCTGGCCTTTCAGAACCCATTTCTGTGGATTCGACCTGTCGTAAACCGGAATCATGGCCGTCGTTGTGATGTAGTTCTTTTTATTGAGATCGTTGACCTCAATCCAGGAACTCTTCAATTCCACGGTGAGTGCCTGTGCGTCCGTAAAGCTTGGCTTTCCATTCGCGGCTGCATACTTCTGGATTGCGGCAAGGTCTGTCTGCGTTGTCGGAAATTGCGCGGCAGCAATGGCGCCATTTTTCACTCCTGTCAGGAAGTAGGCGTAGACATCGTTCGTCATCGTCGCGTAATAGACCAGGCCGTCTTTCTGCGTCTCCAAAACTCCGGAGCCTCCTGCCTGCCCCTGTTCCACGTCGATGATGTTGCCGCTGGAGTCGACGAACACCGGCTTTCCGTCAACCATGAACTCCCTTGCTGTCAGGATCGTGTCCGTGGGCACGGAATCGCTTCTGAGAGCCCCGACAGACGGCAGAGCGATCGTATTGCCGGCTCTATCCTGAAACGCCAGCTTGTGGTTCGGCGTTATAAACGCCTTGCTCACTTCAACGAGGTTGCCCGAGCTATCAACGACAATCTGCTTTCCTGAATGATCGATCGGTGGTTTCATCACTTCGAACAATTGGCCCGATCTGCCCTCGATGATCGGCAAATCATGGGGACCACCTTTTGCAGCCCGCAGCATCATCGAGTGAAGAAACGAACCCTTGCCGTGCGGCAGAAACGTCCTTTGGCCGTTGCTGTCCGGAGGAGAAACATCATAGAAAGTCGCTGAATCAAAGATGCGTGACCCGCCCGATTCCGATGTCACCCAGAGGAACATTTGTTTTGCCCACGCATAGAAGTTGCATACGCTTCCCTCGGTAAAACCAACGCTATTCGCGGGATTCACGACCCCGTTCACGACAGGTTGCCCCGATTGGAACCACTGGTCGAACGTCGTCGAAGCGACTTGGCAATTAGGAGCCGCATCCTGAGGAATCGTCTGCGCCGGAAGCAAGGTTCCGGCCATCATCAGCGCAATCATGCAAAGGTATTTCATATTTGCTCTCCTGTTCTAAGGCAGAAACACATCTCGCACGGTGTGTCAGGACAAATTTCTTCGTCCTCCTCACCGTGGCCAATCGACTCCTTAACACACGCAGGAACACCTGCAGGGCCCGATAGATACGGGCCCTGAGCAGGTCGTTTTGGCAATGATTGAAGCTGGCGCTCAGCTATTCAGGATTGCTTGCACCGTTAGAGTGGGGTACGCCGAGTACAGATTGCTCTTTTCATTGTGCGCATTAACCCACGCTTCGAAGGCCGGGATATTGTTTTTCACGGGCAACGGTGGGGGATCCGCCACAAAAGAGAGCAGATCGTCGAAGATATCGCCCATCTGATTGACGAAGTCTTCAATGTACTGGTCGAATGTGCCGTCGTACTCGGTCAACACCCACAGAGTCTGCGATTTTCCCAAAAGGAATCCGCTCTCTGGAAGGAAACGGGCAAAGTGGACTGTTCCGACAGCAGTCAGTCCGTCATTGATTGCTTTGGAGTGTTGCGGGTCGGCCAGATATGCAACAATCTCCAGGTTTTTTCCCTGGGCGATGGTCAACCTCAAATTGAGAGGACTCTGAACTTGGTTGGCCGAAGCCCGTATGAGAGGAAGGTCTTCTGCATTGCTTGTGTGCAGGGCCTGAGGAACAGTAGCTTTTTCGGACATGACGGATCTCCATTGTGCGTCAGTTTTGAATTGGGCAACGGATGCAGGCGGGAGGAAGGTGGATCGGCAAAGGTATCCGGCTGTAGACTTCCCGGAATTTCGTCTGGTTATGCCGTTATTGTTTGTACCTATCCCACCTTCAAAAGTCCAATCGCGTCTGAATCTGGAGACAACAGTCAGGGCGGAGATGGCCACACACATCCAACCCCACCCATACGAATCTGGAGTCCCCGAGCAGCTTGCTGCCTGGGATGGAAAGCTCGAACCGCCTTTCTCGCACCAGAAATCCAGAAGGGATAGCTCGGAGCCGCACACGGAGCCGCTGGCCCTTCCTGACCAGGACTACCCAGCGGATAACTCTCCCAGCTTCCTTTACCGACTTGCCAGAATCACCCCGGCAAACATAATCAGCGTCCCCACCAGGCCACGCGCCGTCACCGGTTCACGTGGAGAGCCCAGCCAGCCAAAGTGCGACAGCACCAGTCCACCCACAATCTGTCCCGCCAGCATGATCAGCGTCAGCCGGCCTGCTCCAATCCGGGGAATCAGAAACGCAATTCCGAACACCAGGCACGCTCCAAACACGCCCGCCATCAACAACACCGGATGAATCTCCCGCAGCGGCCTGAGCGTTCCCGCCTCCCATCCGCTCAGCCCAATCAGCACCGCCGTCAGCGCGCCCACACACCAGAACAGTGCATTTGCCACCCGCGGGTTATTCAACGTTGCCCCCACTTTACCGTTCATCGCCAGATGAACCGTCAACACAATACCGATCACAACCGTCAGCGCATAAAAGACCAGCTTCATCGCCCTCTTCTCCGTCGAGACAGAATTCTCCAGTTCACTTGCTTTCTATTTGTTGTTAATAACGCAATCAATATTGCGTATAACGCATGCAGTACAACACCTTCGAAAAGAACCTGTCAACGGAAAATTCCTCCCTCATGACTTCCGGGAAATCCTCCCCGATTACCGTGAGCATTCCTTGACACATCTTCCATATACAATCCTGCGCAGGAGGAAGCCATGCGCCTACGCACTGCCACTGCCGTCCTCGTCCTCTCCGGTCTTCTGGCCACCCTGCCCGCGCTTGCCGCGGAAAAGTTGAAAGGCTCCGTACCCCTCAAGGACCTCCAGACAACAGGCATGAAAGATAAGAGCCACAAGCATCAGGCCTACGACCTCTTCTTCGAGACCCAGGGCAAAAGCTACACCTGCCGCACCGACTCCAATAAATCCGTCAACGCTACCGATTTCGTCGTCGGAACCACCCTGCGCTACGAGATCGACGGCGACAAAGCCAGCCTGTGGTCCCCGCAGAACAAAAAGGTCGACTGCAGGATTGTTCGCGTCGAAGCCCTCTCCAACCCGATGTAGCGCGGGAGAACGATTCATCGGATAATCCATCGCAGCACAAATAATCTGCCAGGCGAGGCAGACATCAGGGCTCAGGGCGTGCAGACCCCCTACAAAATCCACCCACAGGAAGGCACTTCCCGGTGTTTTCCCGCACAACGGTGTGAGAGCGCGACAGCTCACTCCTCAGGAGACAGTCATGAGCAGCCCAGTCGATATGAAGTTTGAGATTGTCGTTCTCCCCGTCTCAGACGCGGACCGCGCAAAAGAGTTCTACTCCAGGCTCGGCTGGCGGCTCGACGCCGATTTCGCCTCCGGCGAAGACTACCGCGTTATCCAGTTCACGCCGCCGGGTTCCGGCTGCTCCATCATCTTCGGCAAAAACGTCACTGCGGCAACTCCGGGCACTGTTCAGGGTCTCTACCTCATCGTCTCCGACATCGCCGCCGCCCGTGCGGAGCTGCTCGGGCATGGCGTCGAGATCAGCAAAATCTTCCACAGCGAAGCCAATGTCTACACCGGAACGGACAAACCTTTTCTCTTCGGAAGCAAGCGCGTCATCGGCCCCGATCCTGCCGGCGCCAGTTATCGTTCCTTCGCCTCCTTCAACGATCCCGACGGCAATGGCTGGCTCCTTCAGGAGATCACCAGCCGCCTGCCGGGCCGGCTCGATCCGGCGACGACGACCTTCTCTTCCGCAAGCGATCTCACCGCCGCACTTCGGCGCGCCTCCGAAGCTCACGGGCGCCACGAGGCCCGGATCGGTCAGCCCGACCCCAACTGGCCGGAGTGGTACGCCGAATACATGGTCCGCGAACAGGCCGGCCTTGAGCTGCCAAAATAAAACTGCGGCGATTCGATAGAACGTAACGCGAGAAGGAAGACTCTCGCGGCTGCAGTCAGGCGATCATGCGTTATGCCGGATACCCCGCATCCATCCACGCTTTAAAAAGCGCTACCCGCTCCGCAGGCCAGGCATCGTCCGGAGGCATCGAGCCGTTCGCTACACTCTCATACACACTCTGCGCGTTGTCCGGAACGCACATCCAGGCAGGATCACCCAGATTCACCCCCATACCCTCCATGCACTCGATATCCCCCTCCCGAAAAAGTGGGCGAATATCCGCAGCGAAGCTAAGAGCCATAGCGGACCTCCTCGTTGGTCTTCAATGAACAGTTCAAGCAGCGTTACTTTTACGAATCTCTTCGTCGACCATGCTACGCCTTGCCGACGATCCGACGGAACTCCCGATCTGCGCAAAAGATTCCGGGAGGTGTGACTTCTTTCCGAGCGCGGGACTCTCATGAGTGCGCGACTTCGCCGGCCGTCGAAACCGACACTCGAAGCCCTGCGCTATCTCCCCAAGGAGTCCGTTCGATGAAACGATTTGTCCGCCCACTGATTCTCTCCGTCGCCGCACTGGGAATCGGCACCATCTCCTCATCCGCCCAGTTCACATCGCTCTCTGCCTTTTCGCAACAGGCCAGAGGACGAGGTGCTGTCTTCGTCATGACCAACGACGCGAAAAAGAATGAGATCGTCGCCTACGATCGCGCCGCCAACGGCTACCTCACCGAAGCCGGGCGTTACGATACGGAAGGCCGCGGCAGCGGTGGTGTCACCGATCCGCTGGAAGCTCAGGGAGCTCTCACTCTCAGCCAGGACCACTCCATCCTCTTTGCGGCCAATGCAGGCAGCGGAACTGTTTCGGTGTTCAGCGTACGTCGTTCGAACCTTGTCTTCGTCAGCAAGACTCCCTCAAGGGGAAGCCAGCCGGTGGCAGTCGCGCAGTTCGGCAATCTCGTCTATGTCCTCAACTCGGGAGGAGCTGGTAACGTCGCTGGATTTCGGCTCGATCTGGGGGCGCAGCTTCGGCCCATCAAGAACAGCACCGCTTTTCTTACCGCAAACGTTACTGGAGGAGCCTCCATCGCGTTCAGCCCGGACGGACGCTTCCTGCTGGTCACCGAGCGCCTTGCGGACAATATCGACGCCTTCCGGGTAAATCCGGACGGAACGTTGGGCCCCATTGTTGTCAATGCAAAGCCGGCTCCCGGCACGTTCTCGGTCACCTTCGCTCCTAATGGAAAGGCAATTGTCTCGGAGACCGGTCCTGCGGGAGCGGACAACGCGTCTGCCATCTCTTCTTACAGCGTCGGCCCTGACGGCAAGCTCACAGCGGTCAGTCAAAGCGTCCCTGCACTGGCCAATGCCAACTGCTGGAATGCGATTACGCCGGACGGTAAGTACGTCTATACCTCCAACGCCGGAAGCGATTCCATCTCAGGTTTTGCGATTGGCAAGGACGGCACTCTTACTCCGCTCGGATCGACCGTTGTCGGAAACAACCCTGCCGGAAGCACCAACCTGGACATCGCTGTGAGCGCGGACGGCAAGTACGTCTACACTCTCAACTCCAATGCGGGAAATATCGGGATGTTCCGGATTGAAGACAACGGGACGCTAACCCATCTTGGCGAGGCAGGCGATCTCCCCAAATCAGCAGGCTTCAACGGCATCGCAGCAATATGATCGTTGCCCGGAAAGAAGGTCTCCTCTTTCCGGGCTTCAGTGTCAGGTATATCTGCCTGTATCTAAGATCCGACTGCGGCCGACCCGAAGATGCAGGATGGCAGTTGCAGATATTGCAATCGATTCGGAAATGCAATTCTTCCAGTCCTTCCGAGCATGTCATCCTTCGACTGCCATCTTCAATCTGCATCCGTGGATTTGACGACCCGAAAACACCATTCGCAAAGAAGGTCCGGCTCAATCCAGCCGGACCTTCTCTATCGTGTTGCAAACAGTCCGCTATCGGGTTGCCGCAACACTCACCAGGTCGATAACGTCGGCGATGATGCGAGTCGTTGGATCGTAAGACACCACATTACCTTCGTAGTAACCGTATTGATATCCCGGTGGCGGAGGCGGCACATTCTGCCAATAGGCCTGCGGCACCGGACGGACAGCGTACCCTCGGGGAATCATCTCACCGCGTACGAAGTGAGGTCGATGTTTTCCTCTCCAGCGCTGCACGTCCTGCCGGTAATGAGAGTAGAAATGTTCGCGATCTTCCTGCCGGAAGCGCCAGTCGTCAAACTTCTTCGCCTGGCCCGGCGGAACGTGGCCATACCCATTTTTCTTTGCCTGGCCCGGCGGTATCCCGCCGTGTCCCGGCGGCGCATTATGAGGATCATGTCCTGGCGGCCCCTGCGCCACGCTCATTCCCGTTGCCGAAAATAAAAGAATGCCTGCAATCGCAATCGATGGCAGGCATCCGCATGGTTGCACCGCTTTTATAGTCTTTCGTATGTGGCCCAACATCAATCCTCCGGTATGTCTCTCTCTGATCAGAGTAAGACACCGAACGGCGAGTTGCTTCGCTCAGACCGCAAGTCGCGATGATCCGCGCTTCCGGTTCAGGAGATATAGGCCGATTCCCATCGCGATCAGGGTTACAAGAGCAGCAAGCGACAGTATCCGCAGGACCGCCACCGTGTACTTGCCCGAAGAGGGCACATAGTTGCAGCAGTACAGCAGAAAGAGATCCTTGGCGGAGGCGATCTTCAGGTGTGAGGCATTCACCAGGGCCAGTCGCACATCCCGCGTTGGATACTCGATTCCCGCAAGATACTCCGACATTCTTCCATCCGGAGTGGCAAACATGATGACGCTCGAATGCGCGAACTGATCCATCTTGCCGTCCGGACCCGGAACCCGAACATAGTGAAATCCCGTCGCCTGGCTGATTGCATCGATCGAGGCCTGCTGCCCAGTCAGGAAGTGGACGCTGTCTCCCACGTTCGGCTGCCCCAACTCATCGAGAAACGTCTTCTTCGCCTCGGCTGCGTCCTTCGGGGTATCCATCGGGTCGATGCTGAAGATGACGATGTCATAGTCCTTGCCGGGGGTAAATCCCACACCGCGAAGCGACTGCGCCATCCCGTGCAGAACCTGTGGACACAGCATCGAACAGTGGAAGTAGACCAGCGCCATCGCAACCGGACGATGGTGGAAGTATTCTGCCAGCTTGACCTGGTGGCCAGCATCGTCGGTATAAGTCGCGTCGAGCGGTAGCGGCTGATTCAGCCGCTCCACCAACCCGGCATCCTTCAGGTACTTCGGAGGCACCTGAGCCGCACTCCCCATGGGGTGATCCCCCATCTGTTGCGCCGTCAAACCAGACCCACCGAAGAAAAGACCAAGCAAGGCCAGAACACCCAAATGACGCAATCTCATTCCAGGACCCTCTGTCTCTATGCTACGCCTTGGGCAGAGAGCCGCGAAATGTACGTCCGGCCGTCACTTTACCCGATGACAGCTTGAACTTCCTTTCAGGCCGGGAAAATCGGAGGCAAAGGTCGTGCCGCGGCTGCCCGCATCCCACCATGTGTACTGCGCGGAGGCGTACTTCGCCCCCGATCCCGAGGGCACCGTCACGAAGATCATCGAGTTTTCTTTAACCGGGACTACAGCCAGATGGTTCCCCGCGCCGTTCAGATACTCAACTGCAAACACACCCGAAGGAAGCCCCATCGCCGTGGCCTGCGCATCGCACTGAAACTGTACCGTCATCCGTTTTACCGGCTCATTGCCCTTCAGGTGGATGGTCAAATCGGTAGCTGCTGCCGAGGCGGAACACAATGCAGCTATCCCAAAAGCGGTTACCTGGTTCATTCTGCGTCTCATATCTCAACCTCTGGATAGATTTTTAGCGGCGCGTTCCCCTGATCAGCAATCTAACAGGACGAGATCAAGCCATGGAACACGACCTGCAACAGACGATCGCCCTTCTGGACCGAGCACCAGGCTCTTTCAACGCTCAGCTTCGCGGACTCCCAGTAGCCTTGATCCATCGCAATGAAGGAGACGGCACCTGGACGCCCTTCGAAGTGATCGGCCATCTGGCCTATTGCGAACGCACCGACTGGATGAACCGGGCACGGCAGATTCTTTCGGCGAAAGGCGGTTCGGAGATCCCTTTGTTCCGCCCGGTCGACCGCGAGGGACAACGACGCGAGAGCCAGGGTAAGTCCCTCGATCAGCTTCTCGACGACTTTTCCTATCTGCGCGCTCAGAATCTCGCCGAACTGCAGTCGTTTGGTCTCACCCCAACGGATCTGTCCCTCCAGGGACGCCACCCGGCCTTCGGCCCGGTCACACTCTCGCAACTTCTGGCTACCTGGGCTACCCACGACCTCACCCATATGCACCAGCTTTCGCGCATCCTCGCCCACTCCTATCGCCAGGCAGTCGGTCCGTGGAGTACCTACCTCGGCGTCCTTCAATGCGAAGGACACAGCACACCGGCCTGATAATAGAATCAGCAACTTGCGCCTGGTACCGGCCGCAAGTTGTCAGCCCTCCAAGCTGGACCTTCCAGTCATGGATTCTTTGCTATAATGAACTACCAGCGTCTTCAGGATGAGTTTACGTCCTGCAAGCGCCCGAATTTTTGAGTTATCAGCAGATTCTCGGCGGCCCAGTTTGAGCCCGCCCACCTCCGCAGCCGGAACGCGAGATGCCCCGGATTCTCCTCCGGGAGAGCGACGTCCCTGCGGAAAGAAGCTGCAATAAGAGATTGGAGTTAAGACATGGCGCAAAAATGTGATCTCTGCGGCAAGGGTCCGCAGTTCGGCAACAACATCTCCCACGCCCACAACACCACCCGCCGCCGCTGGAACGTAAACCTGCAGTCGGTCAAGGCAGTCGTTGGAGGAGCCAGCAAGCGTGTACGCGTGTGCACCAGCTGCATCAAGACCGGCAAGATCGTCAAGGCTTAGCCGAGAGTCCCTTCGGGCCATCTGAAATCCAGCTCAGAAACAAATCGCCCCAGCCGCATCTCCGCGGACTGGGGCTTTAGCTGTTTGCTGGCTTGTCCGGCATCATCCCCTCTCCAGATTCAGACGCCTAAACCCAGCCTTCCTTACGACTTCTCGAATGCGAGCGATGCGCTATTGATGCAGTAGCGCATTCCCGTAGGCCGTGGGCCGTCCGGGAAGAGATGCCCCAAATGACCTCCGCACCTCGCGCAGGTTACCTCGATGCGCCGCATTCCATGAGAGCTATCCTCATGTGCATCAACAGCATCGGCCGAAACCGGCAACCAGAAACTCGGCCATCCGCTCCCAGAATCGAACTTCTTATCTGAGGTAAACAGAGGCGCATTGCAGGCTCCGCAGTGATATACCCCGGTCTCATGGTTATTGAGCAGAGCCCCGGTGAACGGACGCTCTGTTCCCTTCTCCCGCAGGACGTTGAACTGATCAGGCGTCAGCAACTCGCGCCACTCCGCTTCCGTCTTATGCATCTTTTCCGACTTCACAGACTCAGACATGGGTGATCATCCTTTCCACTGGATTAGATGCCCGCCGGCACAGCCGGTCACATCCCGGCCCTAGCTCCGGGCGATGATCTCAACTTCGACCAGCGCATCCTTGGGCAGAGCCGCGACAGCAACCGTGGACCGGGCCGGAGGCACTACTCCTTCGGGAGCAAGATACTTCGCATAGATCGCGTTCATCGCCGCAAAGTCTCCCATATTCTTGAGAAAGACCGTCGTCTTGACGACATGTTCGAAACCAAGCCCTGCCTCTGCCAGCACCGCCTTGATATTTTCAAAGACGCGAACTGTCTGCGCCTCCACACCACCCTCGACAATCTGGCCGGTAACCGGGTCAAGTCCCACCTGTCCGGATGCATAAAGCGTCTCGCCAACGCGAACTGCCTGTGAGTAGGGACCAATGGCTGCCGGAGCAGCTTCGGTAGAAACCGGAATCTTCTTCTCGCTCATAGATGCCAGTCTAACCAACCCCTGCGCCAGGCTGAAACCAAACTTTTGCAAAGAATTGCGGCAACCCCTGTCCAGTCCATCCTGTCTCAGATTCCATGACCGTTTTCAATGGCCAGGATTCGCGCACAGCTTACGTGTGCAGAATTTAGATCAAATCAGAAAGACATTTCCTCGTTGCAGATCGGGGAAGGAGAAAAACGTATGGGAATTCTCGATTCCATTCAATCGTTAGCAGGACAGGCCGGAGCGTTGGCACAGGGCGATCAGGCAAAGATCGCTGGCGGTTTTATCGAGGCGCTCTCCGCGCACCCCAGTGGCATCACGGGAGTGCTTGAGAGCCTGAAGTCTAATGGCCTGGGTGAGCACGTAAACACCTGGCTCAGCGGACAAGCGCAAACGGCAACCCCGGAACAGGTCCAGCAGGGGCTTGGCCCCACAGGCCTCATCGAACAGACGGCACAAAAGGCTGGCGTCTCTCCTTCGGTAGTAACCTCCGCCCTCGCTCTCATTCTGCCGATGGTCGTCCAGCATTTTGCTGCCAACGGTCAGTCGACGGAGCCAGGATCGTTCAGCGGCATGGCGCAGCAGGTCCTGGGCAAGCTGCTCTAACCCCACCGATCCGCAACAGGAAACGCTCACCCGGCTCCTTGAGGAGAACAGCGGCCGGATGCAGACACCACCACAGGAGAAGACAGAATGGCTGATCTGGAGCAGTTGAAGCAGAAGTACAACCCGGTCATCTCGACCATCAACAGCTTCGCCGACCTCGGTGCGAAGGTAGAGGCCGTCGATCTTGCCGGCGAGCAGTTGCACATCAAGGCAACCGTGCCTTCAAAGGTCATCGCCAACCGGGTATGGGACACCATCAAGGAAGTGGACCCGTCATACTCCGATCTCAAGCACGAGATCGTCACGACCGGCGGTGACAATCAGCCCTACACCATCAAATCCGGCGACACGCTCTCAAAGATCAGCAAACACTTCTACGGCAATGCCAATAAATACGGCGACATTGCCAGGGCAAACAGCATCGACAACCCGGACCGCATCCAGGCAGGTCAGCAGATCAATATTCCACCACAGGGCTGATCCATTCTGAATCTCACCCCCGCCGCGCTCCTCACTGGGCGCGGCTTTCCTTTTGGTACATCCTTCGTTTGGCTAGCAACTTGCACTGAAATACCGCGTGGACGCAAAATAAGCGCTCCTCAACGAAACGAAAAGAAACTTTTCGGCATTAGCAGGAAATTCTTTCCGTTTCTCTTGAGAGAACGCTCCATCAAAGGCGTCTCCAGAGGCAGAGGGCGTCCATGCCGGTACCTGGGACCAAACGCGAAGGAGCACGATGAAAGTGAAATGGTTGTTGGCACCACTGCTTGCCGCCTCAACCTTTGCGGCACCTGCATTCGGCCAGATCTCTATCATGATCGGAACCCCTCCCCCTCCTGTCCGGTATGAAGTTGCTCCCCCTGTTCCACAGGCTGGATACGTATGGGTGCCGGGCTATTGGGCTCCTGTACAAGGACAGTACGTCTGGTACTCCGGCCGGTGGGCGCGCCCCCCCTACTACGGTGCAGCATGGCGCAATCCGCGATGGATTCATGAAGATCGCGGCTGGCGTTATTCCCAGGGAGGCTGGGGACCGCGCGATTGGCACGGCCATCACGGACATGGGCACGCTTACGGCCACCGCCGTTAGTCTCGCGCCGCCCCGTCACGCTGTCGCAAACGTACTCTGTCGCATGATCTCCCGGATATGCGCAGAGCACCAGCACGAGGGCTCACCTTCATAAGATGGGCCCTCCGTTGCTTTAATTCAGATTGCTGGTCGCAGGAGCGTTCTCTTACATCCTGAAAGTGTCATTCTGAGCGAGCGAAGCGAGTCGAAGGATCTGCGGCTCTGCCCCGCCATACATCCCCAAAATCTCCCCTCCAAATAAAATGGACCAGAACCATCCCGGTTCACACGATCCACAGCCAGAGGCCTCCGCTACAGATGAATCCTGCCAACGAAACCGCCGAAGTCTCCACCCTGCCTTCACTCACCTATCCCGCGGCCCGCACCGTTGATCAGGTGGACGATTACTTCGGGACCAAGGTCTCCGACCCATATCGCTGGATGGAAGACCTCGATTCCTCCGAAGTAACGCAGTGGATCGAGCAGGAAAATCAACTCACGCGAAGCGTTCTGGATGGATTTCCAGCTCGTGACGCCATGCACCGCCGCATGATGGATCTGATCAACTTCGAGCGCTTCAGCGCGCCGGTCCTCAAAGGATCGCGCTACTTCTACTGGCACAATACCGGCCTTCAAAACCAGAGTGTCCTCTTCTGGACCGAAGGTTTGGACGGCGAGCCCAAAGTGCTGCTCGATCCCAATACACTCTCGGTCGATGGAACCGTGGCCGTGATCGATCTCAGCATCTCCGACGATGGCAGCCTTGCCGCCTACTCTATCGCCGATGCGGGCTCGGACTGGATCACCTGGCATGTGCGTGACGTCGCCACCGGAGACGATCTTCCTGATGTCGTGGCCTGGTCCAAGTTCAGCTCCGCCTCATGGCTCAAGGACAGCTCCGGATTTTTCTATCAAGGCTACGACCGCCCAAAGGAAGATGCTCTCAAGGAGGCCAACTACTTCCACAAGATCTTCCTCCACAAACTCGGAACCCCGCAGAGCGAAGACCGCCTCATCTTCGACCGGCCCGACGATAAGGAGATCAACCTCGGCGCAGGCGTCAGTCACGACGGACGATACCTCCTGATCTACCAGACCAAGGGATCAAGCCCCAACAACCAGCTTTCGATTCGTGACCTTGAAGATCCTCAAGGCACAACCGTAACCCTCGCTGACGCTGCGGACGCAGTCTATTCCGTCATCGACAGCGACGGCACGCGCTTCTGGATTCACACCACCTTCGAGGCTCCCAACGGCCGCGTCATGCAGGTTGATCTTACTGATCCTGCACGCAGCCAGTGGAAGACCATCATCCCGGAGAGCGCGCACAAACTCGATAGCATCGGCATGATCGACAACACGCTGATTGCGAACTACCTGGCCAATGCACAGAGTATGGTGATGCTGTATACAGCCGACGGCGCCCCGCTGGAACGGCTCGAGCTTCCGGCAATCGGAACGGCGGCTGGGTTTGAAGGCAAGCGCACTGACACCGAAACCTTTTATCAGTTCAGCAACTTCACCACGCCGGCAACGGTCTACCGCGTCGACATGAAGACGCGCCAATCAACCATCTTCCGTCAGCCGAAGTTGAAGTTCGATCCCGCACAGTTTGAAACGAAGCAGGTCTTCTACACGAGCAAGGACGGCACGCGCGTCCCCATGTTCCTGAGCTACAAAAAGGGCCTCGCGCTGGACGGCAAAAATCCCACACTGCTCTACGGATATGGCGGATTCAACATCTCCCTCCGGCCCGATTTCTCCGCAGGAAACCTGCTATGGATGGAGATGGGCGGCATCTATGCACAGCCCAGCCTGCGCGGTGGCGGAGAGTACGGCGAAGCCTGGCATGAAGCGGGAACGCGCCTCAACAAACAGAACGTCTTTGACGACTTCATCGCCGCCGCCGAGTGGCTCGTCTCGAACGGTTACACCTCACCCTCGCGCCTCGGAATCTCAGGCGGAAGCAATGGCGGCCTTCTGGTCGCGGCCTGCGAGCTGCAACGCCCCGACCTTTTTGGAGCGGCGATTGCCGCTGTTGGAGTGATGGACATGCTGCGCTTCGACAAGTTCACCATCGGCTGGGCCTGGAAGACGGACTACGGCGCTCCCACCGAGAAGGAAGAAGAGTTTCGCGCCATCTTCCGCTACTCTCCACTCCACAACATCAGGCCGGGCGTTGAGTATCCTCCGACCCTCATCACCACAGGCGACCATGACGATCGCGTCTATCCAGCGCACAGCTTCAAATTCGCCGCAGCCATGCAGGCAACGCAAACTGGCCCCAATCCCATCCTCATCCGCGTAGAGACACGCGCCGGACACGGCAGCGGGATGCCCCTGACTAAGCGCGTCGAAATCATCGTCGACCAGCTCACCTTCCTGGCGCTCCACCTGCAGGTTCAGCTACACATTGAAGAAACAGTATAGGAACCAATCTTCGCCTGAACTCTCATCGAAATCTTCAACCAGTCGGCTTATTAGAAGCCGTCATTCTGAGCGAAGCGAAGAATCCCTGTATTTTGCCAATAGCACCTAGGGTGCTTCGGGAAGAGACTCTACCGCGAACCCGCTTTAGCCGCCCGCAAAAATGCGCGCAGCTTCTCAGGATCCTTCTCACCAGGCCCGGCTTCCACGCCACTCGCAACATCGACCCCCCACGGATTCAGCGCACGAATCGCCTCACCGACATTCTCAGGACGCAATCCGCCGGCAGCAATAATACGGAGCTGGGGAGCAGCCTCTCGAAAAACGTTGCGAGCCGCCGCCCAATCGAAGGAGACCCCCGTCCCACCGCCCGCCGATCCCACCTTCGAATCAACAAGCACGCGGTCGACCAGCCCGAAAGCTGCAATCTCTCGAAGCTCTTCCTTCAGCCGTTGCGCACTGTCACTTCCAACGACCCAGTGCAGCGTCTGGATCAGCCCGAACTCTTTGCCGAGACGATGACGAAGCTCTTCGATCAGAGAAAGATCAAGGCCGCCGTGAAGCTGCGCCGCCGTCAATCCCGCCTGCTCGACCACAGACGCAATCTCCGCCGCATCCCGGCTGTAGAAGACTCCTACGCGTTCGACATTCTGTGGGAGATGCGGCGTAATCGTAGCAACATGTCCAGGCGTGACGCGACGTTTGCTCTCCGCGAAGACGAATCCCAACGCATCCGCGCCGTATTCGATCGCGAGCTGCGCGTCAGCAAGACTCGTGTTGCCGCAGATCTTGCCCCATGTCATCGCAGGACCCGTTCGGAGTACCCATGTCGCAGCAGCTCTGCCAGCGCCACACCAGGATCAGGCTGTCGCATCAGAGTCTCGCCCATGAGGAACGCATCATAGCCCGCATCCCTCAGCTTTGCGATCTCCTCAGCACCGCGCAGGCCACTCTCAGCCACCTTCACCGTGCCCGCGGGCATAGCATCCACAAGCTCGAACAGAAGCTCCGGGTGCATCTCGAAGGTGCGAAGGTCACGGCTGTTCACACCGATCACATCGAACCCCAGATCGACCGCCCGCTTCAGCTCCTCGGAGGAGTGGACCTCGCAGAGAACATCCAGCGCGTAGTTGTGAGCTTCCTTGCGCAGACTCGCAAGCTCCGTATCGGTATGGACCGCCACAATCAGCAGGATCGCATCGGCCCCAAAGGCCCTGGCTTCCACCATCTGGAAGGGATCGACGATGAAGTCCTTTCGCAGGCACGGGATCTTCACCGCCTGTGAGGCCGCTTCAAGGTATGCCAGCGATCCCTGGAAGTATTTCGTATCGGTCAGGATGGAGAGCGCAGCCGCGCCTCCAGCCTCAAAGCCCTTCGCTAAAGCCAACGGATCGAAATCCTCGCGGATCAGGCCCTTCGATGGGGAGGCCTTTTTGATCTCGGAGATCATGGCAGGGCCATTCTGGCTTACGCTTTTCAGCCGCGCAGCAAAACCCCGCGGCGTGTGAGCAGCGGCTCTCTGCTCGATCAGACCTTTATCTGCAACGGCTTTTCGTTCCGCCACCTCACGGGACGTATTCGCAACAATCTCATCAAGTCGGGTCGGCATATACCTTCATTTTAGTGCGTATCGTCGCGATAGCAGAGAAACAGATCCTCGAGCCCAAGGGGGCTTCCGTTGAAAGCAACATCTTCAAGGGAAAAAGGATCACAAAGCAAAAGAGAGAAGCATGATCGCTTCTCTCTCGGAGCCTGCTTCAATCTTTTGGTGCCGAAGGGGGGACTCGAACCCCCACACCCTTGCGAGTACATGGACCTGAACCATGCGCGTCTGCCAATTCCGCCACTTCGGCAACGGTCGTACACGCTCTGCCTTATAAGGCTGAACACCGCAACCGCGAGTCTTTAGTGTCGCAAAGCACAGGTCGCCTGTCAATTACGCGCGATCGTCGTCTAGACTGGTCACTGCAAGGAGCGCTGCCAGAACATGAACAAACCTGCGAACAGTTCGCCACCCCAGGCTCCCGGTAAGGCAAGTGAGACCATCCCTGCAGATCTCGCCATCGAGATCCGGAAGATGGCGCACGAACTCAGCAACGCGCTTGAGGTAATCGTCCAGACCAGTTATCTGTTAGGCACGGTCGGCCTGAAGGAGCCAGGTTCCGAATGGCTCCGCATGCTGGACAACGGAGTCAACAAGGCCATGGACATTAACCTGGCCCTGCGAAATTACGTTAAGGAAAACTCCCAGCCCTGACAGGCGTAACCACCTATTTCAGCTAAAGCGGTTATTCAACAACGCGGTTGTTCAGCGGTTCGCTGCGGACGGCCGGGCCGCTTTTCTGGAAGTGGTATTGGTGGTCTTTGCCACCGTCTTTTTGCTGTCTGGCGCCTTAACCATCTTCTTCGCGCCCGACTTGGTGGTTGATTTCTTCGTGGTTTCAGAGGATATAGCGTCTGCGCTCAACGTTGAACCTTTGCCCGCGCGCTTAGTCTCGTGGCTCTTCATTAAGCGATCGATCTGCTCCAGCAGAAGGCGCGTATGCATGGGCTTTACCAGCATTCGGTCCGCCCCCATATCCTGCCAGTCCTCCTCTGCCAGCGGGTACGCCGTCAGAAGAGCAACTGCCGGCCGGTACGAAGCCGATCTGGCCGCCGCAATGACCGCAGCTCCGGCCTGATCGCTCTCCATCCGCATATCGCTGATCACCATGTCGTATTCGTTGGAGCGCAGCTTCAGCTTGCCCTCCCGTCCCGATGCCGCCGTATCCACATCAAAGCCATTGATCTCAAGCACGGCCTTCAATGTCAGCAGAACAGCGACCTCATCATCGACCAGCAGGATGCGCTTCTTCATCTTTCTTCTCTCTTCTCCCAGCCTGGAAAGAAATCCGCTCTGAAGAGACGCGAACTCGTATTCATTCGTCTCCTACAATACACAACATCCGTAACGTACAAAAATCCCATGCAGCGCATGAAAAGCATAAGGGAACGTTGCGTAAGATGCTCTCATCGCCCTGTCTCGTTGGTCCACCGGGCACATCATTCGCCGCCGC
Source organism: Edaphobacter sp. 12200R-103 (assembly GCF_010093025.1). Lineage (GTDB taxonomy): Bacteria > Acidobacteriota > Terriglobia > Terriglobales > Acidobacteriaceae > Edaphobacter. Next base: position 4,226,207 of record NZ_CP048114.1, on the reverse strand, counting down.
ACTCGCATCCAACGGAATGCTATACTTCAATGTGCAGCGCTTCCTTGCAGGCGACTGTAAATCCAAGACAGATACACATGGCAAGCCTATGAGGCAGGCTGTGGAGGCGACTTATTCCACCGATCGATAAACGTTCCGCAAAATCCTTTATTCGTACCAACGAGCGAATCCGCGCCCGCGAAGTTCGTGTCATCGACGAAAACGGCGAACAGCTTGGCGTAATGCCCCCGTTTGAGGCCCTGAAGATGGCCCGGGAGCGTTCTCTGGACCTCGTTGAAATCTCACCGAACGCCGTTCCACCCGTGTGCAAGATCCAGGACTACGGCAAGTTCCTCTACGAAAAGGACAAGAGCGATCGGGCCGCGCGGAAGAAACAGAAGGTCATCACCATTAAAGAGGTGAAGTTCTCTGTCACTGTCGACGAGCACGATTACCAGACCAAAAAAAATCAGGCCATCCGTTTCCTCAATGAAGGCGATAAGGTAAAGGCCTCGCTGCGCTTCAAAGGCCGTCAGATGGCGCACCGCGACCTCGGTTATAAGATCATTAATCGCCTTATCACGGACGTGGGAGAGGCCGGTACCGTTGAGTTTATGCCGCGCATGGAAGGTACTACCCTCCATGCCATTCTCGCGCCTTCAAAGAAAGCGGAAAGTGCACCGAAGAAAGCCTCTGCGGCTCCCGACAAGGGACATGCACCCGAGGCGGCTGCAAACAGCTCTGTAGCCCAGGCCTAAACAGACATCCAGGAAAGCACAAAGGGCGCAATCCTCTTCCATGGGGATTGCGCCTTCCTATTTAACCGACCCTGTTGAGTCCGGCTGGATTGGTTTTGAGTGGGTCCTGAGTTCAGTGCCGCGAGAAAATCTGTTCTTGCTCCAGGCCTTCAACGTCACGCTTTAAACGCTCAAGCAATCATCTGGCCATAATTCCGTGATGCGCTTGCACGTTAGTCTTCGACCCTGTTCAAAATCGTCTGTTACGTCAGTAACTCTACCCGCTAAATACATTTATATACCATTCATTCCATTGGACTTATATACGAGTCCATCATATGTTTACTTCAGCTGATCTGTCCAGCGAAATCTTTTGCAACATAGGAAAAAAATTTCCCGAGGTTAACATCATGAAGTTCGTTATTCGCACAGTCGTCGCCGCCCTCGTTATCACCGGAGCCTTCGCTTCCACCCAGATCTCCTCTGCCTCCACCAGCTCCGCCAAGGTCACCGTCGCCCGTAACAGCGCCCTGCCTATCCCCATGTGCGCTCCCGACGACCCCAACGCCTGTGGCATCGCTCGCTAAAAGCAGCTTCGTAAATTACTGAATTTAAGCAATTAAAAGGACCCATACCCATGAAGAACATCATTCGCACCGTCGTCGCCGCCCTCGTTGTCACCGGGGCCTTCGCTTCCACCCAGATCTCCTCTGCCTCCACCAGCTCCGCCAAGGTCACCGTCGCCCGTAACAGCGCCCTGCCTATCCCCATGTGCGCTCCCGACGACCCCAACGCCTGTGGCATCGCTCGCTAAAAAGCAGCTTCGTAAATTACTGAATTCAAGCAACTAAAGGACCCATACCCATGAAGAGCATCATCCGTTCCGTCGTCGCCGCCCTCGTTGTCACCGGAGCCTTCGCTTCCACCCAGATTTCCTCTGCTGCCACCAGCTCTGCCAAGGTCAACATCGCCCGCAACAGCGCCCTGCCTATCCCCATGTGCGCTCCTGACGACCCCAACGCCTGTGGCATCGCTCGCTAAAAGCAGCTTTCGTAAATTACTGAATTCAAGCAACTAAAGGACCCATACCCATGAAGAGCATCATCCGTTCCGTCGTCGCCGCCCTCGTTGTCACCGGAGCCTTCGCTTCCACCCAGATTTCCTCTGCTGCCACCAGCTCTGCCAAGGTCAACATCGCCCGCAACAGCGCCCTGCCTATCCCCATGTGCGCTCCTGACGACCCCAACGCCTGTGGCATCGCTCGCTAAAAGCAGCTTTCGTAAATTACTGAATTCAAGCAACTAAAGGACCCATACCCATGAAGAGCATCATCCGTTCCGTCGTCGCCGCCCTCGTTGTCACCGGAGCCTTCGCTTCCACCCAGATCTCCTCTGCTGCCACCAGCTCTGCCAAGGTCAACATCGCCCGCAACAGCGCCCTGCCTATCCCCATGTGCGCTCCTGACGACCCCAACGCCTGTGGCATCGCTCGCTAGAGATGTTGGTGGTAAGTACGGATTAGGTGTACGACCGAAACACTGCAAAAAAATGCACTTTGCTCGTTAAGATTTGTTGTCTCCGCCCCTGGATTGAGCTAGGCTTATTAACGTCTACTGGGGACGCGATCGATGACTCAAGAAGCATTCATCAGCACGCTTTCTTATCTCGAACCTATTCTCTGCGCAATGGTGCTTTCTTTCCTGCTGCGCAGCAAAGAGGTTAGAAACTATATCTACCTGGTTTCTCTGCTGTGCGTGAAGATCATGTCTTCAGCCATCTGCTTACCAGTTCTGTATCTTGCTGGCGGCGGGCGGCAGGTTATCGAGAAGCATCTGGCTTATCAAATTTATTTCTATGCTTATTGGCTGAGTTACGCCCTAGAGGCCATCCTTTCGCTTCTCGTGATCTACAGCATCTTTAAACTGGCGATGGCGCCGTTGAGAGGTCTCCAGACTTTGGGTATCCTGATCTTCCGTTGGGTAGCAGTTATCTCTGTTGCCGTAGCAATGGGAGTCGCTTTCAGCCCGCACATTACTGGCATCAAATTTATGGTGTCGATGATTACTCAATTGCAGCAGACCTCGAGCATTTTGACTTTATGCCTTCTGCTTTTTGTCTGCTTTGCAATTCGGCCGATGGGACTTTCACACGGTAGCCGGATCTTCGGGGTTAGTTTTGGGTTAGGATTTCTGGCGACAATCAACCTCGTCGATTCAGCTTGGTTATCGCACAGTTCAGATATGAGTTCTATGATCAACATCATCAATGGAATTGCTATCTGCCTGACTCTCACCATCTGGTCGGCTTACTTTGCATTCCCGGAGCCGAAGCGGCGTCTTATCGTTCTTCCGACGACATCCCCCTTCCTTCGCTGGAACCAGATCTCGTTGGCGCTTGGCGATGAGCCTGGATACGTTGCGGTGGGCGGTATCTCTCCCGAGATCTTTGCTCCGGCCGAGCTCGAGGTGATGCGGCGCGCCTCCACCAAGATGACGCATGTAGCTCCGACGGAGATATCCTCTGCCTCGGCTGCAGCATCTTCACCTCTCATGCACTCCATCCCTGCATAAGATCGGGCAACTATTCCTGCATCACACAAAGTACGAAATCAACTGACAATAAGAAGGGCCGCCCGATGGGCGGCCCTTCCAGTTTCATGTGAGTATTACTACTCGCCGAACTCTGAGCGTTTCCAGTTGATCAGATCGCCCAGTGTGGTTCCGCTTGAGGACGAGGAGGATGATCCCTTATGATCCCGCTCCTTGTAGCTCTCCACCTCGGCGCGGCTCGCCTCTTCTCCCACTGCGCGGATGCTCAGGCCGACCTTCTTCTCGTCCTGGTTCATCTTCACAATGCGGAACTCGTGCTCATCGCCAACGTCCAGCTTGACGGGAACATTGTTCTCATCCACAGCTTCAGAGACATGGCAAAGACCCTCGACACCTTCTGCGATCTCAATGAAGGCGCCGAACTGCGCTGTGCGCAGGACCTTGCCCTTGACGACATCGCCCACGCGGTGCTGCGCGAAGAAGGTATCCCAGACATCAGGCTGCAGCTGCTTGACTCCCAGCGAAAGCCGTCGGTTCTCCGGCTCGACACCCAGAACGACAGCCTTCACCTTCTCGCCCTTCTTCAGAACTTCGGAAGGATGCTTGATGCGCTTCGTCCAGCTCAGGTTCGAGACATGCACCAGGCCATCGATACCGTCTTCGATCTCGATGAAGGCGCCAAAGTCGGTCAGGTTGCGGACACGGCCCTCAACCACGGCGCCGGCAGGATACTTATCCTCCAGTTGCTCCCACGGATTATCCTGAAGCTGCTTCATGCCCAGAGAGATGCGGCGATCATTCGGGTTGACGCTGAGGATGATCGTGTCGACCTCGTCACCCGGCTTGACCAGCTTCGACGGATGCTTCATCCGCTTGGACCAGGTCATCTCGGAGACGTGGACCAGCCCCTCGATTCCCTGCTCCAGCTCGACGAACGCACCATAGTCGGTGACGGAGAGGACGCGTCCACGAACCTGCGCACCGATCGGATATCGCTCGGTAGCGTCTAGCCACGGATCCGGCGTCAGCTGTTTGAAGCCCAGGGACACGCGCTGCTTGTCCTTGTCGAACTTCAGGACCTTCACCTGGATTTCGTCGCCGACGTTGACCAGATCACGCGGATGGGTCAGGCGCCCCCAGCTCATATCGGTGATGTGAAGCAGGCCGTCCAGTCCACCCAGATCGACGAATGCACCGTAGTCGGTGAGGTTCTTCACGGTCCCGGTAAGGATGGTTCCCTCTTCCAGGGTGGTCAGGGTTACCGACCGCTTGGCGTTCTGCTCCTCTTCAAGCAGTTCCTTGCGGCTGATAACGACATTTCCGCGCTTCTTATTTAGCTTGATAACGCGAACTTCGATCTCCTGGCCGATGTAGCCGTCGAGGTTGCGAACGGGGCGAATCTCAACCTGCGATCCGGGCAGGAACGCCTTGATGCCGATATCGACGGTCAGGCCGCCTTTAACCCGGCTCAGAACCATTCCCTTGACGGGAACCTTGTCGTTGGCCGCGGCCTCGAGCTTGTCCCACACCTTATGGCGCAAGGCCTTCTCGTAGCTCACCAGGTAACCGCCTTCGGCCTCTTCGCGCTCGACGACGACCTCGACCTGATCACCTGTCTGGAACTTAGGCACGCCGTTGATATCCAGCACCTGCTCCAGCGGAATGAGACCTTCAGACTTCAGCCCAATATCGACAACAACATGCTTGTCCGTAATCTTGACGACTGTACCGTTGACGATGACCTCTTCGGCGGTCAGGCTCTGTGCTGCGGCAGACTCGGCCGCCTGTTCGCGGTCGAAGTTTGCCAGAGCCTCGGCAAAGTCAGCGGAGTCGTAGTCGGGTTCCTCTGCGGCTTCAGTAGCTGCCGCAACGGGAGACTCCACGGGCTGGGCGATCTCATGCTGCTGGTTGGTGGTGGATTCAGAAGACAGCTCTGCATTCGCAGCTGTCGCTTCGGGCGCTAGGACTTCCAATTCGGTGGTCAGGGGTTTGCTCTCGGTTTGATCGGGATGATGGTTATCTACCATTGATTGCGGACTCCGGAACCCAAGCCTCCGTTCCATCTTAGGCGGGCTTTTCTCGGAACCGCTCAGCCGGTTTTAAGGGACTGAACTCCCATTCCTGATCAAGCGCCCAGGCAGGAACGAATTTTACATCTTTCTAGAAGGAGCGGCTGCACTTGGGTCCCACACGCAGAGGCTCGTAATTAACGATAGAACCTCGCCTTGCATACGTCAACCGAACCTGAGCGCAAAATCCCCAGCTTTTACAGCACTGTTAAGCTGCACTCTCCTGCACATCCGCGCTCTCCCGCTATACTCGGCTCACCTATGGATCGTCTCTGGACCCCCTGGCGCTACGCCTACATCACCCGCACGGAGGAGAAGGCGCGCACCGGCGTCGCTCCCGAACTCTCCGCCTGGCCCGCTGCAGAAGACAAGCACTGCGTCTTCTGCAACATGATTGCGGCCACAGATTACGCCATCGCGGGCGGAATGCCGGTAGATACCGCGGAACGCTACTCCCATATCGTCTACCGCGGCCAGCACTGCTTCCTGTGCCTGAACGCCTATCCCTACGCCACTGGCCACGTGCTCATCCTGCCCTACTTTCACACCGACTCCCTGGCTGCGGCCCCCCCGGAGGCAGCACACGAGATGATCGAGCTGGCCCGGACCGTCGAGCGCGCTCTGCGATCCATTTATCGTCCCAATGGCATCAACCTTGGCATGAATCTCGGTGAAGCCGCCGGCGCGGGCGTAGCCGATCACATCCATATGCACGTCCTTCCGCGCTGGATCGGCGACACCAACTTCATGACGGTTACTGCAGAGACACGTGTGCTTCCCGAAACCCTTGACATTACCTGGGAAAAGTTGCGCAGCTTCTTCCACGATTGCGCAACGAAGCGTCAGGGGGATGCATCAAACTGCATATAAATCCCTGCTAAGTCTGGGCAGATTGCCGTAGGAGGGCAACCATGAATGCTCTGCCTAAAATTCCTCCGTCCTCGGTCCGGCCCGGGTTCCCGCCGCCGCTTCGCGCTGCCGGGACACGCTCTCCCGAGCCTCGTATCTATTTCACCGGAGCTGGAGTCCACACCGCAGCCCGGTCCATAACTCCCATCTCATTATTTCCTCACGAATCGGAAGACGCGCGACTGACAGGCGAAACACGCTCACTCTTCCGTCGATTGCTCGCCCTCAACCTTCCGGTCGTATATGAATCGCACACGGTCGTTGAAAACAGGATCGAAAAGATCGCCTGAAGTTCTTTCTTGAGAGACCCCAATACATAAAGCCCTGCGATGCAGGGCTTTTTCATGCCATCACAACCGGCAATCTCTCAGCCAAACTGCGGCTCCTGAACCACGGTTCCCGCAGGAGCCTGTTTTCCAGTAGCGGACCTGGACGGCCGAATCCGCGTCGCCTCAAAACTGGTGATCTTCCACTCTCCGGACGGCAGCTGACGGTAGACTCTCGTGTACCGATAAGTACCCCGAACTGGCGTCCCTTCGCTTGTTCCCTCCACCAGGGCCTGGCTGGTCACAATTGCCACCGAATCGACCAGTTTTACCTTCATATCGTCCAGGTCGATCCGGGTCAGGACCAGCCGTTTGCTCCGGATTCTGTCCAGCTGCTGCGCCTTGGTGTGGACCTCCCCGGACATGGATATTCCAATAAAGTCGTCTGCCAACATGCGGTCGAGGGTAGCAACATCGCCCGCCAGCTGCGCCGTTCGCCAGCGCTGCTCAAGGCGCTCAACCTCTTTTTTTACATCCTGTTTGTGATGATGTTTTTTGTCCTGCTCCGAGCGCAGATTGGAAGAAAAGCAGAGCAGCAGGAGGGTCGCAGCCAGCGCGCTCCGTGAAAGCGAAGGGATCCGGGATGATGTTCGGGGCACCATGAGCGTACCGGATAGTAGACCGAGATGGAATCCCGAGTCAAAAGAACTTTTATAGAATCCTTCGTCAAATCCGGAGCGCGATGTTCCTGCCTGTCTTCCTCAGCAAACCGCCGTCAGGTTTTCGAGCTGCCTGTCCAGCATCTTCTGGTACAGTCCACCTACGGCATATTCCTTGAAATGCAGCGAATTGCGATGGTGATCCAGCGCAGCCTCGTCGGCATATTGCTCATAGATCACAACCATGTTTGCATCACCTTCAACAAAGTGTGGCACGTAGGTCACGCATCCGGGCTCCTGGCGTGAAGCCTCGGTCAATTTACGGAGTATCTCAGCGATCTCGTCGTGATCCGCCGCACTGAACCTCATCCGTACCGTGAAACTGATCATCTCCGGCTATCCTTTCAATGCAGCGCCGAACTCCGGCAGCGTAATAGTCTGGTCGCGGTCCGGTCCGGTCGAGACCATGCCGATCTTTGCGCCGGATTCCTTCTCGAGGAAGCGCAGGTAATCCTGGGCCAGCTTCGGTAACTTCTCCCACTCCGTGATTCCCTCGGTCGACTCGTTCCAGCCCTTCAGTTTGGTATAAATCGGCTCAATCGAGTCAAATCCGCGCATATCTGCCGGAATTACATCCGTTACTTTGCCGTTGATCTTATAGCCGGTGCAAACCGGAATCTCTTCCAGGGCATCCATCACGTCCATCTTGGTCACAACAAGCCATTCCGTGGAATTGATCATGTTGCTGTAGCGCAGAAGCGGAAGATCCAGCCATCCGCAACGGCGCGGACGCCCCGTAACCGCACCATACTCCTGGCCACGAGCGCGCAGGATATCGGCGGAATCATCGAAGATCTCCGTCGGGAAGGGGCCTTCGCCCACACGTGTGACGTAGGCCTTGGTAACACCAATCACGGTGTCGATCCGCGTCGGACCAACGCCAGTGCCCGTCACGGCTCCGCCAGCGGTCGCCGACGAGGAGGTCACAAAGGGATAGGTTCCGTGGTCGATGTCCAGCAGCGCACCCTGGGCGCCTTCAAACATCACGTTTCCGCCGTTATCCAACTCCTTGTTCAGCAGGACGGCCGTGTCTGTCACAAACGGAGCTACCTGCTCGGCTGCCCGCGCATACTCCTCGTACATGGTCTTCGGGTCCAGCGGCTCGGTCCCGAACAACGCATGGGCAATCGTGTTCTTCTCGTGGCAGGCGTTCTCAATGTGAGTACGCAGCAGCGCAGGGTTCAACAGATCGATCACCCGCAGACCACTGCGGTGCATCTTGTCTTCATACGCCGGGCCAATACCGCGGCTGGTCGTGCCGATCTTCGTCCGTCCCGGAGCATTCTCCGCCGCCAGTTCGATCATGCGGTGGTACGGCAGAATCACCTGCGCACGATTGGAAACAAACAACTGCTCGTCAACGGGCAGTCCCGCATCGCGCAGCTTCTTGACCTCGTTCAGAAAGGCCATCGGGTCCAGGACGACGCCATTGCCGATGACGCCCTTGCACTCAGGGCGCAGAACACCGCACGGAATCAGCTGCAGGACGAACTTTTTTCCACCAATGATGACCGTATGGCCGGCATTGTGACCCCCTGCATAGCGCGCCACCACGGAGAATCTCTCCGACAGGACGTCCACAATCTTGCCTTTGCCTTCATCGCCCCACTGGGCACCCAAAATGACCGCAGATCTCGGTTGACTCACGACGGATATCTTCTCCAAAGGTGGTTCTGGCCGGCCCCAAGAGGGCAGGAATCGGATGGACGCAACGTACGCGGATGGCTCCTGAACGAAAACGCGCCTCTTCCATCATATATCGCGTAAACACGATCCGAACTTCGTCCGAAAAGAGTTCCATGCCTTTTGCCTTGCAAGCTCTGGCTGGCCAAGAGAACATAATCGTATGAAGAGGCCGCGCCTTCTCAAATTTCGGATCGTTGTCTCGGTCGCGATGGGAGTGTTTCTCCTGATCGAATCGACGAACGCGAACTTCCTGAGACCAGCCATGGAGTCGAGAGCCATCTTCGTCCACATTGTCGTCGCACTGCTTGGAGTGGCATTTCTAGCCCAGGCCGCCATTCTCGGAGAAAAGGTTACCCGCAAAACGCTCTCCTAACCTCCTGCACCCGAAGGGCAACAGGGTCAAGAACCTCGTCATTCTGAGCAACGCGAAGAATCCCTGTATCGTGCCCGCAGCAGCAACCGTGCTCCCACAGACCGCAGAAGTTGTCTCCCCCGGAACTCCAGCCAACGTCCCCCATAGCAAATCTCAGGAAGCATGTTCCGCAGCGCTCAAGTATCCTTGCTGCACCTCGTCCATGCCCTCGACCCGCCTTCTCTACGCAACCACCGCCTTCCTCTCAGCTTTCCTTCTCTTTTTAATCGAGCCACTCGCCGCCAAGCAGATCCTTCCTATTCTGGGAGGCTCCTCAGCCGTGTGGCTGACCTGCCTGGTCTTCTTCCAGACCACACTGCTGCTGGGCTATCTCTACGCACACTGGCTGGCGAGTGACACCCGCACGGTCGATGCCGGACGTCAGCGGAACGCACACCGTATCGTTTTAGGGCTGGCCCCCATCGCTCTCGTTCTTGGGCTGATCTTCGGACCGGGGCTCAGTAGCTCGGCTCATCCTGTCGCAACCATCTTCTGGAGTCTCACCCGAACGATCGGGCTGCCTTTCCTTCTTCTCGCCTCCACGAGTCCGCTGCTGCAGCGCTGGCTCTCCCGTAATGAGGCCGACCCCTCGGGGCGCCCAGCCACTGTCTGGTTCCGGCTCTTCGCCCTCTCCAACATTGGTTCACTGCTGGCGCTGCTCGCTTACCCGGTTGTGGTCGAGCCCTACCTGACCCTGCGATTGCAGCGCACCCTGTGGGCTGCCGGATTCTTCGTCTTCGCGGGCCTTTCCTGGCTCATTGTTCAGAACCAGCGCTCTTCTTCCATCCAGTTGAAGGAAGAAGCCGACGATGCCGAACCTGCACCTCGCTTCCACCGCTGGCTGTGGTTCCTGCTTCCAATGGCAGCGGCTATGCAATTGTCGGCCGTCACCGAACACCTGACCATCAACATCGCGGCCATTCCGCTGCTCTGGGTGCTTCCGCTCGCCGTTTACCTCGTCACCTTCATCCTCGCGTTCGACCGGCCCGCCTTTTATCGCCGCCCCGTCGTGGTCCGCGTGCTCGTCGTCATGCTGGCGAGCCTCGGTTATGCGATGACGAAGACAGACTTCTCGATCCCGATCGGCCTTACCATCGTCTTCTTCCTCTTCGAGTGTTTCGTCGCCTGCTTCTTTTGCCACGGCGAAACCTATGCACTGCGCCCGCAGCGGGCTTCGGAGTCCACCCTCTTCTACCTTCTTATCGCCGCTGGCGGAGCCACCGGGACCTTCCTCGTCGGAATTGCCTTTCCTCTGCTCTTCGACAGCAACTATGACCTGGCTATTGCCTTCTTTGCCACCGCAGTTTTTGCGCTCGCCGCCACCTGGCGCGATGGATGGGCCCAGCGCCTGCTCTGGACCACGGCAACAGTCCTGCTGTTTACCCTGACGGTAATGCTGCATCTCTACTTCGCCCGAAACTCCCTGGCCAGCATGCGGAACTTCTACGGGACACTCCGGGTCACGCAGGGTTTCGCTCCCGCGCAACAGGCTCCCATGCGGACACTGCTCCATGGGACCATTCAGCACGGCACCCAGATCTTCTCACCCCAGGGAAGTCATCAGCCCACCAGCTACTATGCCGCCGACTCCGGGATTGGGTTGGCCCTGCGCTTCTGCTGCGATGATGACAGCCGCCCACGCCGCATCGGTGTCATCGGCCTGGGAACAGGCACGATCGCCGCCTACGGACACCCCGGCGACAGGATTCAGTTTTATGAGATCAATCCGCAGGTCGAACCGATCGCCCGAAACCTCTTTACCTATCTGCGAGATTCCCCGGCCGCCATCACTCTCGTTCCCGGCGACGCCCGAACCTCGCTTGCCTCTGAGACTCCACAGAAATTCGATGTCCTTGCCATCGATGCCTTCTCAGGCGATGCCATTCCCCTGCACCTGCTGACCACGCAGGCTCTTAAGCTCTACCTGCATCATCTGGCGCCGCGCGGCATCCTGGCGTTTCATGTCTCGAACCAGTATCTCGACCTTGCACCTGAGCTCGCCCTGCTGGCGCAGTCGGCCAACCTGATGGCCCGCGATGTGATCACCGGCTCCAATCAGGCACGCGGAGAGTTCCGCGCCGAATGGGTGCTGATGACAAGAGATCCATCCTTCTTCGATCGGGAAGAGATCGCCACCCTCGCCGATCCCATCTATATCAAACCCCACCTGCGGCTGTGGACCGACGATTACTCGAGCCTCCTGCCTGTACTCCAGACAGGAGGCCACTAAACTACCGCACCATTGCCATTCCATCGGAAAACTTCCCGGCCTCGATCGTCCGCTCAACCTTCCAGCTATTCAGATCGATCACCGAGATCTGATTGGAGAAGTTGCAGGCGACATACGCCGTCCGGCCATCCGTAGTTACTACGGCCTCCGATGGCCCCTCGCCTACATCGATCGTCTTCGCCACCTTCATTGCCTTCAGATCGACGACATCAACCTTCTTGGCTCCGCGCAGCGTCACCAGCAGCCAGCGCCCGTCCGGCGTGGTCGCCGTGCCATAGCCCTTCGCGGATAGCGGAACCCAGGTCTTCACCTTGTTCGTCGCCGTATCGATTACAGCAAGACGCGGCTCTTTCTGGTCGGCCGTGAAAACCATGCTCCCATCGCGCGAGATGTTAATTCTCTGCGTGTTTCCGGAAATCGGAATGACCGCAAGCGTCTTGCGTCCGACCATGTCCAGCACCGAGACCGTTCCCGGCCCGACGTTCGCCGTATAGCCACGCTTGCCGTCCTTCGACAACACCAGCATATGCGACTGCTCCTGCCCGGTCGGCACAGAACCCACAATCTTCAGGGTCTTCGGGTCGATGATGCTGACGCTTTTGTCCAGCTCCGTCGTCACATAGAGTTTGCCGCTGTTCTTGTCATAGATCGCGCAGTGCGGACGTACTCCGTGCCCGAAGTCCACCGTGCCAACGATTTTGCGGCTGGCAATATCGATGACTGAGATCTTTTCCCCATTCGTGCCCGGCCGCCCTACCCCGGCGTTCCCATAGATTGGCACATACGCCGTCTTACCATCAGGCGACACTGCAAGCTCATGCCCGGTGATCCCACCCACCGGGATCGTCCCCACCACCTTCGCCGATGCCGTATCGATCACCGAAAGATCGGCATCCTTCTGGTTCGCCACCAGCAGCGTCTGCGACCACGCCGCCCCACTCGACGCGCAGATCGCGGCGCCGCACATTACAACCGTCCACAGATTCGGTCTTTTCATAGCGCAGGCAAGTATAGAGAGCCGCAACGGCAGCCGTCAGCCAAAATTTCGTGGGGCCAAAATATTCTTCTCTTCCCCCTATACTGGGGACAGGTCATGCCTGAGCTTCCCGAAGTCGAAACCGTCGCCAATGGCGTCCATCAGCGAGTCCACGGCCAGACCATTCTCTCGGTCTGGACCAGTAACAAACCGCAGACGTTCAAGTCCGCTCCCACCGAGATCGCCGAGCTTCTGACCGGCTCCCTCATCGATCGCGTGCATCGCGTCGGCAAGACCATCGTCTTCGATCTGACCCGGAAACCCGGCAAGGTGCGTAGCAAGCCCGGGGCTCCAGCGCAGTTCCTTGTGCACCTCGGCATGACTGGCCGCCTTCTCGTCTCGTCTCCCGAAACCGAAGTTCCACTCCACACGCATGCCATCCTTACGCTCAGTGGCGGCAAAGAGATCCGATTCGTCGATGCGCGCCGATTCGGTCGCCTGTCCGTCGCGTCGGACTCCTATACCGGCGCAGGCCGCGAGCCGCTTACAATCCCGCTCGAAGACTTCATCGCGCTCTTCCGCAACCGCAAGACGCCCATCAAAGCCGCGCTGCTCAATCAGAAGCTGCTTCACGGCGTTGGCAACATCTACGCCGACGAGGCGCTATTTCATGCCGGAATCCGGCCCCGCCGCCAGGCAGGGCGTCTTACCCGGGACGAGCTCACCCGGCTTCGTGCAGCTCTTGTCAAAGTCCTGAAGCACGCAATCAAGCTCGGCGGCTCGTCCGTATCCGACTACGTCGACGCCGAAGGGGTAGCAGGCTTCTTCCAACTGCACCACCGCGTCTACTCACGCACCGGCCAACCCTGCCGAACCTGTTCCACCCCCATCGAACGCATCGTAGTCGGTGGACGTAGCACTCACTTCTGCCCCTCCTGCCAGAAGTAGCTCCTTTCGGGACCTAAGCATCATCTAAGACTTTGAAGTTCCTGCATGCTTACACATGCGGCCTCAAAGGCTCGAAGTGAGATGAAAAACACAGCTCTGATCGTCGGAGTCTCAGGAATCGTTGGCGGAAACCTTGCAGGACTGTTGACCTCGCAGCAGGACTGGCAGGTATACGGCCTGGCGCGAACCCCCGGAAAGCGCGAAGGAGTGATTCCCATCGCGGTCGATCTTCAGGATTCAGGAGCCGTTCGTACTGCACTCAAGGACATCAAGCCAACTCATATCTTCCTCGCCACCTGGCTCAGACAGCGAACAGAGGCGGAGAACATCCGCGTCAATGCCGGTATGGTTCGCCATGTGCTTGATGCGGTTTCAGCCGCGAAATCCGTCCGTCACGTTGCTCTGGTGACCGGCCTGAAGCACTACCTCGGCCCATTCGAGGCATACGGCAAGGGCAATCTGCCGGAGACGCCATTCCGGGAAGAGCATACCCGACTGCAGCTTGAGAACTTCTACTATGCCCAGGAAGACGAGGTTTTCACCGCCTCTATCCGCGACGGATTCAACTGGAGTATTCACCGCCCGCACACCATCATCGGCTATGCCGTTGGGAATGCAATGAACATGGGGACGACGCTGGCTACTTACGCCAGCATCTGCAAAGAGCTACGGAAGCCGATGCGGTTTCCCGGCTCGTCAGTGCAGTGGAACAGCCTCACAGACATGACCGATGCACGCCTGCTGGCCAGACACCTGCTATGGGCCGCAACCACGCCGGAAGCTTTCAACCAGGCATTTAACGTGGTCAATGGAGACGTCTTCCGCTGGAGCTGGATGTGGAAGCGTATCGCGGAATGGTTCGGTGTGGACGCGGCCGGACTTGCAGGAGAAGGAATCCCCCTCGAGAAGCAGCTTCAGGGTGCAGAACTGGTCTGGCGCGAGATCGCCACAAAACATGATCTGGCAGAGCCCAACCTCGACCGGCTCGCCTCCGCCTGGCACACCGACGCCGATCTGGGCCGTCCCATTGAAGTCGTCACCGACATGTCGAAGAGCCGTAAGCTCGGCTTTACCGAATATCAGCCCACAGATGAGAGCTTTTTTCAGCTCTTTGAGAGACTGAGGGCTGAGCGGCTGATCCCATAGACCGGCAGTTTCAGAACTTTCCCTGAATCCCTTCTTCTTTCGTTCGATTCGGCAGTACTCTGAAGGCGCCATGTTTCTCAAGCAGTACTATCTCGGCTGTCTCGCCCACGCCTCCTACCTGCTGGCCGACGAGGCCAGCCGTACCGCCGTCGTCGTCGATCCGCAACGTGATATCCAGCAATATCTCGATGATGCTGCGAAGCTCGGCGTCCATATCCGCTACGTTTTTCTCACGCACTTCCACGCCGACTTTGTAGCGGGGCACCTTGAGTTGCGCGATCGCTGCGGAGCCGAGATCCGTCTGGGCGCTCACGCCAAGGCGGAGTACAGCTTCGTCCCCATGAAGGATGGCGACACGATCCTCCTCCCCGGCATGCGCCTTGAAGTGCTGGAGACACCCGGGCATACGATCGAGTCGATCTCGATTCTTGTCTTCGATCTAGCAAAGAGCGCCGCCAGGCCCTACGCCGTTTTGACCGGGGACACCCTGTTTATCGGCGACGTCGGAAGACCCGACCTCCGTGCCTCCATCGGCTGGAGCGCCCAGGAGCTGGGCGGCTATCTCTACGACTCTCTCCACAACAAACTGATGAAGCTCCCCGACGAAACGCTCGTCTATCCAGCACATGGAGCCGGCTCTCTCTGCGGGAAGAACATCTCATCCGACACCGTTTCCAGTCTCGGTCAGCAGAAGCGGTTCAATTATGCGCTTCAGCCAATGAGCAGGGAGGATTTTATCCGCCTGGTCTCGGTCGATCAGCCCGACGCCCCCGCATACTTCACCTACGATGCTCTTCTGAATACAAGGGAACGATCCACGCTCGATGCCTCTCTGAAACAGGTCTTAAAGCCGATCGAACTCCCCGACCTGCTCGCAATGAATCTGTCTGAGACACAGATTCTCGATGTGCGCGACGCCGCGGACTACGCCAAAGGGCATATGACCGGCAGCATCAACATCGGCCTCGCCGGACAGTACGCCACCTGGGCAGGCACATTGCTCGATACAACGCGTCCCATCGTGATCATCGCCGAGCCTGGCCGGGAGGAAGAAGCTGCCCTGCGGCTGGGAAGAATCGGCTTCGATCATGTCGAGGGCTACCTGAACGGCGGAATGGCTGCACTTGCGGATCGCCCTGATCTGATCCAGACGACAGAGCGCATCAGCGTTCCCATGCTGACCGAAGATCTCGCGTCATCTAATCCGCCAGTCATCATCGACGTGCGTTCACCGCAGGAGTGGAAGGACGGCCACATTCCTGGAAGCCGGAATATCCCGCTCTCGCAACTGAAGCAACGACTCCAGGAGTTTCCCACCGACCGCAGAGTTGCCGTTCACTGCGCTGGAGGCTATCGCTCTTCCATTGCGGCCAGCATGCTTTACCGGAACGGGATTACAGACGTGATGGAACTGGCAGGCGGTATTACAGCGTGGGAAGCTGCCAACCTGCCCGTGGAAAAGCCTGGCGTTTAGAACCGTTTCAACAACCCGCTGCCCGCTCCGCGCTCACCGCCGAGCCGATGACTCTCGTCTCCGGGCTCTCATGCACAATCTCGATCGAGTAGCTCTGCAACGGGCTCATCTTCACCATCTGCTGGGTATAGTCCTTCAGCATAGGCAGATCGACAAAACCCACATACGGTCCTGTCAGAAAGAACTTGCCCGGCCCTGCCATGTGGACAGAGCTGGCAGTCGCCGCGGCCAGCGCCTTGTGGTACAGCTTCTTGAACTCGACGCAGCGATGTTCGCCCTTCTTCGCCGCCTCGAAGACCTCTTCCGGCTCCATGTCGAGAAACCGCAGGCGCATGGCACGGTGTCCCATCACGCCCTCCAGGTGTCCTCGTCCGCCGCAACCGCAGTAGGTCTCCTTATCGTCGAGCGTCACGACCGTGTGACCGCCCTCCCAGACCCCAGGAGCGAAGGGATACCTTCCGAAGCCAATGCCCAGTCCCAGCGTCCACACGCGAATGATGCTGTCGAGCTTGCCGTGCTTCGCCGCCAGCCCCGCTGCCACGCCATCGGCATCGTTCAGGATTGTTACCGGAGCCTCGATGCCCTGAGCCTTCAGGCCGTTGATCATCAGATCGCACAGGCGCGCGCCCTTCAACTGCGGAAGGTTCGGGGCCTCTTCCACCACGCCGTTCTTTACCAGTCCCGGAACCGCAATTCCAACAGCATCCAGCTTGGTGCTTCCTCGCGAGACCGCCGCGACCTGTTCACAAATGGTCCGGACCAGCTCCTCGGTAGGCATCTCCACCAGGGCGCCGTAGTCGTCCTCTCCCTCCGGAAACCGCCGCAGGTCCCCCACCAGCGCATGGTCCACAACAAAACCCGTAAAAACATGCTCCGATAACGTTACGCCAACTGACTTCGCCATTGCTTCCTCTGTCTTATGTCCGACTCTCGCCAGCAACCGCCTCTTCAGTCAAACTTGCTGACACGATTCAATCCGTTGAAAGCCGCCACTTTATAACATTCCGCCAGAGTTGGGTAGTTGAAGACTGTATCCACGAAATATTCGATGGTTCCGCCCAGCGCCATCACGGCCTGCCCGATGTGCAGAAGCTCGCTGGCTCCCTCGCCGATAATGTGCACTCCGAGGATGGAGTGGTTCTCGCGATGGAAGATCAGCTTGAGCCGCCCCGTCGTGTCGCCGCGAATCTGTCCGCGTGCAATCTCGCGATAGTAGGCTACGCCCACCTCGTACGGAACATCCTCTTCCGTCAGCTGCTCTTCCGTCTTTCCGATAAAGCTGATCTCCGGAATCGTATAAATGCCATACGGATAGAAGCTGGGATTGGAGACGATCGACTCATCCCCGAAGGCGCGCGCAGCGCCGATGCGACCCTGCTCCATCGACACCGAAGCAAGCGATGGAAACCCGATCACGTCTCCCGCCGCAAAGACATTCGGGTTCTTCGTGCGAAAATCCTTATCGACCGGGATGCGGCCTCGCTTGTCGGCCTCAATCCCTACTCCGGGAAGATTCAGCTCATCGACGTTGCCCTGCCGGCCAACCGCGTACAACAGGGCGTCGCCCTGCACCTTCTTCTTGCTCTCAAGGTTGGCGACTACGCCGCCGTCGGGAAGCTCTTCGACCGACTCCACCTCTTCGTTCAGGCGCATCGTGACGCGGGCATCGCGCAGGTGATAGCTCAACGCCTCAACGATCTCCTGATCGGCGAACTCCAGCAGCTTGGGCCTGCGCTCGATCAGCGTCACGCGTACTCCAAGCGCCGCAAACATGCAGGTGTACTCCACGCCGATCACGCCGCCGCCCACAACGATCATCGTCTTGGGAAGGCTGGTCAGCTCCAGCACCTGGTCGCTGTTGATGATCGTCGTGCCGTTGATCGGAACCTTGGGCGAGCTTGCCGGCTTGGTTCCCGTCGCGATCAACGTGCTCTTTGTCTCGTAGACAGTCGATCCTCGGGAGTTCGTCACCTTGATGTGTGTGGCGTCTTCAAAGCTGCCCACGCCCAGCAGCATCTCCACGTTATTGCGCGACAGCTGCGCTTCGGTGACGTCGATCTCCGTCTTGATAACGTGTTGAACCCGGAAGGCCAGATCCGCCATCGTGATCCGCTCCTTCACCCGGTAGTTCATCCCGTAGATCGACTTGTAGTTATAGCCCGACAGATGCAGAACCGCCTCGCGCATCGTCTTCGAAGGTATCGTCCCGGTATTGATCGAGACGCCGCCTACGACCTCGCGCATCTCCACCAGGGCGACCTTCTTGCCCAGCTTGGCGGCATAGATGGCCGCGCGCTGTCCAGCAGGACCGGACCCGAGAACGATCAGATCGTACACACTACCCATAAACTCCAGACTTTTTGCGGCGCCTTCGCCGCCCGGTTCCAGTTCGCGAATTGGTCTTCTTCACCCGCTGCGCGGGGATGGACACGCAAAAAACTCACGCCCCCAAGGACCACTGTCTCACCTATGTGCTTTCCTGCTCCTGAGTTACCAGCCTTTTGCCGATGCCTTCAGAACACACTCGCTATTTTCAAGCTAACACACCCGCCTGCGCGGGAGTTACCGGTACAGGCTCTCCTCCAGCCACGAAGAACGCTAGGATGTGTCATCCAACTGGTCATCCGTGCTTCCCGGAAGGTGCCATTCCGACTGGAGCGCTTGAGCGCGGAGTGGAGGAATCTGCTGTCCTCCCGGTGCTGCCACGGCCTTCGGGAAGAGAAGCAGATTTCTCCACTGCGCCTCTCACGGTAAAGCTGTGACACGCTTCGGTCGAAATGACACTTCTTGAGATCTTCCTCATTTCAGACCAGGCAGAAGTTTGCCATTTGAGCCCACCCCAAGCGGCAGGATCGAAGAACCCTCCCTGAACTGTCCTGAAACCTGCGGAGGGGGGAGACCTGCGGCTCACAACTTTCTTCGTCTACTAAACTTATCGACGTGCTCCGTTGCGCCATTACCGACCGCAGCCTCTTTGCCGGCGATGAGTCCCAGAAACAGTTGCGGCTCCTTGAAAACGCCGTTCACTGGGTCCGCAACGGCATCGACCTTATCCAGCTCCGCGAAAAAGACCTCCCTCCAGCAACGCAGGTGGAACTCGCGATAAAAATCCTGCAAATAATCGCCACCGAAAGCTCCCCGACCCGCCTCATTCTCAATGCCGCCCCCTTCCTCGCCCTTGAGGTCAAGGCCCACGGTGTCCATCTTCCGTCGCACTCCCCCCTTCGCCCCGGCGATATCCGAAGACGCTACCTGAAACACCACCTGCCGCTGCCCATCGTCACGGTGTCCTGTCACAACCTTGCCGAGGTCCAGATCGCCCGCCGCAACCACGCCGACGCTATTCTCTTCGCCCCTGTCTTCGGAAAGACCATCGATGGCCAGCTCGTCACTCCCGCTACCGGCCTCGAGATTCTTCACGATGCCTGTCTCGCCGCCGCTCCCATCCCCGTCTACGCGCTGGGTGGCGTCACAGAAGAAAATGCTTCGCAGTGCATCGCCGCAGGAGCAGCCGGAGTCGCCGGGATACGTCTGTTTCTCCGCTAGTCCCACATTCATCATCACGCAAACAAATATCATCACCACATGGCTCAGAAGCGTGCCGTGAAAGCCCGACCTGCCCCTGCTCACTGGGCCGAAGGTCTCCCCGGCTGGGTCTGGATACTCGCGATCGCCGCATGGACCCTGCTGCTCTACAGCCGCGCGCTTCATGCGCCATTCGTCTACGACGATCTCGCTCAGGTCGTCCGCAACCCCAACCTCGCAGCCTGGCACGACGTCTTTGTCCGATTCTTAACGAAACCCGTCACTTTTTCCGCCGAATTTCGCGCCTCCGCCAGCACCGGCTCGTTCTATCGGCCGCTCTACTGGCTCTCGCTGGCATTGGATCGTCATCTGTGGAGTCTCCATCCTGCAGGCTTTCATCTCACTAGCCTTCTTCTGCACGCTCTCAACGGTATCCTCCTCTTCCATCTGCTGCAGCGCCTGCATCGATCCACTCTTCTCGCAACGGCAACCAGCCTGCTCTGGATCGGCCTTCCCATCAACTCCGAGGCCGTCGCCTGGATCAGCGCACGCGCCTATCCGCTCTGCCTGTTTTTCCTGCTCCTGAGCCTCATCGCCGGCCTGCGCTATCTCGACGGTCGGCGCCCTCTGGCCCTGCTTGCCGCCTTCCTCTGTGCCCTCGCCGCTCTTTTCTCGCACGAATCCGGCATCCTCGTCCTGCCCTTCGCGGCCATCGTCATCCTTCTGCGCTCGCGTAACGAATTCGCTGCGATCAAAGAGCGCCCCGCTCTCATCCTCCTCGCGACCGACCTCGGCGCCATCTTCCTCGCCTTCGCCGCCCGATTCGCCATCGGCGCTCACAGCGCCACGGGATCCCTCACCCCCTGGGCCTTCGCTCCCGCACTCGGGAAGTACATCGGCTGGACTCTGCTTCCGGTTCGCATGAGCGTCGAGCGCTCCACCTCAACCCCGTCAAACACGCCATCGACTACAGCCATCTTCGGCATCGTCGCCTTGTTTGCGTTTGTCGCCGTCATCCTCGTTCTATGGAAACGAATTCCTGCGGCTGCCGCGGGTCTCGCCTGGCTCTTCTTTGCGCTGGTCCCTTTCTGTGGACTCGTCTTTCTGTACCAGGGCATGGCCGAACGCTTCCTCTACATCGCCTCCATCGGAGCAGCTCTTGCAGCCGTCGCACTCGCCGCGCATCTTCGTCCTCCGGCCAGAGCCGCCGCCTTCTCGCTCCTCGCCCTCTGGGCTGCTTGGGGCGTCTTCCGCCTGCAAACCCGGCTCTCCGACTGGAACTCACCCATCGCCCTCTACCGCAGCTCGCTTGAGGCCACGCCATCAAGCGCTCCGCTCTACTTCAATCTCGGCTTCAACCTGCGCGAGGCCGGCAGTCTCTCTGAAGCCGTCGATGCCTACCAGCAGGCCATCCGGCTTAATCCGGATTATCAGCGTGCCTACGCGAGTCTGGGAGAGACCCTCGTGCGCATGCGCCGCCTTAACGACGCCCGCACCGCCTACCAGCGGGCACTCGCATTGGATCCTGCCGACGCTTCCACCACTCTCAACCTGGCCGTCGTTCTCCACCAATCCGGCAACGATCCGCTGGCCGAGAGCACCTTTCGGCGCGCGATCTCACTGGCTCCCGACAACGCCGCCGCCTACACCGATCTCGGCGTCCTTCTCTTCCAGCACGGCCAAATCGAAGAAGCCGAGAACCTCTTCCTCCAGGCCATGGACCGCAGTCCCAACGATCCCACTGCCTACTCCAACCTCGCGCTCCTCTACGAACACTCAGGGCATCCTGCTCTCGCCCTCAGCCTCTACCAGAAACTCCTCAGGCTGCGCCCCAATGATCCCGAAATCCTCAGCAACATTCGGCGCCTGGAAAGCCCCCCTAATCCAGGCAGCTGACCCTCTACACCGCAGTAGAGTGTCGGGGTGTTTTATGCGCTTTCCCCTTAGGAGCTTCTCCCGACACTCTTCCGCGACTCCAACAGAACGTCGCTCATCTTCCTCGAGACAGAATTCACCGCTTCACGAAATATCAGCGATGCTCTCCTTCGCTCCACACGCATCCAACACTTCGTAACAGCTTCTTCACTGTGCCGCCATGGAGATTCGATTCCTTTTTATCTTTAGAAATGGAGGGCTCCCCATCAGGCAAACCCCTCTTTACCTCGGTCGCGCACTCCTGCTGGCGTTGCTTCTGTGCTCCGCCCGCAAGATGCAGGCATGCGATCAGCTCCCCTCCGGACAGACTCTCTGGGTGCGCCTTTCCACGCCCGTTTCCACCTACACTGCAAAACCTGGCGATCCGATCCATGCCGTGCTCACCCGCGATCTGGTCTGCGGCGACGATGTCCTTCTCCCTGCCGGCTCCTCCGTCGAAGGCGCCGTGCTCAGCAAGCGCAAAGTAGGCTTCGGAATCCGGCATGAGACTGCAGCCCTCGAGCTCGTCTTCAATCACGCCATCACGTCCACCGGAAACACCATCCCTCTCGCTGCCCGTGTTGAAGAAGTCGAGAACGCCCGTGAATCCGTACGTGACGGGGTGATTCAAGGCATTCGCAGTTCCAACACCTTCCAGGGGAGTATCAGCAGCAGCCTCATCCATCTGCCTACGTGGAATCTGTACAGCGACCCGATCCTCATGGTCTTCAAAGCCGCATTTCCCATCTTTCCCGAGCCGGAGATCCACTACCCGGCCGGAACCGATCTCCGCATCAAAACCACAGAGACGTTTTCGCCGCCTCCCGGAGCCGTCGCTCACGATTTTGTGGCGCAGGACCCAACCCCCGACGCACAGCTCGACCAGCTCATCGATCAGCTCCCGACACGCGTCGTGACGAAGAAGAACGTCGATGCCGACGTCATCAACCTCGTCTTCATCGGATCCGAGCAGATGATCCATTCCGCCTTCCACAATGCCGGATGGGCAAGCTCGGATCCCGTCTCACACCGTGCCGTCATGAAGAACCTCTATGCCCTGCTGAACAACAGCGGCTACCGGCAGGAGCCCATGACTATCTTTTATCTGGACGGCGTACCCGAAGACATGAACTGGCAAAAGAGCCTCAACAGCTACGATCGACGAGACCATCTGCGCATCTGGCAGTGGAGATCGGAGGGCTACGCCCAGCCTGTCTGGATCAGTTCCTCCACCCACGATACTGGAGCAGTGCTGGCCATTAAGCACAAAGGCTTTATGCATCACATCGCTCCCAACATCGATGAGGAGCGTTCAGCCGTCGTTCGCGATCTCAGCTTTGCCGGTTGCGTACAGTCAGTCCGCTACGTCTCGCGCTCCAGTTCGCCCGTCTCACTGATAAACGCAACCGGCGATGTCATGCACACCGATAACGCTGTCGCCGTCATTAAATTCAAGGATTGCCATCCCGATTTTCCGCAACCGGGTGCCGAGCCAGCCTCCTACAAACCGGGCAATCACCTCTTTCGTTTCGCTCGCAGACAGATCCTTACCTTCCGCAACGACATCTTCCGTGCAAACATCATCTACGGGTCCTACCAGGGGACCCGCATGGCTCTTACGGCGATGCGCCACTCCTCGTCCACTCTGCCGGGCACACCTGCTTCTCCTCCGTATACGCCGGCGCGAGAGGCATTCACGGGAGTCTACTCCGATCCTATCGATTCGAAGGTCCCGCGGCGGCCTTATCAGCTTCGCACCATCCACTGATTGCGTTGATCGTCTGACAGCGTTTCGCAGCATGTCATCCTCAGCGAAACTTCTTGCGGTCTCATCGCGGGAAGCGCCGTCGAAGGATTGCGGTCTACTGGCTCTTCGCCACTGGTGGTCCATCAAAGTGAAAGACCTCGGGAATCTCCAGCCAGCGCTTGCCATCCTGCACACCGGGTACCGGCTCCTGCATCGGGTCCATGATCGACCACCAACGCTGTGTCTCCGGATCAGCGGCCATGAGCCTCATGTCGGCATCAAAGTCCTCGCCGTGATACTCGAAGTACGCCACAAGCAAATCCCCGTACAGGAAGATGGAGTAGTTTCGAATGTTGCATGCTTCAATGGTGGCAAGCACCGTCGGCCAGACGTTCTCGTGATAGCGGATATACTCTTCCCGGAATTGCGGCAGAAGTTGAATCACCTGTGCGTAACGTCGCATCTCTCTCTATTTCTCTCTATTTGTCGGCTGGGGTCGCTGTAGGAGCTGGAGCATACTTCGCAGCCAGCTCAGGGGTGGATTCGACATCGTTCGCGCCGGGAGCAGCCTTTGCCACCTCCACCGCAAAGACATAGCTCGGTCCAAACATGTTTGAGGTGAAGAAGATCAACTTGTTGTCCGGCGAGAAGCGCACATTCGGCTCCAGCCGATAGTTGTGATGCGTCATGTTCACCAACTTCTCGCGATGGAACACGCCAGGCTTCCAGAAGTTCAGTTCCTCCAGGCTGTTGTCATTCTGTCTCCACTCCGGATGAAATAGATTGATCCACTCGCCGTTCTGCGAGTGCGCCACCTGCCCCGGATCGCCTCCGTCTCCACAGAACAACGTCGCACCCTTGTTCACGTTGAAGTGAATCGACCACTCATCGCGCTGCAGGTGATACGCCACGCGCTTGTTGGTCGAGATATCGAAGCCCGCCAGCCAAAAGTCCTCACCCTTCGGAAGCTGCCAGTCGTACCAAACCGTCTTGCCATCCTGTCCCCAGAACTCGTGCCCGGCAATCTCCATCAGCATGGTGCGCTTGTGGCGCAACTCGTTATGCGTGCCGTCCGTGCGGATCGTCCAGATGCGATCCACCTTGTGCCATGGCCCCTCGTGACAGTACATCAGCAGCGTAGGATCAACAGGCGAAAACAGCAGGTGACCGATCCAGTCGGTCGAATGAAACAGCTCCTTCACCTTGCCCGTCTTCAGGTCGATCGTGAACAGCACGACCGGAATCCTCGCTGCGAGCCTTCGCTCCATCATCGCGCCCTTGCCCTCCGGCTGAACCAGGGGACCGCGCCTCGGTGAGTTTGCTCCGTACTCCTGCGCCGCGCCGGCTTCAGTCTCCGTATAGACACCTGCTCCTAAAGTCTCGTCCGCATTGACCGTCGAAATACGTGCTCGTGGAGGAAGCGTGGCCAGCCTGGTGACCTTACCCGAGATCAGGTCGGCCTTGAAGACCGTCTGCAGATGCGTCGAAGCATCCATGCGCGTAAAGAAGACACTATTCGTCTTGCGACCCACCACGATGGCATGATTGCCACCGCGCATCCTCTCCTGCGGAGATACCCCCTCCCCCACCTTCGGATTTGGCACCAGCAGGTGCGTGTTGCGCGTGGCCAGCTCCATCGTGTGAATTCCATCCGGCGCCGTATAGACCATGATGCTGCCGTCTGGAGAATATGCATTTACGTTGAAGTAAAAGCCCGACGATCCCGGCTCGTCCGTCACGCGGTAGATGCGATGTCCCGTATCGCGATCCACCCATGTCTTCGGAATCGGCTGACCTCCAGCCCACACTGCACAGCCAGCCAATACCAATGCCGCCACGGAGAATCTCATCCTGCTCTTCATACGCACTCCTGAATCAAGGGCCTGCACATACCGCACTGTATCGAGCCCCTTCAGATTCACATTGTCTTCTGCCTTCAACCTGTCATCCTCTCGAACCTGCAGCTCAATATCATCCAGCACCATCCCGCACACTCTGCACGCGAAGGCGCCGCAGAAAATAAAGCTCAATTTCTCTTCAACATCTTCGTCTTTTCCCGTGTTGCTTCTGTGCCCTCGTTAAGGGCATGGCTTCAGCCGTGCCGTAGAAATCCGAAGAGTGAGGGGGTTCAGCTCCTGAGGCCGTTCTACGACCGATCCGTACCCAGCAATCGAAAGCACTCTCACGTACCTTCTTCCTCAGTACGTTCCCAACTTCACCCGCACCACACTACCCGGTGCCTTGAAGTTCAACCCCGCATCCGTCTCGTCGCCGTTCCACAGACGCGTGCGCTTCCAGGTCGGCCCGTCATATGTCCCCTGCTCCACCGTCAGCAACTGCGCCTGAGCAGCCGCAGGAGGGGTAAGCCGAAAGTTCACTCGCGCATCAATTCCAGCCACCAGAAACTCATCCGGCCCCAGCTGCGCAACCATCACGCGCCCCATATGCAGCGCCGCCGTCGGCGAAAGCCCACCTGTATCCGCGCTCGCCGTGTACTCCGGAGGAAAACTCACCAGAGCGCTCCACTGGCCGAAGGTCAGCTCTATCTGCTCAAGGCCCGGCTCCTCCGCCGCTGTCTTTACCTTGCCTGCAAACTGCAGCGCAGCCAGCTCCTCCGCGATCGGAGCCAGCAGCTCATAGTTCTGCGCCAAGCCTACCTGCTCATAGTCGGGTTTTCCATCCGCGCCCACCAATGCAAAGTTATCGATCCCAAACGGAGCAAACCCGATCGTCCCCGCTCCAATCGCCAGAAACAGATTCCGTGCCGCACCCTGGCTTCCTGGAAAATGCCCGAACCCCTGCGTCTCCGGAATGAACAGCGGATTGTCCGGCCGCTTGAACTGCTGCATGACATCGCGGTACCGCTCCGTGTTGGGCACATAGATGTCGGGCGCAAGAATATCGATCGCCGGAGCCGCTGCCTTCCACACTGCCAGCATATTGCTCGTCGGCCCTCCGCTCGGATAATCCTCGCCGGGAATCGTCAGCACCGGATATCCACGCGGACTCTTCAACCAGTTGTTCACATACATCGGCAGAGGCATCTCCTGCTTGCCCGCCGCTGCAATCTGGTTGATGTAATGGGCTACGCTCCACGCCTGAAAGGTCTCATCGGCATCATCCCCAAAGACCTGCTTCCACGTCCCCGACCTCTTCCCAAGAGCCTTCACCAACGCCTCAGGCACCGCACTCTCAAATTGCTTCTGAGCAGCAGGCGAAAAGTCCCGCACGCTTCCCAGCGCACCCGACTCATTCTCCACCTGCACCATAATCACGGTGTGCTGATCGCCATCGACCCGCTTCAGCACCCCCATCAGGTGCACAAACGCCTTGCGATCGGCGTTGAGATTCGCATCAGAGTTTGCACTCAGTACGTCAATCTTCTGGCCGCTACGCGTCAGCATCCTCGGGAACCGCTGGGTGTCCTGCTTCACCCAGTCGGGAACGTAATGCATCTTTCCGTTCTTCCACGTCCCGAACCACGACAGCACCAGCCGCACATGATGCGCCCGCGCCTGCTGCACGACATCCTCGACCACCGTATCGTCGAAGACACCCTCGCGCGGCTCCATCTGCTCCCAATAGACGGGCACCTCAAGCGTGTTGAGGTGCAGCGCCTCTGCCTTGGGCCATAGATTCTTCAGCTGCTCGGGCCAGCCGCTCGAGTTCCCCACCTGCGCTCCCAACGGGAAGTAAGGCCGACCATCCACCATCAGGGTGTAGCGCCCGTTCTCATGCGCCAGTCGTGGAAGCTCCGCTGCATGTGTAGCCTGGCCAAACGCACTCAGCGCAAGAACCATCCCCGCCGTTTTTCGAAACAGCACTAATCCAATCCCTGTGGACTTCATCCGCTTCACAGTAAAACAGAGGAGCCGTCTCTGTCTGTACCAAAGGAGAAATTTTTTCTATCTGGGCAAAATGTTCGCGACTGAACGAAACAGGGACAGGCGCGTCAGCGAAGCTGAACAAATCCTCACCCGCTTTGGCCAATCTCAAAAATAAAAATAATTTGTCAAAGATAAGTCTTTAATTTGGTGCTGTTTACAAGCCGCGAAGTGAAAGCCGTTTTGTCAAACATCTGGGATATTTGATACGCCGGTTTACTCACGGTCTTTACCCCCAGCGTCCACGATTGAGCGGATTCGATTGAGCACTGTAGCGTCGTAATACTTCACAGGTCCGATGCTATGGTGTTCTTGTAACATTCGTATCGCTGGGCTGAAGTCGTCCCTGTTCTCGATGAACGAGAGCGCATTCCTGCGAAGTTCTCCCGCTACCAAGTCTGCAATCTGGAGCGGAATATATTCTTCATCTTTGCCGAGTGTGCATGATCCTAGATATGGAGCACTCTGAGGGTTCATCGCTATTAGCTTCGGGTATGACCTCATCATGGAGTCAAGGTAACGAGCGTTCTCATCGCATACAAAGCAGATGCCAGCACGAGACCTGCCCTCTTTGGGCAGCATCCCTAGATCAACAAAGATATGGTGCTGAAGAAGGAGATAAGGACTCTCCTTGTACTGCTTATGAGCGTTTGACTCGCGAAGTGCATTACGAAAAGCGACCTGCTCCACGATTACCCCAACCGCCGCCAGCTCCGCTTTAATGATGACTTCAGCAAAATCTCGCAATACATCCGGTCGTCTTCGAACGCGATTGAACTTGAAAACAGGCATACCGTGCTTGGCAAGCAAGTCCTTCCATAAGGTCTCGGCTCGCAGAAACCCCCATCCGCTACCGACGACAGCACCCACGGCATAGAACCCTTCGTTCCCGTTATCAAAGCTCTCGTCCAGATATGCGGTTAACAAACCTCACAACTCCTTTACGACAAGGTTAAACGCCACGCGCAAAACGCCATTGCAGCGTTGTTCGTGGATAATTTCCAAGCAGGATGCACACGCGCCAACAGCTTAGAAAACGGTCACTTGGGAACTGCATGTTCCTTTGTGTTCCCGAAGATGTTCCCATTCGGGCTTTACCGTATCGCTAATTGATTGGAAGTAAATGGTCGGGACGACTAGATTCGAACTAGCGACCTCACCCACCCCAAGGGTGCGCTCTACCAGGCTGAGCCACGTCCCGACTCTTGCCTGCAGTCCAGGAGGACTGCAGCGGGGTTATTTAGGTTAAGTGTACACGAGAGCACTTACTTCGTGGGAGGAACGTACTCCTTCGGAAGCTCGCCGCCTTCGCCGAAGAAGAAGTCGTTCATCTGCTCCACCAGAAACTCCTGGGCCTCGCGCGTCCAGGGTTGCAGACGGTACTCGTTGAGCAGCATCTTCTGGCGCTCGATCCACTCACCCCAGGCCTTCTTCGAGACGTTCTTATAGATCTTCTGGCCAAAGTCAGAGTCAAACGGAGGCTCGTCCAGCCCCTCCATCTCCGCCTTGTATCTGGTGCAAAAAACCGTGTGAGCCATACGTTCTTAAACTCCTTTGCATATTCATTCTACGATGCTTCGGCCTTATGCGTTGCGGCGGAAGATTCGCTTCAAGCTGATCAGCGGCGCGGCTTCCCCTTTGCCTTTCGCTTGCGATCACGCTTGACCGTCTTCGCCTTGCGCTTCGGCTTGCCGGATCGATCAGGGCTGCTCTTTTCCTCATTCGTCACCGCTCTCTTCGAGCGCCGCAGAGAGCGTGGAGCGCCAGTGTCCTCGTACATGGAGGGCATCAGGGCAAACTGCAGCCTGCGTTGCTGGCGGTCGATGCGGTCCAGCAGCACCTGTACCGGCAGACCAATCTTGAAGATGCGTCCATTCCGTGCTCCTACGATGGAGCGGTCCGTGTCGCGGAAGAAATAGCGGTCGTCCTGCAGACTGGCTATAGGCACCATGCCCTCAATGAAGAGCTCCTCCAGTTCGACGAAGAAGCCATACTTCGTGCACGAGAGGATAATCCCGCTGAAGTCTTCGCCGACGCGGTCCTGCATGAAACGGATCTTCTTCCACTCGATCAGCTCGCGCTCGGCATCGTCGGCCCGCCGCTCCGCCTGGCTGGACTCGGCTGCAATGGCATTCAGCTCGTCCTGCGGCAGCAGACCTTCGTCCTTCGGTCGCTGCGAGTGCTCTGCTTTCTTCGCGGGCTTTTCCGCTCCCCAGGGCTGCGGCTCGCTGCTGGGGATCGGAAAGCCTTGAGGGTCGGCGCCGCTGCGCAGCAGGTAACGAAGCAGCCGATGAACGATAAGGTCGGGATAGCGACGGATCGGTGACGTGAAGTGCGTGTAGCTGGGCGAAGCAAGCGCGAAATGGCCGACGTTCTGCTCGCTGTAGCGCGCCTGTTTGAGCGATCTCAACATCAGATAGGAGAGGATTCGCTCCTCCGGTTTGCCCTGAATTTTTGCCGTCAGCCGCTGATACATCTGCGGTGTCACAGGAATTGCGTCCGGAATCTCATGTGTTTGCGCCTCACGTCCACGTCTCTGTGCGTCGCGTCGATCGCCGCGGGTCTGTAGCTTTTTGACCGGCAGGTTGCTGAAGCCTAACGTGTAGCCGAACTGCGCGGCCGTCTCCTCGAACTCAACGATGCGCTTCGGATCTGGGGTTTCGTGGACGCGGTAAATTCCGGGAATGCCGTTGCTCTCGATCCAGTGAGCGACGCATTCGTTGGCTGCGAGCATGAACTCTTCGATCAGCCGATGCGACCAGCCGCGTTCTGAGCGCACGATGGCTTGCATGTTCCCGTCCGGGTCGAACTGCACGACCGGCTCAGGAAGATCGAAGTCGAGAGACCCACGCCGTTTGCGTTTTGCGTTCAAACGCAGGGCGAGCTGATGCATCAGTTCAAACTCATTGACCAGGTCGCTGAATTCGAGCCGTGTGGCGGCGTCGCCGTCCAGGATCTTCTGTACCTCGTGATAGGTCATGCGGCGCACGCTGCGAATGATCCCTTCACAAAGCTCGAACCCGACGACCTCACCGCTGGGATCGATCTCGATCAGGCAGCTTTGGACGAGCCGATCCTCGTCCGGGCGCAGGCTGCACATGCCGCTTGAGAGATCGTTGGGCAGCATCGGGATCGCGCGGTCCGGAAAGTAAACCGAAGTGCCGCGCAGCCTCGCTTCAAGGTCGAGCGCCGTGCCGGGCGTAACGTAGTGGCTGACGTCGGCGATGTGGACCTGGAGCTGCCAGTTTCCGTTGGCGAGCGGCTGAGCGTAAACAGCGTCGTCGAAGTCGCGCGCGGTCTCGCCGTCGATGGTAACGATGGGAAGCCCGCGAAAATCGCGGCGCCGGCTCAATTCATCGCCCGAAAGGGTCTCGACGGTCTGTTTTGCGGAGTCAGCCGCCTCAGCCAGCACATTCGCAGGAAAGATACGTGGCAGATGGTGCTTGCGGATAACAATCTCAACGTCTACGCCGAAGGCATCAGGAGGGCCAAGCACTTCGAGCACACGACCGCGCGCCGGCCTTCCAGCCGTCGGAAAGCTGAGAATCTCGACATCGACGGCGAGACCTTCCAGCGGCTGCAGTGAATCTTCTGCCGCGGTCCAGAGATGACGCTGCTTCTGAGCCTCTTCACCCAGGACACGATGCGCGGTTGCGGATTCGGCAACAATCTCATCTCCTTCGAGGATGAGGATCGGCTGGGTCATGCGTTCATCGAACGGAGAGACGTAGTTGCCGCGGACCAGCGGCATCTCCTCCCAGGGGCTGCGCCGGTGCGGACGTGCATAGTGGAAGATGCCGACGACGGTGGGGTTGCGGCGCGTCAGCACGCGGGCGACGCGGCCGGAGCGGCGGCCTTCGCGGTCGCGCGGAGCTTCGTCGACCAGCACCTCGTCACCCTGCATCGCACCATTGATCTCGTTGGGAGGGATGAAAAGATCATCCTCGCGATGATTGCTTCCGTTAGGACGGACGAAAGCATAACCGTCGCGGTGCATGTCGATGCGACCAGCGACCAGCCGCTCGCGGGTGGGGTGCAGGGCCGACGGTGGAGCGCTGCGCGATGGTCGGGCAGTGCGCTCGGGAGTCGCTGAAGGAAGCGCCCACTGCTCGCGGTCGGTCTTGACCAGGGCGCCGCGGGCAGTCATGCGCGAGAGTTGCTCGAGCAGCAGACGCCGTTCGCGTCCGCCACCCAGCCCCAGTTCACGGATAAGCTGCTTATAACCCGCGCGCTGTCCTGTGCTGCTCTCGATGCGGCGGAGGAGTTCGCGGTCGGTGAACTTATATGGGTGGCCCGGCATCTACCAAGGATAAGACCGTTTCTGTTTTGTGCGGTTCCTCGTCATGTCAACGTTTTGCGGACATCGGTCCTGAAGGCTCGTTGCGGAGGAGATTTGCCGCCTGTTCAAGATTGGTTGAGGGCGGCGTCGGGCGAAAGTCGGTCTTGACCTCGTCTTCCTGCTCGCTGATGGTCTTGAAGAGCAGGACATGCCCCTGAATGTGGATGTGGGACTCGGTGATCTGCCAGATTTTGGGGGCAAGAGGGCGCCGCTCGACGCTGAAGGTTCCGCCCTGCTCCATACGTCCGAAGAGGCCCCAGCCAAAGGTGACATCGCGAATCAGCTTTCCGGAGATGCTCTGAATCCGGTTTTCGGGTTTGGCGACGACGATCTGACCGGCCATTGCCGCAAAGACGCGAGCCTCCATCGATGGCGGACTGAAGGATGGGTCAGGGACGAACGAAAGCGTAGTCTCCTGAAGCGTCTCGGATTTGACGGTCCAGAGAAAGGCGTCGGGCAACATGCGGAGCATGGCTTCGGCGCGCTTATCGTCCTGCTGGCTGTCGCGCTTCTGTTTGGCCTGCTGCGAAGAATCGCGGACGAAAGACTGGATACGGCTGTTTTCCTTCTCGAGGTCGGCAGGGCTGAGCGGTTGACCGTTCTGTCGAATCTTCTTCTTCACCGATCCCTGGTCCGTTTCGACGACCTCGTAGACGAACTCGCCTTCGGGCCTGCGCACGGTCGAGCGGTAGCGCCAGCGGGAGTGATCGTCGCGGTCCGCAGCGATCTCCGTATTAACGGCCGTACGGACGACCTGCTGGGCGTTCGAATCCTGATGAGTTTGAGCCCGAACCGCCGGGGCCATAAGACTGAAGGAGAGAAGTGAGACAGCAAACGTACAACCGCCGAGGCCAAATTTCATTTGGTTTCCAATCCTGTTCCTTATACCTAAGATGCGGCGTGTCTGTTTCTCGTCTGCATGAATATCTGCGGATATTTTTTGCGCAACACCTTGGAAACAAAGAGGATAACTCCAGGGCTTTTTCTGCAAAACGTTGAATAGAAATGACTTATAGGTATGCAAAGAGCCCCGGCCATGAACCGGGGCTCTTTGCAAGGTTGAATCTGCTCTCCAAACAAAAGATAAAAAAGA
Source organism: Edaphobacter sp. 12200R-103 (assembly GCF_010093025.1). GTDB lineage: Bacteria > Acidobacteriota > Terriglobia > Terriglobales > Acidobacteriaceae > Edaphobacter. The sequence continues at coordinate 4,193,606 of NZ_CP048114.1, read as the reverse complement.
GGTTAATGGATACAAAGAGCCTGACACAGCTCAGGCGGTCACGGCCTCATGTGCCTTTCCAGGCTGGTAGGTTCCGGGAGTGGTGCGGCCGGAGATGGCGAGACGGTTCCAGGCATTGATGGCACTAATGGCAAACGTGAGATCGGAGACCTCCTGCTCGCTGAACTCGGCGCTCACCTGAGCGTACACAGCGTCGGGAGCGTGCCCCTGGGTGATAAGGGTGAGGGCTTCGGCCCAGGCGAGGGCAGCGCGCTCACGATCGGTGTAGTAGGGGCACTCGCGCCAGGCGTCGAGTGAGTAGAGGCGTTGTTCTGTCTCGCCCAAAGCGCGCAGATCCTTCGAATGCATGTCGAGGCAGAAGGCGCAGCCGTTGATCTGTGAGACGCGGAACTTGATCAGGTGAAGGAGGTTCTTTTCGATGCTCGACTGAGCGAGATATTTTTCGAGTGCAAACATGGCCTGGTAGGCCCCGGGGGACAGCTTGGCGTAGTTGAAACGGGGGTGCATCGTAGTTCTCCTTAGCTTTGGATGGTTGGTGGTTGGGCTTCGATCGAAATAAGCGTAGCGATCAGAAAAATACGGAAATTCTTCGTCGGAGGTGTATTCCCTGTCGTGATCAACCAGGCCGCGAAGGTGCGTCTGGATAGAGAGCCAGCAAAAGGGCGCAGGCGGAGGCCGAGAAGACCGAATAATCGAGCGGTTTTTTGATGCCAAGCGAGATCGTCATGGAAACCGCAAAGAGTAGAAGCAGGATGGAAGACGCAAATGCGAGAATGCGAGGCAAGGAACTGGGGGCCGCTACTTTGGAAGGAACAAAAGCGTAGATCAGAAGGCCAAAGCCGCAGACGAGTTCGCCTGCCGTCGCGCTCCATGCAAGGAAAGGAATCGTAGAGGCGGGCATGAAGGAATTGACCTTTGCGGTATATGCCGTAAAGGCGGCGAAGTTTCCCCAGCCTCCGAAACGCCCTAGAAGGCCGAAACGATCGGCAACCGGGCTCAAAAAGGAGATCGCCAGAGCAATGCGGGCGTACCGCAGGGCCATCTGTGAGATTCGCGCGCTCATGGGTGCGGCTCGCCGCCGTCGACAGGAGTGGTGAGCGGCGTGAAGTGATCGCAGACAAAGGTCGCGGTAAAGATGGCAGGCTGGGTCTTGCTGGCGTTGGCGGAGACGAGGTGCCGGCCCCCGGGAGATTCATAAAAGCTGTCCCCCGCTCGGTAGACAGTAATCGGCCCCGGATGGGAGGCGGAAGGCTCCTGCACCTGCATGCGCACGGCGCCCTGAAGGACATACCCCACAACGGGGCAGGGGTGGCTGTGGGGCGATGAGGACTCCCCCGGAGCGTAGCTCACGCGAACAACCTTAACGATGAGATGACTTCCGTCGAGTGACGGTAGAGGATGCGAGAAAACCGTCTCGACTTGTGGCGGCGGTTCTTGGTTTTGCGCTGGAGCCTGAGGTGAGGCGGCGATTGCCGGAAGAGGAGCGTAGCAGACGACGGCGAGGATATAGGCAAGGCGGTCGGTGAGGGTCATGCCTGCTCTCCTTGTAAAAATCTCGTTTTCCCTGAAGACCAAGATAGGCGAAAGAAGACCAGCCTCATAGATCCATTTAGGATAGTTTTTCTGTACCACTTTCGAGAGAGGTTCGAGATGGCGAAGCGGTCAGGATGGACAGAGGTTCTACTGGGACCAAGACCCGAAGGTGAACCCGCGTACCGGTGGCTGTATGCCGCGTTGCGTAGAGAGATCCTTCAAGGCCGACTTCGTCCTGGGATGAGGCTGCCGGCGACGCGGGACCTGGCGGCGGAGTATGGGCTTTCCCGCGGAACGATTGTGACCGCCTTTGAGGAGCTGAAGGCCGAAGGGTACCTCGAAGGCAGCGTTGGATCGGGAACTTATGTGAGCAAGGTTCTGCCGGAGGATCTGCTGGAGGCGATGCGTGGCGAAGTCCTGGAATCCGAACCGCAGCAGGTAAAGAGGAGCCGACACCTTTCAGAGTATGGGAAGAAACTTCAGTCATTCCCCAGCCTTCTGGGAGGAGCTTCACGGGCGTTTCGCGCGAACGTGCCTGCGCTCGAGGAGTTTCCGACGGCGTTGTGGGCACAGATTGCGAGCCGCCGTCTGCGGCGGGCCTCGATGACCATGCTGAGAGGATCGGAGGCAGCGGGGTACCGGCCGCTTCGCGAGGCGATTGCGGCATACCTTTCGCACTCGCGTGGGGTAGCGTGCACAACCGATCAGGTGATCGTGCTCTCAGGCGTGCAGGAAGCGTTGGACCTTGCAACGCGCCTGTTGGTAGACCCAGGAGAGTGTGTACTGGCAGAAGACCCGGGATATCCAGGTGCGACGCGGGTCTTTGAGGCGATGGGGGCGCGGATAGTCTCGCTGGGTGTGGACGATGAGGGCGCAAAGCTGCCGGAGGCGAACCAGACAGCAAATCTGGTGTACGTGACCCCGGCGCACCAGGCTCCGCTGGGCGTGACGATGAGCCTGGCGCGAAGGCTGGAGCTGCTCAAGTGGGCCAGGAGCGCGGGTGCGCTGATCTTTGAGGACGACTACGACGGCGAGTATCGCTACTCCGGCAGAACGGTTCCGGCGCTGCAGGGGCTGGACCGGCATGGAGTGGTGCTGTTTGCAGGCAGTTTCAGCAAGGTACTGTTTCCCGCACTGCGACTGGGATACCTGGTGGCGCCCGAGGATCTGGTGGAGCGATTTACGGCGGCGAAATCGATCCTGAACCGGCATGCTCCGCTGCTCGAGCAGACAGTGCTCTGCGACTTCCTGGAGGATGGCCACTTTGGCAGGCACCTGCGCAGGATGCGCAATCTGTATTCAGAGCGGCTTGGAATCCTGCTGGAAGAAGGCAGAAGGCATCTGGCAGGAGCGTTGGAGATCTCGGAGATCGAGGCAGGGCTACAGACCATGGGATGGCTGGCAAAGGGCCTGGATGCCAGGACGGTGGCGAAGGCCTGTGCGGAACGAGGCTTGGAGGTGACTCCGCTGGCCTGGTTTTACAGGAGTGCGGAAGAATTCGAACAAAGGGAGAGAGATGGGCTGCAGCTTGGATTCGCAGCGGTTACGCCGAAGGAGATTCGGCGCGGTGTGGAGGAGCTGGCGCGGGTGCTGGAGAGAAGGGATGGAGTTCCGCTGTTGCCTTGAGCTTGTGAATCAGCTTCGGCCTTTGAAATTATGCGGGGGAAATCGACCTAAAGGAACATGAACGCTGGTGGAGTGAAATGGCAATGCTACCCCTTACGAGATTTCACCAGCCTTTATGAGTGTCATCCTGAGCGAAGCTGCTCGCAGTCTCATCGCGAGCAGCGCAGTCGAAGGATCTGCGGTTTGGCCGGAGCAGTAATCTTTTCCGCTTATGGGGTAGCGGTGGAAGACAGCAGTGCCGCTTCGATGCCTGCGTTGACCTCGGCGTGGGCGAACTCAGCGGCGACGCGGATGCCGTTCATGACGGCTTTTTCGTTGGAGGAGCCGTGTCCGACGATGCAGACGCCGCGGACGCCAAGCAAAGGTGCGCCACCATACTCGTTGTAGTCGAGGCGCTTTTTGAAGTCGCCGAAGGCGCGGCGGGAGAGAAGGGCTCCGACCTGTGAGGTGACCGTCGATTTCAGAGCTTCGCGCAGCGAGGTCGTCACCAGGCGAGCGATTCCTTCGGAGGCCTTGAGGGCGACGTTGCCGACGAAGCCGTCGCAGACGATGACATCGCAGTTGCCGTTGTAGATATCGCGGCCTTCGACATTGCCGATGAAGTTGATTCCCGGAAGTGAGCGAAGCATCGGGAGCGTGTCGCGAGTGAGGGAGTTGCCTTTGGAGTCCTCTTCGCCGATGGAAAGCAGGCCGACGCGAGGATTGGGGACCTTGAGGACATTCTGGGCGAAGATATGGCCCATGACGGCGAACTGCACCAGGTTGTCGGGGTCGCAGTCGACGTTCGCGCCCACGTCGAGGATGAGGGATGGAACTCCGCGCGTGGTAGGAACAGCACTGGCGAGCGCTGGCCGGTCGACCCCGGAGAGCATTCCCAGGACCATCTTGGCGGTGGCCATGGCAGCGCCTGTGTTTCCGGCAGTGAAGAAACCTGCTGCCTTCCCGTGACCGTGCCCGGAGGTTGTGCGGGAGGCGAGGCCTTCGCGCACCATCTTGAGGCCGACGCGCATGGTGGAGTCGCGCTTGGTGCGGACCGCCTGGGCGGCCTTGTCCCCCATGGTGATCCACTCGGAGGCCGGCGTGATGAAGATAGGAAGGTGCTTCTGATGCTGGACGTGCTGGCGCAGGATGGGACGCAGGATGTCTTCAGGGCCGACAAGATGCACGCGCACGTCGTAGTGGCGTGCAGCGAGAACGGCCCCGCGGATCTCAGGATCGGGGGCCTTGTCGGAACCCATCGCGTCAACGACGATGTCGATCGGCATCAGGAAACAATAACAGGGTTTCTCTTGGAGGAAGGGTTAGCTGGCTTCCTTGACGGTAAGGACCTCGCGGCCCTTGTAGGTGCCACACTTGCGGCAGGCGCGATGCGGCAACTTGCGCTCGTGGCAGTTGGGGCACTCGGAGAGACCCGTCGGGGTCAGGAAGTCGTGGCTGCGGCGCTTGGCGGTGCGCTGCTTGGAATGACGCCGTTTTGGATTAGGCATTTCTGTATCCCTTTCGCTTCGCCCGCACCCGATTCGGCGGGCAGAGGCGGAAAACTTTTATTAGTGCTTGACCTCGATCTTGTCAGCCAGGCCCGCCAGCGCATTCCAACGCGGATCAGACGGAGTCTGTTCGCAGGAGCAGATTGCGAGGTTCTGGTTCTGACCGCAGCGAGGGCAGAGGCCCTTGCAGTCCGGCTTGCAGAGGGTTCGAGTGGGCAGGGAGAGCAACACCTGCTCGCGCACGACATCCTCGAGCAAAAGACCGCTCTCTTCATAATACCCGATTTCGGTCTCGTCGGGGGTAATTGCGTGCTCGCCCATCACCGTGTCGGCCTCGGCGGGGCGGAAGATGAGGTCGAAGTCGCCGGAGAGGGTCTGAGGCACAGGTTCAACGCAGCGGGCGCAGAGAATCTCGAAGTCGCCCTTGTAAGACGCACGCAGGCGGATGTCATTGACCTGCGAGTTCGCCCCGCGTTCCTCGCTCCGATGCTCGATGAGAAGATCGGCCTGTCCTCTGACGGGCAGCGGAGAGACCTGGCGGATGTCCTGGCCGTAATCCACTACGCCCGGGGCAATGGTTTCGTCGATCTGAAGGGGCTCTTCGAAGAGTTGGACCGGGGTGATAAGCACGTCTTTAAGCGTAGGACTTTGGTGGAGTGGGGTCAAATGGTAAGCTCGCGGCCAGAAGCATCTGCCCGCGCCTTGAAAAACTGCCGGGAGCAATCGCACCCCGGCAGCCGCATCTCAGTTCGTTGCGACGGGTGTATTCACGGGCGAGGTGATCAGGACCAGCTTCTCCTGGTCTTTGGCCTCCGTCTTGCCATAAAAGGCGCGCAGGGCCGGATACTCTTTCTTTTCGAAGAAGAACGATCCCAGGTCGAAGTCGCGCCGCATGGTCACCGAATCTGCGCTCTGATCGTTCGTCAGTGCATAGGCTATCGATTTTTCAAACTGGTCTTTGTAGACCTCCGGTACAGATTCCGCCTTGATGTTTTGCGGAAACCGGATGCGTACCGCGTCCTGCACGATGTTGCCGTACTCGAAGTACACGGCCAGATCGCGCTTCTCATGCGGGAAGAGCGACTTCTCATTCGCGACAAAGAGATCGGCAGGCACAAAGAGACGTTTGCCCGTCGGCGTTCCGATGCCTCCCTTGATGTCGAACTGGACCACCAGCGGCTTCTCGTAGTCCTCCATCTGCAGGATACTGACCACGTCGACCTTCATCCCTCCTGGAAGCAGGTCTTCGAGATTGGTGCGCAGCTCCCGCTGCAGACTTTCGGAGTCACCCACCAGAGCACGGTGCCGCCACTCGATGGCCGGATGTCCCATGTAGGTCATCTTCACGATTCCACTGACTTCTCCATGTTCATCCATCTTCAGATCGGCGATTCGCTGCGTGCGCGAGAAGGTGAAGCTCTCTCCCGGCGTATTCGCGATGACAGTTCCACCCTCTGCCTGCCGAATACCTCCGGCGTTGGTGTGCTTCCAGTCCAGATGGCCATAGGGACAATAGCGCGACCCCGGATCGAAGAACATCTCCTTCCCGTCCACGTTCACCACGGCGACATCGTCGTCCAGCTGCGACATGCTCAGGTAGTAATCCGTAAAGAGGCTGCGGTCACGGTTGGTCACGGCGAAGAGATACGCCTTCATGCCCGCTGCACGCGCCATGGCGACGAAGAGCTGGGCAAGCTGATCTCCATTGCCGCGCTTGCGCTCCAGAATGTCATCCGTGTCGTGAATCGTGCCCAGTCCTTCCGCCTTGTCTTCGGAGCGCTCCCTTGTGCGCGTATAGTCCGTGTTCTCCATCTGCATCACAGCGGCGTAGATCTTGCGGAGCTTCTCGTCCTGGGTCTTGGAGCCGGCAGTCAGTTGGCTGACGGCAGCCGACACCTTCGAGCCCGGCCCGATGAACTTGTCGCGGTCCTTGGACCAGAACTTCCCCTCCTGCCTCCAGAACTCTTCAGAACTGCGATAAGGCGAGTAGTAGAAGAGCACACGATACGTAAAGCTGGAGATCGGAGGCATGTGCTCCTCGTGAGGAGAGGGAGGAATGTCGTGGACATCAAGGTCCAGGATGAGCTGCCCGTCGCGGTCCAGGTTGGTCGGCGGAAGCTGCGTCTGATGAACGGAGGCTCCGGCCGGCAGCACGGGAAACCAGCCCAGCGAGTTCGTAAACTGTTCGCGGCTGCCTCTCTTACTGACGAGCTGCTGACTGGTGGGCTTCCAGACATAGTGGCCCTTCCGCAGGTACAACTCCGACTGCACGTACCAGTCCGGCGAGTAGTAGTAGTTGTCGTCGTAGCGCAGCGTATACCGGTACTCCAGAATGCTGCCGACCTCCACATCGGGCATGGTGAAGACCTTCGACATGGCCTTGTAGCCCTGATATCCCTGGGTCCGCTCGATCAGCTTCTCGTAGGGCTTTCCGGTAAACGGAATGATCTTGCCATCGGGATGGATGGTACGACCCTCGATGTTGGTCACCGTATAGCCCGCGCCGCTCCGGAAAGAGGCGTACTTCAGCTCGACATTGGCGTAGTCCTTGCCCTTTTCGGTAAGTACCTTCAGGCGAACATACACGCTCCACATGTGCAGCTTGTCTACGGTTACCTCTTCCCTGTTCAGGTAGACCGCTGGGACTCCTGGATACCCCTCCTGGGAGGTCATCGTGAGTTCTTCTTTCGTAGGCTCCGTCCACTGGTCTGCAAACAAAACGGGACTCACTGCCGCCAACAGAACTGCGAGAAAGGTGGTGCGCAAAAGGGTTCTTTTCATCGGAGGGTTTCCTTCTCTCTGTAGATCACTGCTTTAGATCACTGCTTTTTGAGAACCGCAAGACTCTGCTCATCGTTCGAGATCAGCCCTGAAAGCTTCTGCAGGTCGGCATATTTCTCCGCAGGCAGGGTGACCTCCCGAATGGTCAATGTGCGCGAGTAGTGCAGTACATTTCCTTTCAATTGGGTCGAGCTCTCATACGAGGCGAAGCCCAGATCGTCCTTCACCGGCTCCGGAAGCTCGTCCACGGCATACCCTTGTGGGAGCTCGATCTCGTAATCGTCCTCGGCCTGCATCGTCTCCCGAAGATCGATGGGAACCTTGCGGTCCGTATGGTCCACCGGTGGCGCCTCCTGCCCCAGAACACGAGGCCGCACCGTAAGCAGAGGCCCCATGGCGCTTGCATATCGCTCTACTTCGATCGCGAAGCTCGTCACCAGGTCCTTGTTGAGCGCCTCGGCGTTCGCTACCTTGAGGTCTGAAACTTTGAAAGCCCCGAAGTCCTCTCCCAGGACATGATCCATAAAGTCGGCCTGCTGCTTCGCATCGCCATGGGTGTAGAGAACGCGCCTGCGGTCCGAGAGATCGCCAAACCTCGTCTCGGTGATGGTTCCCTTGAGGGAGCCATCCGCCGCCAGCTGCAGTTTTCCTTCCCGGTGCACCCGGTTGAACCTGGGAGCCAGCAGCGGCAGCTTGATCACCTGGCTGTCAGGGCCTTCCATCAGTACCCCATAGCTTCCCTGCAATTCGTGCTCCAGCTGCCCGAATGGCGTCTTCTCCCACGTAGGGTCGAAGATGAGATAGCGGCGCCCTGTCTTCGCGGTCACAATGCTGCGAAGCCTGGCTGAGTTGTATTCCTTCGGGATCTCGATCGCCGTGATCATGTGGTTCCCCACGGTTGAGGGAGCTTTGGGATCGATCACGCCCCTGCGATCGTCCACCATCAGCAGAGCAGCATGGATGTTCACAGCCGACAGCATCGCGGAGAGAAGCGTCGCCTTGTCCTTGCAATCGCCGTAACGATTGCGATAGATCTCCTCGGCAAAGTGCGGCTGGTACCCTCCGATTCCCATCTCAATAGCGAAGTACCGCACCTGCTGCTGGACAAACTCCGCAATCGCTTCGGTCCTTTCGTAGAAATCCGTCTTGCCCTGGATAAGCTCATTCGCCTTCGCCGCAAGCTCGGGGGTCGATGCCAGACGATCGCGCGACAGGCCGTCGTACCACTCACCAATTCCCTCCCAGCCATCCTTCTGGGTCGAGGCGGACGTTCCATAGTGAACGGTCATCCTTCCGGCCAGCGACAGCACTGACGGACGATAGAGCACGTGTTGCAGATGAATGCCCGGCGTCTGCTTCATCTCCCAACGCCAGCTTCGATTTTCAAGATCCGATGCTTCGACCGGGGCATGGTGCGCCCAGACGGTGGTGTAGCTGTATCCCGCAGGAAGCTGCAGAGTGAAGACCTGACGGAGACGTGGAAGACTTCCCTCGAAGAACCAGGTCTTCTCCGCCACATAGGGCAGCATCTTCTGCTCATACTCATAGGCGACGATGCCGCCCGGATCGCAGCCCGGAGGATTTGCCGCTCGAATGCGTTCATCCTCGTAGAGATTTCCCTGGCCCGGATAGCCGGCCTCGATCATCTCGTTGTCTTTGACCGTGTACTCATGGCCGTCCGGCCCGATACTCCAGACATGCAGAGAGACCAGCTTCCGGTCCTTGCTGAACGGCACCGAGACGAGACCCTCTTCCCGGCCCTGGGGACGCAGAATCTTAACGACCTCGCGCAGATGCTCCGTGGCCGTGCCATCCGGAGCTACCGTGTAGGTCGTATCCTCAAGCAGAACCGCCGCCGTCGTTTCAGCAGAATACGCAGGCAGCGGCTGCGCGGCGGCTGCACGCACCCAGTCGGGCACGGCGTCCTTCGCAAAAGAGGGCAACCCGGACAGCAGACATCCAAACAGAACCGACCTTACAGACCCTTGCAGGAAACGAACACTTCCAGTCATACAACCTTCACACGCAGACGTACCCTTTGCGGCGGGCAGGTCAATCGCTTGTCTCTTTTTGAATCCCTGATTTCTGCGTGTGCCTTTATACGACGGGCGTCGGTCCGGTTCAAGCAGAAAGTAACAGTTCAGACGCCTTCTTTCCAAAACCGGACTTTTCTGTATGCTCCTCTATATCAGGAGATCCGCCTGGCCTCTGACCACAGGGAGATCCGCCTGATCGCAGATTCGTAACGAAAAGGACCGCTGCCATGAAGAACCTTTGTGCGCTCCTCGTCTTCCTGTTCTCTTCCGCGCTGCTGGCACAGGCTGCGCCAGAGCCTCTGCTGGTGGATACGGCCTATGTTGCAAGCCATCTCAACGATGCAGACATCGTTCTGATTGAGGCAGGGTCGCGCCAGGAATACGACAGGCAGCACATTCCAGGGGCCCGCCTGTTGACGGTCGAGGATATTTCGACACCGGCAAAGGCGCAGCCCGGCCAGCTTGGCCTTGAGCTTCTACCGGCCGCGACGCTCCGCAGCAGGCTCGAAGCCGCGGGCATCTCCGATGGCAGCCACATCATCGTCTACTCCGGCAAAGGTGAGCCGTTTCCGCTCACGACCCGGATCATCTTCGCCCTGCAGTACATGGGGATGGGCAACCGCACCTCGCTGCTGAACGGAGGGCTTACAGCCTGGCTCAAGGACGGCAAACCGGTCACAGCGGAGCCGCCAAAGGTCATGGCAGGCAAGCTGACGCGCGGTCCCGTCGAGGGCCTCGTGGCAGACGCCTCCCTGGTCCGCTCCATCGCAGATCACCCGGATTACAAGCTGGTCGACGCCCGCACGCCGAACTTCTACAACGGCGCCGATGCCTCCTTCAACGGAAAGGGGCACATCCCCGGCGCAGTCAATATCCCCTTCAGCGAGGTCACCGGAAGTGATTCCGAGATCGACCTGGGGCATCTCAAACAGGTCTTCGCCGATGCAGGCGTGAAGCCGGGAGAGACGATCGTTACCTACTGCCACCTGGGCGCACAGGCTACCGCAACGCTGTTTGGCGCGCGCCTGTTAGGTTATCCCGTCAAGCTCTACGACGGGTCCTTTCAGGACTGGGTGACCAACCACCGCGGAGATGTGGTCAAGTAATTCACGCTGTAATCGGAATACGCGCTTTCGGCGCTTCTAAAAAAACTGTCATCCTGAGCGTAGCGCGCCAGCGCGAAGTCGAAGAAGCTTCGCTCAGGATGACACTCTCTAAAAAAGTGCCTCTTCCGATTGACCGCTAGAGTGCCTCTTCTGGTTGTTGTGATCGAATTTCAGGCACGGGTGAATCCATCCCAGGCAAAACACCTCGCCTGCTTTACTCCAGCGCCTCATTGACGTCCCGCACCAGATTGCGAAGATAGTTCCTCTTGTTGAGGAGGTTCACCATCGCATTCCGCGTCGTCTCTTTCGCGGCATCATTATTTGCGTCCGCGGCATCATCCCACTGATCCCACAAACCCTCAAGCTCGGCCTGGGTCTCGATCATCCTGGCATCGAAGGTATCCTTGGCGGTCATCAGGTCGCGGCGCAGCTCGGGCTCATCCTCGCCCATCTGCTTTGCCATGCGCATCTCCTGCAGCTGCATGTTCAGCTCGAAGACCTCTTCCAGCAGCTCGGGAGGAACGGCCTGCTTCTTCTCGCCCCCGGTCTGCCGGGCGGCGTCCGTCGCAGCCTTCGACTGCTCCTCAAGCTCCACTCCCTCAAGCTTCAGCAGATACTGCGTCCGCAGAACAGGGTCCTTCAAGGTACGATAAGCATCGTTCAGCAGCGACGACTGCCGCAGGGCCTCCTCCTGCTCCTCCGCCGGGCGCGAGGCAAAGCGGTCGGGGTGCAGCTTGCGGCTGAGCGTGTAGAACTGCTTTTCGAGAGCTGAGGTGTCGATGCGCAGCTTCTCAGGAAGACCGAATACTTCGAAGTAGTTCATGCGGTTATTGTAGAAGTCCTTCCCGCTGATGTTTGAGGAAGCCCTCGACCAGTCCGAAGGCCTGCTCCACAATCTCCTCTTCGCCGCCCAGCCCACTGAGCCAGTGCATCTCGTCATCGCGCCGGAACCAGGTAAGTTGCCGCTTGGCGTAGTTGCGATGTCCCTGCTGCGCCTGAGCGACCGCCTCTTCGCGCGTCACCTCGCCTGTAAGTATGGCGGCGACCTGCACGTATCCCAGCGCCGCGAGTGCTCTGCACTCGCGGCCATACCGTTCGATCAGCCGTGCGGTCTCCTCCAGCAGACCGCGCTCGAACATCTCCGCCGCCCTCTGATTGATGCGCTCATACAACCTCGCCCGCGGAGGATTCAGCCCGAGACGCAGAATCCTGTATCCCTCAAGCCGATCTCTGCCCTGCTTCCACTGCTCCGTCATCGGGATCGCGCCGCCCTTCTCCGACCGCACGGACAGCGAAACCTCGATCGCCCGAATAATCTTCGGAACATCATTCGGATGGATCGCCGCGGCAGCCGCGGCATCCAGTCGGGCAAGTACGCGATGCAGATGTGCCGGTCCACTCTCAGGTCCTAGCCGCTCTACACGCCTCCGCAGGCGATCCCGCAGTTCCGGCCTCGCGACCGGCGCAGGAAACAGCCCATCGATCAGCGCCCTCAAATAGAGTCCCGTCCCGCCCGCAACGATAGGCAGCATGCCACGCGACGAGATTCCCCGCAGCGCCTCCCGTGCCAATCTGCTGTAGTCGCCCGCGGTGAACTGTTCGTCCGGCCACGCCACGTCGATCATGTGGTGAGGAACCATCGCCCGTTCCTCACGGCTGGGCTTGGCCGTTCCAATCTCCATCTCGCGATACACCGCAACCGAGTCGCAGGAGACAATCTCGCCCCCGAACTGCTCTGCCAGGCGGATCGCCAGAGACGTCTTGCCGCTCGCCGTGGGCCCGGCAAGCACGACCATGGGCAGAAGCTCTGAGGTCACCACAGTCTCCACCATCCTGGCGGAAAGACCCGACCCACACCCGCCCGCAGGATGCTGAACAGCAGCACGGCAAACACCAGCAGCATCAGCCCTCGAAGCTGCTGGCGGCGTTCACGACGAAGACGCTCCGGAAGCGACAGTGGCATCGACGGCAGCTTACTCCGGCCTCTTGTTCACGAGGTAGTGGATTCGCAGCTCAAGATTCGGCCCGTGAAATTCCTTCGGCAATGGCGGGAACTGGCCCACGCCCGTGATCGAGCCCCACGCAGCGCGATCCAGCGCCTGGTCCTGTGTCGAACCGTCCAGATGCATCGCCCCGATGCGGCCATCGGGAAGGATGGAGAAGCGGATCAGCGTCTCGCCCGACTTATTCAGCGGCGGACGCGCCTCCTCGGGAATCAGCGGAAGCCAGGTGTTGTAGATCTGGCGCAGAATCCGCCGGAGATACGGATTGAAGTCCACACCCATGGTGTCGGACAGAATGTCGACGCCCGTATTCAGGCCCTGATGCTCTACTGGAATGTTTGCGCCGTAATCTCCGCCCTGTCCGCGATTCTGGGCCGCCTGCTGCGCCGCCTGGCGAATCGCGTCTCCCGCAGACAACTGACTGCCAAAATTGGGTCGCGTCGGGGCGGGATGCGGAGCCTCAACCACCGCCTGCTGCTGCGGAGGATGCTGCGGCAGCGGCTGTGGAGCTTCCTGCTGTTGCTGCACCTGCTGTTGCGGCTGCGGCTGTTGCTGCGGAGCCGGCGGCTCCGGTGTCGGCTTCGTAGCAGGAGCCGTCACTCCCGGCGCTCCCGCCTTCCGCATCGCCTGCAGCTGCTCCAGCGTCTTGCGGTCGAGCGTCGGCCGCTTGGTCTGCTGCACCCGGTCCTTGTCGCTGATGACATCCGTAGGCTTCTTCGGAAGCTGCTTGCCGATGTCCTTCGGCACATCCAGATAGGTCAGCTGCTTGTCGCGATCTCTCAGAACATCTGCCGGATTGATCAGCCGGGGCTGGTGGAAGAGAACCTGAGGCCCATAAAAAACGAACCACCCGATCGCCAGCCAGATGATGATGGAGATGTAGACCGCCTCGCGGAATCGTGCACGGGCGCGTTCGTCGTCCAGAGCATCGAGCAGGTGGATCAGCTCATGTTCTTCCAGGTCTCCATACCTGTTGGTCCGCACTCGATTGGGAGGCGTCGGTGGCGCGGAGTTGGGCGGAGTCTCAAGAGAAGGCATCGGGTATCTTGGTCAGACGGCTGGCACGCTGTAAAGTTGCGGCTGCAAATAATTGCCGCTGCAACTTATTTAAGATGCTTCCCGTCCCGGGGCTGGTCGTCGCGCGGCCCCCTCCTATCTTCTCACTATTGTCAGACCGGCGCGATGCTGTTTTGCCATCAGCCGCTCTAAACACCGTAGACTGAATAGATGACCCCGGAATTCCCTTCCGCCACCCGAGCTTTCGTGATCACTGTCAGTGATCGCTGTTTCGCGGGCACGAGACAGGACCTCTCCGGCCCCGCCGTCTCCGCGCTGCTCCGCCGGGCGGGAATCTCCGCCATCACCAGTCAGATCGTCCCCGACGAACTCGACGTGATCGCGGCCGCTTTGCGCCAGGGGGCACAAACAGCAGACCTGATCGTCACCACCGGAGGCACAGGTCTTGCGCCACGCGACGTCACCCCCGAGGCGACCCGCATGGTCTGCGAGCGCATCGTCGAAGGCCTCGCAGAAACGATGCGCTCTGCAGGAGTCCGGCAGACTCCGCTGGCCGCCCTCAGCCGTGCAGTCTGCGGCACCGTGGGGAGTACGCTCATCGTAAATCTTCCTGGCAGCCCCCGAGGAGCCGAAAGCTCCCTCCAGGCCATCCTTCCCCTTCTTCCTCACGCCCTCCAGCTTCTTCGAGGGAACACCAGCCATGGCTCCGATCCTGCATCCAAGTGAAAAGGTAAAATAGAGCCATTCCTGTGAAACTGTCCCCTGTTATTGCATTCATTCATAAATGGAATGCTGTCCTGCTGGCAGCCCTCAAACCCTTCGGCGCATGGGGGCTCTGCGGTCTTGCCGTCCTCGATTCGGCAGCTATTCCGGTACCGATCGACGCCATGGTGATCGACTACGTCGTCCACGACCATGGCAAGTTCGTGCTCTATTGCTTCATGGCCGCGCTCGGCTCCGCCATCGGCAGCCTGCTTCCCTTCTTCCTGGGCCGCGCCGGTGGAGAACTCTTTCTGCTGAAGCGCATCAATCGAGAGCGCTACGAGCAGCTTCGTGACCGCTTCGAGCGGCAGGAATTTCTCGCCATCATGATTCCCGCCATGATGCCCCCGCCCATGCCGGTCAAGCTGTTCGAATTTGCAGCCGGCGTCTTCGAGATGCGGACCATCTCCTTCTTTGGGGCCATTCTCGCAGGTAAGTTCGTCCGCTTCATGATATGGGCCGTCATCACCATCCTCTATGGTCCAAAGATCGTCGCCACCATCTCCGCAGCACTCAGAGACCACCTGGGATACACGCTCGCCTTCGCCGGGATCCTCGTCTTCCTGATCGGCTTCTGGATCATGCGCAAAGTCTTCGACCGGCGCAAGGGCGTCATTCTTCCGGTCGAAGAAGTGGCGGACGACATCCCGGAATAGCTTCTTCGATTCCATAAGAGAAGGGCTGCGAGATTCTCGCAGCCCCTCTCTTATGTGCGCTTCAGAATGTGCTTATGCAGGACGCTGATTGTGCAGCCCCTCACGCATCGTAGCCGCGACGTTGCGCGCCAGTGCAGGAAGCCCGAAGAACGCTCCAACCGTCATTGCGGTCGACATCATATCGTTGGCGTAGAACGGAATGGCTGCAACGTAGCACTCCGCCAGCCCGGCCATGCTGTGCGCGTACATCGTGCCGGCAGCCCAGACCTCGAAGTTGCTGAGAAGAAAGAATGAGGTTGAAGTCGCAAGAACCGCGCCCGCTACCCTCAGCGCAGACTGCTTGTGCGAGAGCATCTGGTGGCCCAGCAGGCAGACCCCCGCATACCAGAGCCACGTGACCAGGTAATCGCTGGCGTGAAAGGCATACTTATAGACGAAGGCCGTCAGGTAGAAATCTGTCGCCATCAGGGCCAGGACTGCCGCAATGGTGTGCCAACGACCGCGGCGCGCGCCGAAATAAAGCAGGCCACCGCCCACAGCGGTAAACCCGACGCCAGTCGAATGCAGGGTAAACGGCAGAATGCGGCTTAGAACGGCAACGATCAATGCGAAATAGGCGGCCATAAGAACCTCGAACTTAAATTTTAGCTGAATTTCAAGGAGATGAACGTCAAAATCTCAGTGCTGCGTATGGCCGTCCATCCGCATCTCCTCGACACGGCGGTCGCCGTTCACCATCACCACTCCCTCCAGCGGTGTGCTTTTCCCGTCCAACGATGTGCTCTCCCGTCCAAAGACCGGTGCCCCATAGATAAACCTCAAGTCGCGGAACGTAACCGTGGTTAATCCATCCCCCGTCGTTCCCAGGTCATTCACTAAAGGAATCTGCGCCCAGTCCAGGTAGACGTGCCCCAGCCAGCTTCGCTTGGCCGCCAGAGCCGCCAGAGTGCTCGGCGGTTTGTAAAAGATATCCGCCTGCGGGCTGGAGCTGACATCGCCACTCAGCGTATCCACTCGCGCCACCTGGTACAGCAGAGGCGTCTCCATCACGGCCTGCCAGCGGAAGGGATTGACCGGGAAGGGGTCCGCCGTCACCCGCACCACCTGGGCCTGCTGCAAACCCGACTGCGCCATCAGGTCCATCGCCTTCTGGCGCTCGACAAAGCGCAGTTCCCACAACGCCACGATTCCCAGCAACGCCGCGACCGCCCACCCCCGCCCTCGATATCTTGGACGGCGCGCACCCACCTCGCTGCCAATCAGACCAAAGAGCGCCGGGGCCACCAGCGCACCCAGCAGCAACACAAACATCACCGGCTCGACGATAAAGATGATGGAGCCTGCGTACCATCGCGGATTGAAGGGAAAGAACGGCCGCACACCGTAGTTATTGGTCCAGTCCAGCAGGATATGCGAGAGCAACGCGATGACAGAGAACCAGTAGAGGAGGCCCCACCGCACTGGAGCACCGGACTCCCTGCTCCTGATTTCCCTATGCCTGCTCCCTGCTTCCGACGCTCTTCTTCGCGCAAAGATGCGATGACCCAGCCAGATCACTCCCGTGACCACAGCAGCTTCTAACGGAATCCCGATCAGCGTGTGAGTCCAGCCGCGATGATGCTCAAACGCGGCCACCGGTCCTTTAAGCGACCACAGCACATCGAGGTCGGGAGCTTCGGCCGCCAGCGTCATCGCCAGGGTCGCGTAAGCGGCCTTCCGGTTGAATCCGACGCGAGAGAGAACAGCGCCGGTCATAAAGTGCGTGACGGGTTCCATGTCTGAATCCAGCATACAGGCCAGCGCGGCCCACCAGACCGGCGATGCTATACGAGCGCATGCGTGACAAACGCCAGCGCAACCAGGAGAAGAAGAATACGAATGCGATGAAGCCTCTCCCATCGCGTGTGCTCCGGCAGCCACTCCTTCAACTGAGTCTGTTCGGCAAGCCCGGCGATCCGGTTGTTGATCGGCACCAGTACAAGGATCGTCCAGATAATAATTGCGACCCAGAGGACTGAAGCCGAGAGCAGGAACGAAGCTGCGGGTTCACCCCGGCGAGCATATGTTTCTACCAGAAAAAGCACAAGACAAAGTGCGTACCAGAACGGCATGACACGCCCCAGAAGTGCGGCAAAAAGGCTCAGGGCCTGCCTCTGGGATTCATCGCCCAGCTGCCGCATCACAGGATTGATAAAGAGCGAGACGGTAAGCTCGTTGCCCACCAGCAGACCTGCCATCATCAGCGTAACAATATCGATACCGTGCATGAATTCCGGCTCCTTCCAACCTCATGCTTGAGAGTGGCGGGTACCGTGAATCGACTCACAAATCCAGGCTGACGAATATGTCAGCTCGATCCAGGGAGGCCGCAAGCCAAATGGCTGTTTCAAAAAAAGAGATCTCTCCATGCCCGATTGACGCCACTCTTACCGTCATCGACGGACGGTGGAAGGGCACGATTCTCTGGTGCCTGCTCGAAGGCCCCAGGCGCCCGATGGAGCTGGAAAAGAGCATCCCTCAGATCACGGAACGGATGCTGATCCGGCACCTCAAAGAGCTCACCGACGACGGCATCGTCTCGCGCACCGACCACGGGCAGCGCGGCGTCTCCTATGCCATCTCCGAGTACGGCCTCACCCTGCTTCCTGTGCTGGAACATCTCTGCGCCTGGGGGCGAATCCATCTTGCTCGTATAGAACACAACCCAGGGCAACCCTGAACAGACGGCGGTTATGAGGCTGTCACAAAATCCGCGACTCGACCAGTTATTTGAATTCTTCAATGATCCCTGACAACAAGCCGATTTCAGGAGGAAGCCGTTCCTGGTCGCGTAACGATGAGAACGCCAGGGCCCTGGCGCTCTCATCATCGCCGCTCCTATTTCGTGCCCTTAGACTTGGCCGACGCCTCCGTCTGCCATAAGATCCGCACCTGTCATATAAGAACTTTGATCTGAAGCCAGGAAGACGGCCGCGTTCGCGATCTCCACAGCCTCTGCGAGCCGACCGAGAGGAATCATACTCATGTACATGTTCACCACCTCGTCGCGTCCCCCGGATTCCGATTGGGCTTCAAGGATGGGGGTATCGGTAACACCTGGGCTAAGGGTGTTGACGCGAATACCGCGATCCTTGAACTCCGCAGCCCACGTACGAGCATAAGAGCGCGTTGCCGCCTTCGTCGCTGCGTAGGCAGTGTGGTTCGCAATGCCCATGAGATGCATGGCTGAACTGACTAGAATGATCGAGCTGCCTCTCCCCATCAGCGGAAGAAGTTTCTGCACCAGAAAGACCGGAGCCCGGGCCATCAGGTTGAAAGCCTTGTCGAAGTGCTCAGGCGTGAGAGTGTCGAGCGGAGCTTGTTCCGTGAACCCGGCATTGGACACGATGATATCCACGACTCCCTTCACGTCTTTCACCGTGGCAGCGATGGTTTGGATGTCTTCGAGCTTTGAGAGATCTCCCGCGATAGCCCTGACGTTGTTGCCTATAACGGCCACCGCTTTATCCAACTCTGCCTGTCTACGACCAGTGATGAAGACGTATGCTCCCTCCTCCACGAAGCGCCTGGCGGTCGCCAGTCCGATGCCGCTATTGCCGCCGGTAACGACTGCGACCTTTCCTGTCAATATTCCCATTTCTGTTCTCCTTTGGCTTGATGCTCCGGCTGACACCTGTAAAATCATGTCGCCGGACCACTTATCGAATGATCGTTCAATAATTAATCGAACGATCATTACAGATGTGGCGAATGCTGCATCGGATTCATAGAGTTGGAATCTAAAATGGGGAGGAGCCTATGAAACCCATACCGAAGCCCGGGAGGCCGACAGCGTTCGATAAAGATGCCGCGCTGGATATAGCGATGCGACTCTTTTGGGAGCGTGGCTATGAAGGGACGGCGATGGCGGATCTGTCGCAGGCCATGGGAATACATCCGTCCAGCATCTATGCCGCCTTCGGAGACAAGCAGGCACTCTTCGCGCTGGCCGCGAAACGCTACGTCGATCGGCCTGCCCAGTACATGGCGAAGGCACTCGAGCAGCCTACTTTCCGGGAGTTCATTCTTGCCGCATTCGACAATACCGTCGAATTTCTTGGTGCAAAGGACCATCCCTCAAGTTGTTTCACGCTGACCGGAGCAATCTCCTGTGGGACCGATACGGAGCCTGCCAAACTCTTGATGAGGGAGATACGTCTGGAGAACGAGGCAGCGATCAAATCCCGGCTGCTGAAGGCTCGGAGAGCCGGCGAGTTTCCTAAAGATGAGAATGTGGATGACTACACACGGTATCTCTCCTCTCTACTCAGCGGACTTGCAGTCCAGGCAGCCAATGGCTCTACCAAAGCAGAACTGAAGCGCACCGCTGAACTCGCACTCAGGCACCTTGGCATTCGGAGGTGAGAGGCCGTCGCCTGGCTCGTTCATCGACTCTATAGGTAACGATAAACGCCCTTCTCGTCATCAATAGATTCCTGATGACAAGCCAACGTCTGGGGAGTAATCCTGGCAGGTACTCCAGCTGGCATGTCTGGTAGTGCACAAATAGTAATTGCCGATTAGGCGGTCATACGACTGGAGCGCCCCAAGATCAAATCAGGATCTTACAATTTCGGTTCAACGAACAACGTGGAAAGTGCGTTTCCAGCGCGTGTCTGGGAAGAAATGCACCAGAACGTGGCCGATCCACGCGAGCTTGTGAGCGAATCCTGTTTGTTCAAGTTCTCCATCAGTGGCCTCGAACGACCAATAGTTGAACAGCGGACGGCCAATGATGTTGGCGCGCGGCACGAAGCCCCAGAAGCGCGAGTCGAGGCTATTGTGCCGGTTGTCCCCCATCATGAAGTACATGCCGGGTGGAACTACCAGGTCGCCGTCGCGCACATAATTCTGGAAGTTCACAGCCCACGACTCTGTGGACTCATTCGCCTCCGTCGGAGGAACTGCGGGAAAATCATCGAGGAATTCGTTGAAGTTATCCGTCGTCGTCGGCTGCGCAAATCCAACAGGCTGCACGACGCCATTCACAATCACGATGCCGTTGCGCAGATGGATATGATCGCCAGGTACGCCAATTAATCTCTTCACCAAAGGAGTGTACTGAGGAGTTCCATCGGCGTCAGTCGCATCAATACCAGACTGATAAACGGGTTTATAGAACACCACTATATCGCCGCGCCTCGGCTCGCGGGATCTTATCAGCGGCATCCACGAAGCGGCAGGCATTAGCGTAATCCGGTCGACCACCAGGTGATCACCTATAAGCAGGGTGTTCTTCATCGAGCCTGACGGAATGACGTAGTTCTGAGCTACGAATGTCAGGATGAACAGGCCCACTACTAGAACTGAGCAGATGCTGGCCAGCGCCTCGAAAGGAGTCTCCTCCTGATTGATGTTGGCAGAAGCCGCGGGCTTCGTTGAAACAGGAGAAATCTTCGTCGCTGGGCGCATCCAAGGGCTCCTCAGGAAGGCTTTGCGAGCCTCAGGGGCGTTCGCAGCGGTCACTCAAAAAAACTGATTTCATGTACGGTTGACTATCGTCGAGTTTGCTTCTTGACCGGAGTCTATCAAATCCCTGTGCAACGTAGAGTTCTCCGGAGGATTCGGCGCGCGAGCGGTAAGTTTCCGTCCGGAAGTTCTATAGGAGTAAACACCTCGACTCATTTTCAGAATCGGTGTCGATAAACGTTCAGGTGTGGTCAACTCCGTCAGCCTCTACAAGGCTCTACCAACAGGGTCTCAAGTTTGGCTTGGATGATACACTGGCCACCGAAATGCCACATATATTAATTGTTACTGGAGACGCCGGTGAATCTTACGAAGCGCTTTATGCGGTCCATCGGTTTCGGGAGGAAGAGTGGCGCACCACCGTTGCCGCTCCTTCGATTCGTCGCCTCCATCTCGTAATGCACGACTTCGAGCCAGGGTGGGATACCTATGTCGAGCGCCCCGGCTACGGCCTGGAGTCCGACATCTCGTTCGACCAAATAAATGTGAATGACTACGATGCCATTCTCATTCTTGGAGGTCGTGCTCCTGAGTACCTCCGCAACGATCGGCGGTTGCTCGATATTGTCCGCGAGTTCGACGCGAAGCAAAAATGGATCTTTGCCATCTGCCATGGCATCCAGATACTCGCCGCCTCGGGCCTCACGAAAGGTAAACGCATTACCTGCTACCAACACGTTCGCGTCGAAGCGGAACAAGGTGGCGGTACATTTGTAGACCAGCAGGCTGTTCGTGATGGCCGCCTTGTCACTGGACAGACTTGGCAATCGCATCCCGAGTTCTACCGGGAGGTCTTTGCCTGCCTGGCGTCATTTCGTCGGTCTTGAACTCCGGCCGTTCACAGAATCGCGGATCTGTTGAGTATTAGTCCTGATAAACGCGTTTCCTGGACGCAACGTCATCCTACTCATGCCGCGATGAAGCCGTAGCATCAGCGGGTACCTGTTTACTATCTTTCCCAGTGGCCGTCATTATTGTCATTGGAAGACCTGCTGGATTCGGGGTGGAATAATACGAAATGCGTAAAGGCTTTACCAGAAGACCGCAAGATGACTCGCCGGCAGTCCACGTCAAGAACTACATCACGCCCGGTGGACTTGAGCGCCTGAGAGAGGAGCACCGGTTTCTGCTGATCAAGGACCGCCCGGCTGTGGCGGAGGTCGTAGCGTGGGCTGCCAGCAATGGCGATCGTAGTGAAAACGCCGACTATCAGTACGCCAAACGTAGGCTGCGCCAGATCGATGGGCGGATTCGCCATCTCTCCAAGCGGATGGAAGCTGCCGAAGTAGTTGATCCGGAAGCTCCGAGATCGGGCCTGCGGGCGACGAAGGTATATTTCGGTGCAACAGTGCTCTATGCCAATGCCGCGGGAGTGGAGCGAGAGGTGAGCATCGTCGGCGCGGACGAGGTTGACCTCGACCGCAACCATGTCAGTTGGGTGAGTCCTCTGGGCCGCGCGTTGATGCGGTCGGCCGAGGGGGACAGCGTCGTTCTCGAAGCACCGGGCGGCAAAGAACGTCTGACGGTGCTGGAGGTGCGTTACGAGCGCATTGACGTAGAACCCTTTCGTGAACCTCCGGGATCGTATGCTGCCGCAAAACAGTCCTAGCGCGAATCGATGACTGGCGTGTGCCACGAAACGAAATGGGTCTCATAAACGCGTTTCCCGGAAAGCTGCATCCTCAGCCGGGCCAGTGGGGCAAATCTTCCTCAGAGATTCGCAGCCCGACCGGCATCCTGTCATCGTGCTCTCCCCTCTCGCCTCCGGCAGGAGAGCGATCGCCCCTCATGCAGATTCACTTCGTCGTCTGATTTGACTGCCAGATTACGATGCCTCCGCGGATCGTATATCGAACCGCCGTGAACGCCTCGGCATTCCCTGACGACGGATCTTCGGACAGAACCGTCAGGTCTCCGCGCATTCCCGGCATCACCCTGCCCTCGTGTCGCTCCAGATGAAACAGAGCCGCCGGAGCGGTCGTCAGCATTGCCAACACATCGCGAAAGGTTAGTCCCGCCGCCATCAGTTGGCGAAATTCCTCGCGCTGGTCGTAATCCGGAAGGAAACCGGTGTCGGTGCCGTAAACGAGTCTCCCTCCAAGCTGATGGAAGCGGTAATCGAGTTCGCGAATCTTCGCGATATCGTTGTCCTGGGAGAAGAGCTTCAGGGTCGGAATGATCGTCATGTGTTGTGAAATCATGTGTCGCAACACGTCCTCATCAATTCCCTTCGTGCTCTCCGGCGTATGAGCAAGGACATCGACACCAGCGTCGATTGCCACTTTTGTTCCTTCCAGATTTGAAGGGTGCGAGAAGACCAGTTGTCCGCTCTTATGCGCCTCCTCAACGGCGGCACGCGCGATCGGCACTTGCATCAAAGCAATGCGATTCGGTTCCACAATCGAACCCGTAAAGAGCTTTACGATGTTGGCTCCCGCGGCATGGTTCTTGTCGACAAGCGTCCTTGCGTCCGTGGCCGTCTCTGGCTGGCCCAGCTTTGCCTTTAAATCTGCCGGAAGGTCCGCCAGATAGTAAGGCAACGCATGAGCAGGAAAAAGAGGGATACCCGCGGTGAAGATGCGTGGTCCGAGGACTTCGCCGCTCTCTACCCGCCTCCGTAATGCGACGGTATTCTCTACATCCGAACCCGTATCGACCACGGTTGTAAAGCCTGAGTGGGTGAGCATCTCGCCCAGTTGGTGTGTCAGTTTCTCCGCAGGCTGATGCGCCGCATCGTTCCACTTTGGCTCCATGAAATGCACATGCGCATTCCAGAATCCGGCGAGCACAACACCGTCCTGCAGGGAAATCGTCGGGATGCCCTTCGGGATAGGCACATGCTCCCCGACGCCTGCGATCACGCCATGACGGATCAAAATGGTTACATGCCTGCGTACCGGTGCGTCCGGCGAGGTATAAACCGAAGCGCCTGTAATCGCCAAATCCTGTGTCCAACCGACTGCACGCGCAAAGAACAGCAGCACTGCAAGCGCAAGTGCCCGGCTACACAAACTTCCGATCATCGGAGTTCCTTGTCACACACCAGTACTCATCGAAGCCAGCAAATACACAGCCATGTTAGCTCATCGCTATCGGCTAACCTGCGCGGTTGGCGAAAGCCGCCTTCGGAGGTGTAAAGCACATGCGGCGTTCCTCGCGGGGCCACCGCTTTTTTGACTTTCACTCAGCCTACCCTGTCGCTACTAATCCCGTACTCGATGAGTGCATTGGCGATCTTTGGCACAAATTTAAGCAGCGGCGCTCCAGAATAATCGAAAGAAACTGTGGGTGGAAATTGCAAATCTACCTTTGACAACCCTAAACATCTAGGCTAGCGTAATCCCTACACCTAGTTGTTTAGAGGAAGAGACGTATGGCGAAGAACGATCTCCAGGGGACGCTGGATCTGCTGGTCCTGAAAACTCTCTCTCAAATGGGAGAGATGCATGGCTATGGAATCGTGGCCCACATCCAGCAGGCATCGGACGATCTGCTTCGTGTCGAGGAGGGTTCGCTCTATCCGGCGCTGCACCGCATGGAGCAGCGCGGATGGATTGCTGCAGATTGGGCACTGACCCAGACAAACCGCAAGGCGAAGTACTACAAGTTGACCGCTGCGGGACGGAAGCGCCTAGAGGAAGAAGAGAAGAACTTTGAGCATCTGGTGAAAGGCGTGCGCGCCATCCTGCGCTATGTATAGGTGGACCTATGTCGCTGCTTCGTCGCATTTCGAATCTCTTTACCCGATTGAAGGTAGACCGCGACATCGACTCTGAACTTCGTTCCCATATCGAGATGCGGATCGAGGAGAACATGGACAGCGGTATGTCTGCCGAGGAGGCACGCCGCGATGCGCTGATTCGCTTCGGCAATGTGTCGAGCACGAAGGAGCAAGTGATTGGCGCGGACGCAGCCCTGACGCTCTACAGCATCTGGTCGGATATACGCTACGCGTTCCGTCAGTTGAAAAGGAACCCCGGGTTCTCCTGTACGGCAATCCTGGTGCTGGGGCTAGGTATATGCGCCAGCGTTGCAATCTTTGCCTTCGTCGACGCTGTGCTGATCAAGCCGTTACCGTATCAGAATCCATCGCGGCTGGTGTCGTTGTTTGAAAGCACCCCCCTGGGGCAGCGCTTTCATCTGTCATATCTCGACTATCTGGACTGGAAGAAACAGAACAAAGTCTTCCGTTCCGTGGAAGCGTATCACCATACCTCTATGGCTTTGAATACGACGGCGAGAGTACAACTGGTAGACGGCGCTACCGTCAGTTCCGGCTTCTTTCGCGCATTGGGCGTCGTTCCTGTTATAGGACGCGACTTTCACGACGGCGAGGATGGCCCGAGTGGGCCGCGTACCGTAATCCTGAGCTATGCCGCTTGGCAGAACCGGTACGGCGGACGATCGGATGTATTAGGCCAGTCCGTCACGATGGAAGGAGTACCCCACGTCATTGTCGGAGTGCTGCCACAGAAGTTTCACTTCGCGCCCGCCGGAGCCGCTGAGTTCTGGACGGCGCTTCACGCATCGTCCGATCCAAATGGCCGCGGAGAGCACGGACTGTTCGCGATTGCCTTGCTGAAGGACGGAGTGAAGCTAGAGTCGGCAGCATCTGATATGAGCTCAATCGCAGAGCGGTTGGCGAAACAGTATCCGGACTCAAATGATGGGCGTGGCGCAACGGTTTTACCGTTGACTGAGGTGATCGTAGGCAATCTGCGTCCGATCCTGTTGCTGCTGTTGAGCGGCGCGGTATTGCTTCTGCTGATTGCGTGTGTGAATGTCTCAGGGCTGGTGCTCGTTCTCTCAGAGAATCGCCGGCATGAGATCGCGGTTCGCGGCGCTCTGGGCGCTTCGCGTATAAGGCTCATCCGACAGTTCGTGACGGAGGGAGTAATGCTGGCCGCAGCAGGGAGTCTTGTAGGCATGTGCACTGCTTACGGAGGGATCCGTTTGCTGGTACAGCTTGTCCCGGTCGATATCCTGGCGAGTATGCCTTATCTACGAGGGCTGGGGCTGAATTTGCACGTGATTGGCTTTGCCGTGGCGGTTGGTTTCGCGATGGCAGCGCTCTTTTCGTTCACGCCCGCGCTTCGTCTTTCGTTGACCGATCTGCGCGCCGGTTTGGTAGAAAGCGGTCGCAGTGGTGCCAGGACGGCGTGGAGACATCTAGGGGCGAACCTTGTCGTGCTGGAACTCTGCACCGCAATGGTATTGCTGGTGGGAGCGGGATTGTTGGGCAAGAGCTTCTACCGGCTGCTGCACGTCGATATAGGAATTCAGCCGGACCATCTTGGAATCATGAGATTGAGGGCGCCGCACTCACGCTACTCGAAAGACGAGATGGTGGTTTCGCTGGCACGGCGTGTGATGGAAGAGACGGGGCGATTGCCTGGAGTTCAGTCGGTGGCAGTGACCCACGGGGTTCCTGTGGCGAATGTTGCCGGAGGAAATACGACCTTCCAGATCATCGGCCGGCCGCAACATGGGACTGGCTACGAATCGAGCAGCCGTCAGGTAGGGGTTACGTACTTCAGCACGATGCAGGCGCGGCTAGTACGTGGACGCTATTTCACCGAGTCTGACGATGTTTCGAAGCCGCGCGTGATGATCGTCAACCAGTCCTTCGTGCGAAAGTATTTTCCAGGCGAGGACGCGATAGGTAAACATATCCGGTACGACGCATCATCCCCGGTGATTGAGGTCGTCGGTATTGTCGGCGACATTAAGGAGGGGCCGCTGGATGCTGAGGTTCAGCCAGTGCTGTACACATCATTCAATCAGGAGCCTGACAATGCATTCTTTGTGGTCGTCAGGACGGCCCGGGCGCCGCAGGAATTGGCGAAGTCGCTCGAGGAGACGGTCCACCGGATCGACTCTGACATCCTGACTTTTAATGCCGAGACGATGGAAGATCGTATCCATCATACGCAGTCGAGCTATCTCCATCACTCGTCGGCGTGGCTTGTGGGGGGATTCGCAGCGATGGCGTTGTTATTGGGTGTTGTGGGCTTGTATGGTGTGATCGCCTACTCGGTAAGCCAGCGGACGAAGGAGATTGGAGTACGTATGGCGCTCGGCGCGCAGCGCAGCTCTGTCTACCAACTTATTTTGAGAGAGGCGGGATGGCTGACTGGTATTGGCATTCTGGCGGGACTGGTTTGCTCCGTAGCAGCAGCGTTCCTGATGCGCAAACTCCTGTTCGGCACTCAACCATGGGATGCGGGCACACTTGCCGGTGTGGCCGTGGTACTTGGCTTTTCAGCGCTGCTCGCCAGCTATATCCCCGCGCGCCACGCCGCTTCGGTCAATCCTGTAGAGGCACTGCGCACGGAGTAGACCGATGAGCCCAATTCCCAAATGACGAGAACAGAACAATGCACTCCTCTAAGTTGGGCTAAGAACCGATCTGCGGATTACTGACGATGAGTGCCTTGGCGATTCGACGCCAATTGCTCTGATCGAGAGAGCGACTTGAATCGGGATGATTCGCCCCCGGTATCGGAGCGCAGTGAAGTTCACTCTCTTCCTTGGACCCACTCTTCTTCCATGGAATGTCTGAAGAGACTGAAAGCCACCGCTGAGGTTTCATCTTTCATTAGACTTAATAGTCGGATTTAGATATAGTCGGAATCCGACCATCAGATGCGATGGGCGGGACGGAGGCTGACGTCATGCTTGAGTTGCAAAACCTCTCTAGAAATTTCCGCGGCATTCCGGCGATTCAGAATGTGAGTTTTAATCTTGTCCCTGGCGAGATCGTCGGTTTTCTTGGGCCGAATGGTGCCGGCAAATCAACGACAGTCAAGATCATCACGGGAATGCTCCGGCCAAACGACGGAAGGGTGCTCTTCGAAGGCCAGGACATTCGAAAGGATATGGTCGCTTTCCGGAGTGTCCTCGGGTACGTTCCTGAGGAAGCCCATCTCTACACCTACCTGTCAGGACTGGAGTACCTGCAGCTGGTTGGCAGACTCCGTGGTCTTGGAGAGGATCTCATTGAAGCGAAGGCGACTCGACTGCTCAAACTCCTGCATCTCGATTCCTGGCAATTCACGCCCATGTCCTCTTATTCCAAAGGGATGCGCCAGAGGGTGTTGATCGCCGCAGCTCTGTTACACGATCCCAGGCTGCTTATCTTCGACGAACCGCTCTCAGGACTTGACGTCGTCTCTGCGCGGCTGTTCAAGGACCTCCTGGAGTTATTGGCGGCTGAAGGCAAGTCCATTCTCTATATCTCGCATGTCATGGAGATCGTGGAGCAGGTCTGCAACCGCGTCGTTGTCATTGCAAGAGGCAGAATCGTCGCCGACGCCCGGCCAGACGATCTTGCAAGTTTGATGAAGCTTCCGAATCTGGAAAAGGTCTTCGCGCAACTGGTCAAGCAGCAGGACACCAGGAGCGCCGCACAGCAGATCGTGGACGTGATGCGGACCGACCATGCATAAATCCTTTCAGCATTTCTTAACAATGTCGGAGCAGGAGGTGCTTCCCCTGAAAGTTCAGGCGGAGCGTGGCCCGGCGCAAGAGCCCCAACGAAGCCAGTTCTCGCGTCTGGTTCGCCATTTTCTGGCGCGGTTCTTCAATCACGAAACGGCATCTCCCGACGGCGACGCCAAAGCGCGCCTGGTTCTCGTCGCAGTTGCTGCCGGGCTCCCGGGATTCATCGTGGCGATGTATCTATGGCCTGTCTACCATCCCTTCATCCTCTCGCTTCAAAAGCATGCGCCCGTTGCAGGACCACCGTACTGGTTGCGGGTCAATCATCATTTCTTCTTTGTGGTCTATTCCTTTGTGGCGATGGGGATCGTTACCGTGTTTGAGTGGGACATGTTCTTCCCCGATCTCCTGGATCTCTTCGTATTGACCACGCTGCCCATCCCGGCCCGCAGGCTCTTCCTCGCGAGAATTGCCGCCATCGCCATTCTCATCGCGGGCTTCCTCTTCGATGCCAATATCTTCGCGCCGCTGGTTCTTCCCGCAGCTATTGATCCACCCAGCCTTTTCCGCTTTCTGGCCGGCCATCTTCTCGCCGTAGCGGGCAGCGGACTGTTCGCTGCCGTCCTTCTTCTTGCCCTGCAGGGCACACTGCTTTCCGTCTTCGGCGAACGCATCTTCCGCAGGTTCTCTCTTGCCTTGCAGGGCCTCCTGATCACTGTGCTGCTGATGCTCCTGCTCCTGTTCCCGGTTCTGTCCGGAACGGTTCCAGTCCTGCTTCAGTCCGGGAGCGTCTTCGCGCGATTCTTTCCTCCCTTCTGGTTCCTGGGCGTCTATCAGCGCCTTATGGAGGGACCCTCCGCGTTGCCGATCTACACACAGCTGGCGCAGACAGGATGCCTGGCGCTGCTTCTGGCTACCGGCGTAGCCGCACTCGCTTATCCGATCGCCTACCTGCGCCGGGTACGCCAACTGTCCATCGGAACCGGTGCGCACGCCACGCGAAGCTGGATGGCGCCGCCGCTACACGCGGCGATCAACGCTACGCTGGTGCAGCGTCCGGTTCAGCGGGCTGTCTTTCACTTCATCAGCGAAACCCTTCTGCGCGTCCAGCGTTACCGCATCTATCTTGTTCTCTGTGGAGGAGTGGGCCTTTCGATCGTGACTGCCACCATTCTTCGTCTGGCCGTTGTACAGAATCACATTCGGGCGGAAGTCTCCTCCGACGGCATTCGCGCCGCTGTCGGAATCATGGCTTTCTGGACGGTTGCCGGGCTGCGGATGGCATTTGTCTCTCCCGGCAATCGTCAGGGAAGCTGGGTGTTTCACAGCGTCCACGGCAAACCGGCGCCGTTCCAGACGGCGATGGATCAGTTGCTGGCCGCGAAGACCTGGGCTCTCGTTTGGGGACTGATCATCAGCTTGGGGGGCAGCATGGCGCTTCGTGTCATCGCTCCGCCGGAACTTCGCACCTTCGGGGCCACGGCAAGCCAGTTACTCGTCGCTGTCGGGATGTCCGTGTTGCTGACCGACATCTTCTTCTTGAACGTAAAGACCGTGGCCTTCACCGGCGAGCGGGCCAGGGAACAACCCAACTTCGCTATCGCGGCCCTCAAGTACATTGCATTCGTTCCCGTGGTGGCGTGGCTCCCGCTTGTCGCTGAACCGTGGATGGAAGCCGGGACGGGACACTTCGTTCTTGCCGTCGCTGCAATCGCCGCAACGCATCTGGCACTTTGCCGCCAACATCGCGCCATTATCCGGGAACACAGCAGTCTGCCCGGCCTCGAGGACGACGAAGAAGACTTCCCACTGAAGCTCGGCCTGCGCTATTGAGACGCTGCGAGGAGGCATTTTGTCTGGGCAGACATCGCGGAATCGCGTGCCAGTTGACGAGACCAGGCCAATGCACTCATTTTCTTCGCCGAAATACCGTTGCCTCGTGTTAGAAGATCTTCTCCAAATTGCCAAAACCGGTTCAAGTATCTCTAACGCGGCGACTCGAGGTCGCATTCGATGTAGACTCATTCCGGCGAAGATTATGAGACATATCAGATTAATTGCAACGACTTGTATCTCGACGGGCGCTGTTGCGCTGCTTGCATTCGGTATCGCAGGCTTGCAGGCGCAGAGACGGGGCAGTGGCCAAACAGCTCAAGCGCTATTTGCCGCCCTCGATACCCATAAGGCTGGAACGCTGACACGGTCCGAGCTGGAGTCCGGTTTCAACTCCTGGTTTACGGCCTGGAACACCACCAAGAGCGGAACGCTTACCCAGTCTCAGATTGAGGCCGGGGTCAGTACGTTGCTGCCTGCGCCGCCTGCCGTGAAGCCCGGGCAAGCCAACACGTTCAATCCAGCCGGAAATTCGACGCCGGTTGCCGTATCGCAAGCCGCTGTGGCTGCCATGATGGCCGCCTTGCCGACTACCCCCGGCGCCAGGCCGATGCGCTCGCGCAGGGTGCTGGTGCTGGCTCATACAGGCGCGGGAGGGTTCGTACACGCCTCCATTCCACTGGCTGCGAAGACGGTGGAGGCACTGGGGAACCAGGGTGGCTTATGGACCACAACCGTTACGTACGACGCCGCGGATATCAACACCGCGAATCTCAAGAAATACGACGCCATCTTCCTGGACAGCACCACTGCGTGTTTTCTTGACGATCCGAATCCGGCGGTCACGACGGCGCGCCGAGCAGCCTTCTTGAGTTTTGTGAGAGGTGGAAAGGGTATTGCCGCAATCCACGCCGCGACAGACTCGTATCACACCGATTGCGTGGCAGGTGAGGCCGCTGCAAAGAGCGGCAGTCCTGGACGGAATCTGGGGGCGCTGGTTTTAGCATCCCGGCTGGTTACAGCAGCCAACGGGAGTAGGGGAGAGACCGTCAGCCGGCAGCAGTGGGCCGCGCTTGCCGATGACTGGTTCCGGAAGCTGGATACCGGCAATACAGGCAAGGTGACCCGCGCCGATTTCGTGGCGAATTTCAATTCGTTGCTGCCTCCGCCGGACATGCGTCATCTCCATCTGGAAGCGAAGCCTGTCCTGCAGTGGCCGGAGTTCAACAAGTTGATTGGCGGCTACTTCAAATTTCACTGGCCCGATCCGCAGCTGATTACGGTCAAGATCGATGACCCGAAGAGCCCCTTGACGGCCATGTTCCATGGCAAGGAGTTCGAGATTCATGACGAGACGTATACCTTCGAGCAGGACTCATTCTCGCGGAAGAACGTGCATGTACTGACGAGTATCGACTACGGCAAGATGAGTGCCGAAGACAAAGCAAAAGAAGCGGATCCGCGAACCGATGGCGATTATGCCTTGAGCTATATTCGCCGCGAAGGCAACGGGCGAGTCTTCTACGAAGGCCACGGCCACAGCGATCGAGTGTATGCCATGACGCCGATGCTGGAGCACCTTCGAGCGGGGATTCAATACGCGCTTGGCGACCTGAAAGCCGACGACAGTCCCTCAGTGAAATAAACGATCGGCTGAAAATATCTCGGCGTCGAGTGCAGTGCACTCGACGCCGAGATGCGTTAAGAGCTGTTATTTGCGGGAAAAAGTGACCAGATCTCAATTGACGAGAACGGGCAATGCACTCATCGAGTAAGGGTTTGAACTGACCCTCGGACATTCGTCTCATAAAATCCAATTCCGGAAGCTGCACACTCAGCCGGGCTAATGGGGGAATTCGCACGGAGAGATTCGCAGCACGACCAGCATCCTGTCATCATGCTCTCCCCTCTCGCCTTCCAGCGGGAGAGCGATCCAGTCTCCTTCTCGGAGCCGCCGCTTTTTTGTTTCTCTTCCGCTAAGCCGACTTCCCGCTACCAATCGGTTTCCTTGGATGAGCGCAATGGCGATTTCGCGTATTCAGAAGCGTTTCCGGCAACATCCGCGCATCGCTAGTGCGGTTTCTATACTTTGGAAAGCTGAACTTCAAAAGACTTACGGCCGACCAACAAGCTCTGTGATAAGTGCCTTAGCCTTGCTAAGGATGGCGCTGGCGATGGCCGGCTCCGGTGCGATTTCAGCAAGCGTAACAGCGCCCACGAGCGTGCTGACAATGCCGCCTGCAGTCACCAAAGCTGCACGCTTTGTCCGGTTTTCGAGACGACTTGCAATGAGCTGAACGATGCGCTGGTAGCCGTTGATGGCAATTGCCCGCACTTGCGGGTCCGAGTGGCGGAGTTCGGCGCCAATCATAGCGAGAGGGCAAAGGTAGGGTTTACCGGCGACTTGCGACTGCCCCAGGTAGACAGAAACAATTCTCTCGACAGCCTGGGCTTGCGATTTGCCCGCGGTTTCGCCCTCTAGCATGACGAACGCTCGGTCCAATGCGGCACTGCTTGCTTCAGCGATCAGCCGGTCCTTCGATCGGAAATGCCGGTAAAACCCACCCGGAGTGAGACTTGCACCGGCCATCACATCGCGCATGCCGACCGCCCCCAGACCTCTGTCCAAAAACATCTTTGAGGCGGTCGAGAGGATCCTTGCTCTGGTTTCGGCTGTCTCGGCTCGTGACTTTCGCATTCTTCGCCCTCAAGCAGATATTTTGTCGCTTTTAGAGTACACACAACCTCTAAATATAGACTGGAATCCTGGGCCCCATTCAATTGAAGAGGATTGAGGTCACCCATCTATGAATACAGCCACCGAAGTTCCCACCGTT
The DNA here is from genome assembly GCF_010093025.1 of Edaphobacter sp. 12200R-103. GTDB lineage: Bacteria > Acidobacteriota > Terriglobia > Terriglobales > Acidobacteriaceae > Edaphobacter. Next base: position 4,160,981 of record NZ_CP048114.1, on the reverse strand, counting down.
TGGAGTCAACTCGCCGACACGCTGTATCTCAGGGACTCACCTACGGCAGACTTTCGTCTGTCCGGACGCGCTCCGTTCTCGTTTGGCAGGATTCGGAGTACCGTCGGCCTTCCAGAAATGACGCAGCCGGTTGTCGGCGAACGTGGGCACATTGTTGTGTTACAACTCAAACCAATCCCTTTCATCGAGCAATTCTATGGCAGGAAAAAGGTATCGAGTGGTCCTTACCCAGTCGGTGGAGTCAGCGCAATCGACTTGACGGAGGAGCCAGCCGTGCTGCTTCCGAATCCCTTCGATGCACTGGTTCTATACGTCACTCAGGCTGCTCTGGATGAAGTTGCCTATGCTCATCGCGCGCCGCGAGTGCCGCAATTGGTGTGGCCGCAGGGAGGGTTTGATTCTGTCGTCCACCACCTCGGGCAGCCCCTCGTGTCGGCGCTGGAGCGCCCCCTTCACGCTTCGAAGATCTTTCTGGACCATGTCTTGCAGGCTTTGAACTCTCATTTTGTCTGCTCGTATGGCGGCGTAAGAATGTCGGCTCCCCAGTTTCGGGGCGGGCTCTCGTCTCTGCAGATGCGAAGAGCAACAGAGTTATTGGAAGCTCATCTGGATGGCGATATCGCCCTCCAGCAGGTCGCGGAAGCATGTGAATTATCCGTAAGCCACTTCTCCCGGGCCTTCAAACAAACATTTCGCACGCCTCCTTATCGGTGGTTGATTGAGCGCCGCGTGGATAGGGCCAGAGACCTGATGACGAATTCGCGCCTACCCCTTGCCGACATCGCCATTCGGTGCGGATTCGCGGATCAATCTGCGCTCAACCGTTCCTTCAAACGAATTCACGGGGTAACTCCGGGCATATGGCGGCGGGGACGACACGTGGCCGCATAGCCTTTGCGGGCGATTCTCCCACGACATTCAAGCAGAAATCGCCAGCCTATGATGGTTATCGTCTAGAGGCTCCCCTCCTCCAAACCTAGCCTCAAAGAGTGCAGGATAGCGAACGTGAGAATGACCACAGGAAATGTGGTTGTGCCCATTCGCTGGGCCCTACGGGCTCTAGCCGAGGCATTTCAAGTCCTGCACGGATCTTCCCTACACCCAGGAGAAAACAATGCATGCATTCAAGCTTGTTCGAAACGTAGTGTCGACGTGTGTCGCGCTACTCGCAATTATCAGCCCTGCCGCCAGGGCGACGGCACAAACACCATCCCCTCACGGAACAAAAACGGTCCTTCTGATTCATGGGGCATGGGCCGACGGTTCGAGTTGGTCGAAGGTGATTCCATTGCTGGAGGCGAAGGGGCTTCATGTCGTCTCGGTTCAGATTCCGCTGACGTCCTTCGCCGACGATGTTGCAGCAACGCAACGGGCCATTGCTCTTGAGGACGGGCCGGTATTGCTGGTCGGGCACTCGTACGGCGGAGCTGTCATCACCGAAGCTGGCAATGATGCCAAAGTGGCCGGACTGGTCTATGTGTCGGCCGTAGCTCCGGATCAGGGAGAATCGACCTTCGGCCTCATTACTAGCGTTGCAACACCGATCGGGGCAGAGTTGCGTCCTGACAAAAGTGGTTTCCTCAAACTGACTCCGAAGGGAGTTGCGGAGGATTTCGCCCAGGACTTACCCGCCAAGGAAATTGAGGTTCTGACCGCGACGCAGGTGCCGGTTAGCGTTGCCGCAATGAAGGGAGAGGTTACGACTCCAGCCTGGAAGTCGAAACCGTCCTGGTACATCATCGCCGCAAATGACCGGGCTATATCACCCGATCTCGAAGCGTCTCAGGCGAAGAAAATCGGAGCGACAACTACCATTGTCACCTCCAGCCACGTAATCATGCTGGCGCAACCGTCGAAGGTCGCCGCTGTGATCCTCGACGCCGCGTCAAAGGCCGGCAGGAACTAGAGAAGAGCCAACCCGAGCCCCAAAGCACGTTGGCCGAACCTTCCAACGTACGCCATGAAGAACGCAACATAGGAAAGGGATGATTTATGAAAATAGGAAAAGTAATCCGGGAAGTGTTGAGTGCCGGACTTCTGCTGACGGCAGGATTCCATAACGTTGGCTATGCCCAACAAAACCCAGAATCATCGCAAGATAAGGCCAGCCGCGGCGTCAGAAACATCGTGCTGGTTCACGGAGCATGGGCCGACGGATCAAGCTGGTCCGGCGTGATTCCGCTGCTGGAGAAGGACGGATACCATGTCATCGCAGTGCAACTGCCTCTTACGTCCCTTGCAGATGATGACGCTGTAACGGAGCGTGCGATCGCCCGCATTACCACGGCATACCCGGGTCCAGTGCTGCTCGTCGGACACTCGTATGGAGGTGTTGTCATCGGAGACACGCCCGGGAATGATGCAAATGTCGTGGGCCTGGTTTATGTTGCCGCATTTGCCCCCGACACCGGCGAGTCCGCGCTGTCCCTGCTCGGAACGCTGAAGACCCCATCTCCGCTCACACCGTTTCTTAACTTCGATCCAGCCTTTCAATTCGTCACCATCTCCGCGCAAGGCGTGGCCGAAGCCTTTGCTCAAGACTTACCGAAACCTGAGCAGGCGCTGCTGACAGTAACCCAGGGGCCCGCGTCTGTTGCTGTGCTCTCGGCAACACCGACTGTCACACCTGCCTGGCGGACGAAACCTTCATGGTTCATCGTCGCCGCTCAAGACAAGGCGATTACCGCAGGTCTGGAGGAGCAGATGGCGCAGAAAATCAACGCCACCACCATCACTTTGCCGACCTGCCATCTCGCAATGCTTCAAGAGCCGCGGAGAGTCGCACAGTTTATCGAGCAGGCGGCGACATCCGTCGAAGGGCGGTAATAGATCGACCCGGGAAGTATTTTGCAAATGGACACAAGTCTGTGTCCATTTGCACCCTTTTGGGTTTTCCGATCAAGGTAAGTCTCTTGGAACGTGTCGCGGGAGAGGCCGAGCTGGCAGACAGCGGTAGAGGTTTAGATGAGTGGCTCGTATTCACGGATCCGCCGCTTTTTTGTTTCTCTTCCGCTAAGCCGACTTGTCAGGACCGATTCTGTAGCTGTCCCCTCTGCCTGCTCTTCGTCATTGTTCGAGGTGCCCGACTTAGCGGACAAAGCAGAGCCATATCCCTTTTCGGACAGGGGAACCGCACGAACCCGAGAGGGTGTATAAATCGGCATGATTCCCCTTTCGAATGGATGGAAATTGTGCAAGTGGGTGCTGACCAGCCTGCTGGTTATATACCTCGTCCTCCTTGCGACGGTACAGATAAGCCAGCGGATTACGCGGAGACGGGCTGAGAATTTGCTCTCAGACCTCCGAGGGCTGCAGTTGGAAAGGAGTTCCTGGAGCGATGCACAAACATTGATGCAGCGTTGGGTAGGTGGGGTGGCTACAGAGGCACGTGCGACGTGGATCATTGTGATTATGGGATTCACTTCAACTCGGTAGGAATGGTGACCGGGCCAATCGTAATTTCTGATCGATTTTTTAATCTCTTCGTTCGAACTGAGCGAATGGCAGCAACATTGCTAGGCGCTCACCTGACCGATGTCGAAGGAGGCTTCCGCCTTCAGAATAATTTGGTCATCGAGACTTCGTTTTCGCTCGGAACGAATACACCCGCCGGAGGGTCACTCTTTAGCCGTGTGATAGGTACACCTACACGCGATCTTGAGCCGTACGATCTCTGGCCGGAGAAAGATCCGCATCCGGAATACCGCACAGTTCTAAGGACGGGAACGATTGGCTACTTCTTCACGCAATTCACCGCAGCAACGAAGCAAGAAGACGTCGAATGGCTGACTGCGGTCAACTTTTCGTGCATAACACGTTGGGTTCCATGTAGAGAGATGGGCGATTTGCTGCCATCCGCCTGGGCAAAATACACAGCAGAGAGTAAGGGTGTTTCCGTAATCAGGAGACGAATCGGAGAGTGCACATACCCGCTTGAAGACCTGGTAGAAGCTTCGGAGCATGTCGCCCTTGTGCAAGTTGAGAAACCCAACGTCCAAAAGCGTCAGTGGTCCCCGTACCCTGCGCGGTTAGTTGAAAGCCTGAAGGGATCGGGTTCGTGGCACTCCGGCGATGTTCGTGCCATATGGTCGGGGTTGGATCCAATCGCACCGACGGAGATATTGCTTTTCAAAGAGGATTCAGACCCGGTTTCCCCGCATTATTGCGGCGTTATTCCTGCGACCCCTGAAAATCTGCGGACTGTCAGAGCAGCTGTCGAGGGCGATCATTAAGTTTCCCGCTCTGTGCCTTCGTCACTCAATGCATCGAGAGACCGGCAAAGATCACATGCCCATCGTGCGCAGCCTATCTCTAACTGAGAATTCATAACTAACGAGAAACGCCGTTCTCATCATCAATGGATTCCTGATGACAAGCCGACATATCGTTACTGATCGGATCTCGATGAGTGCATTCGATCATGCACTCACCGAGATCCGCTGATATCAGATGGCTGAGAAGCCGCCGTCGACGTTCAACTCCACTCCATTCACGAAGCTCGAATCGTCTGAAGCAAGAAACACCGCGACCGTTGCGATTTCTTCAGGTTGCCCCATCTTTCCCCGCGGAATTAAGGATTCGAACATCTCCTTCGCCTCCTTGGTCAGAACTTCTTCCTGCATTGGTGTAGCGATCGGCCCCGGACCCAGCACGTTCACCCGGATATTCCTGCCCTTCAGTTCGTTGAGCCACGTGCGTGCGAAGGAGCGCAGCGCCGCCTTGCTCGCCGCATACACGCCGAAACCGGGAAAACCCTTCACCGAAGCGACCGAGCCGGTCATAATGATCGATCCGCCATCGTTGAACAGCGGCAACGCCTTCTGAACCGTAAACAGCGTTCCGCGCGCATTCAGGCCGAAGGTCGCATCGAAGTGCTCCTCGGTAATCTCGCCCAGTGGCAGGGCCTCGCCCCTGCCGGCGCTCGCAAACAGGACGTCGATCCTGCCCTTTTCTCGCTTGACCGTGTCGAACAGACGGTCGAGGTCATCGAGATTGGCCGCGTCACCGCGCACGCCGGTCACGTTCCGGCCAATCAGCTTGACGGCCTCGTCGAGCTGCTCCTGCCTCCTACCCGTGATGAAAACGTAGGCACCCTCTTCAACAAACCGCCTGGCACTGGCCAGCGCCAGGCCGCTCGATCCACCCGTGATGACTGCAACCTTACCTTCAAGCTTTCCCATGATGACTCCCTTCGGTAGATGTGTAGCATTCCTACAAAGGAGTAGATTTCTTTGGCAGTGGACGAGAACTGCCTGCAAGTCCTAATCTTTTGTTTATTCGTCCAAGATGAGAGGTTATATTGGACCCGATCACTGACATCTTCAGAACGATGCACGTAACCGCCTTCGGTCTGCACAGGCTCGAAGCTACAGCCCCGTGGGGTGTGAAACAGGAAAATCAGGCCGAAGAAAAAGTCACCCCTTCCGGCAAAAAGACTTTCCCAACGGATCTGGCGCACTTCGCGATGCTTTTGCGCGGCAACTGCTGGCTCAGTGTCGAAGGTATTCCGGAGCCGATACCCCTCACCGGTGGCGATTGCTTTTTGTTGGCTAAGGGGACTTCGATTATTTTGCGTGACAGCCCGCAGACACGTCCGAAGTGGAGTTTCAGCGAGATCGGGGCCACGGCCAATGGCAATGTCGCTTTTTATGGCGGTGGCGGCGCACCGACGACGATCGTCTGTGGTTCCTTGAGTTTTAATCACGCCAGTTTGAGGCCGATCACTCAGTTATTGCCGAGCTTCATTCTGATTAAGGCCGATCAGGCCCACACGCTTGCTCTTCATACCACCATGCAGGCGCTGGCCTCAGAAATGGCGGAACAGGCGCCGGGGTCCGAAGCCGTTGCGGCTCGGCTAGGCGAAGTTCTGTTTATCCAGGCACTCCGGGCGCATATCGCGTCGGGACCGGAACGCAACAAAGGATGGCTTCGTGCGATCTTCGATCCTCAAATAGGCACTGCCCTGAGCGCCGCTCACGACAGTGTGAACACCCCCTGGACGGTCGAATCCCTGGCCACAACAGCGGGTATGTCTCGCTCCGCATTCGCAGCGCGCTTTAAAGAGCTTCTTGGGCAAACACCGCTGGAGTATGTCACTGAATGGCGGATGCAGAAGGCGATGCAGTTACTCGAACAGCGCGACAAGAAGCTCATCGATGTTGCCCGGTCGGTCGGTTACGAGTCCGACGCCGCGTTCAGTAAGGCGTTCAAGCGAGTTGTCGGGGCCAACCCTGGCGAATATCTCAAACGCGGTTTTGAAAGTTACGATCCATCCCGATAAATGCCGTTCGCGAAAGTGACTGCTTGAGCAAACTACTTCCTATATGAGGACTTGTAAGAAGGATCACCTTCGAGTGGAGAAACAAACCGGGCAGACATGTCTGTACCCTGCCGAGATTTGCGCTCCAGATACCGCGCGCGCTTAAACACCGTGAGAACGTGCAAGGGTGTGAGGTACAGCCGGGACGTTCCCTGATTTCGCCTCTCTGCCAATCCTGGCGCGAGCAAATCCTCATACAAAACTTTCGTACGATGATGCGCGAACCGCGTGGAAAACCCATTTATGCTGGCGGCATGCCAACGCTTCCAATCACAGAGGCGCAAATCGACGAATTTATCAGCGCTTTTGAGGGCTGCACGCTGCCCAAAGCCGAATGGACCCACGCCGCGCACCTTCTGACCGGAGCCTGCTACGTTCATCAGATGGGCCGCGAGGCAGCGCTCGCAAAGATGCGTAACTGCGTGCGGCGGTACAACGAATCTGTCGGCGGCAAGAACACTCCCACCAGCGGCTATCACGAGACCATCACGGTCATGTGGATTCGGCTTCTCGACGCGCTCCGGCGGGAGCATCCCGCGCTGGGCCGTGCCTCCTTTGCCGCACTCGCCGTACAGCGTTTTGCTTGCCGCCGCGACATCTCTCGCGAATACTATGACTTCGATCTCTCCGCCTCGACCGAGGCACGTCTCGCGTGGATCGAACCAAACCTCAAGCCGCTGGACTGAAGCCACCCCGGCCATTGTGGAGCGTAACGCGATTGTTGGACTGAGATACACAAGCCACGCCTTCATCCTGGCGGTCTCGCCTAATCGGTACGGAGAGAGTCAATCGGATTCACATTCGCGGCGCGCATGGACGGAACGAGACTGGCCACCAGGGTGACCGCTGCGAGGAGCAGGGCGGCGCCGGCGAGAGTAGCCGGATCGTGCGGCTTCAATCCAAAGAGGAGTGCGCCGGCGGCGCTAGCCGCAGCGAGGGACAAGCCTGCTCCTAACATCAATCCAACCGTCAGCAGGGTTATGGCTTTGCCGAGAATCATGGCGGTGATGTTGGTGCGTTGCGCACCAAGAGCCATGCGAATGCCGATCTCGGTCGTCCGTTCGGTCACCGTGTAGGACATCACGCCATAGAGACCGGTCATGGCAAGAATCACCGCGAGAGCGCCGAAGAATCCGGAGAGTGTGGCCAGAAGCCGCTCGGGCAATAGCGATTGCTGGATCTGGTCCTGAAGCCCGTTGAAGTCGAAGCTGATTCCTGAGCTTATGTCGTGCAAGGCGAGGCGAATAGCCTGCTTCTGTGCGTCCATCGGCAGTCTGGATCGGATCAGTACCTGCATGGTGTTCTCAGCGTCCGGGTTCTGCGCGAGCGCGAGATAGGCGATGGGTTCGGCAGGGCGCCGGATGCCACGGTATTTCGTATCCTTTACCAGCCCGACAATCTCGTTGAGCTCCGCGGGGCGCGACGGAGTTGCCTCACGCCAGAAGCGCGCCCCGATCGGATTCGCGCCGAGCCCGAGCTTTTTGGCGAATGCCACGTTCACAATGGCGTCGCGCGGGGACTGGGCCATCTCACGGCCGGTGAAGTCGCGCCCCGCGATGACCGGAATACGCAGCGTTTTGAAATAGTCGGAGCTGACGCCGCTGAAATTGGAATCCTGCCGATGGGTTGATTCCTGACCGGCGACCCACACTGCGTTGCCCCACCCACTGCCGCCCAAGGGCACGATGTTGGTGTTGGCTGCCGCATCCACACCAGGAAGGGAGCGTATGCGATCGAGCAGCCGGCGCTGGAATGTAGCGCGCTGATCGGCGGGGATCTGCAGACGCGTGAAGTTCAGCCTGGCGATCAGTACGCCATTGGCCTGGAATCCGGGGTCATCGACCATAAGATTGCGCAGGCTCCGCGTGAACAGCAGCGCGCTGAAGAGCAGCACGAGAGAGAGGGCGACCTGCGAAACGACCAGAACGCCGCGAAATCCCAGCCGTCCCCGGCTTGCCGTCATGGCGTGGCCGCCCGCCTTCATGGCCGTGACCGGAGGAGTACGGGAGGCCCGGAGCGCCGCGGCCAAACCGAAGAGCAGGCAAGTAAGCAGGGAGATTCCCAACAGGAAGGCAAAGATGCGCCAGTCCAGCTTGAAGTCGAGAGAGATATTCAGATACGCCACCAGCGCGCGACTCAAGACCTGAGCCAGAGCCATTCCGGCAAGGGCGCCTGCAAACGCCAGCAGCAGGCTTTCTCCCAGCACCAGCCGGATCAGCCGCCAACGTCCGGCGCCGATCGCGAGCCGCACAGCCATGTCTCTCTCGCGCGCGGCCGTGCGGGCAAGCATGAGGCTGGCGAGGTTGGCACAAGTGATGAGCAGTACCAGGCCTGCGATTCCGAGCAGAAACCGCAGCGAATCGGAATACGTCTCGCGCAGCATGGACACGCCTGCCGCCGAAGGTTCGGCGGTAAGCTTCATTGCGAGATAGTCCTTCACGCTCTCGGGAGGATAGTCCGCCCGGATGGTCGACGCGAAGATGCCGGGCGACATGGTTTTAAGATGCGCCGCCACCTGATCAACGGAGGATTTGGGATCAAGCCTGCCAATGACGGAGAGCCACCACTTGGTGCTTGATTGCAGCCGGTTAGTCGTTTCAAGGTACGGTTGCGCGCATATGGGCACGGCTACATCAAAGTCGCTGCCAACGGCCACCCCGAAGAAGTTCGCCGGAGTAATGCCGATGACCTCCACGGACTTGTTGTTGAGTCTCAGCTTTTGGCCCAGCGCCGGGCGTCCGCCGAACTCCTGCTGCCAGAAGCCATAACTTATGACTGCGCCGGGTAGCCCACAGCCGGGCCGGTCATCCTCAGCCGTGAAGAGGCGCCCGGCGATAGGCTGGATTCCCAGCACGCTAAAGAAGTCGCCGCTTACATAGAGGCCGTTCGCGAAGCGGGCATCGCCTCCCGAATCCCGCGAGAAATCGACGTCCCTCCACGCAGCGATTCCGGAGAACCCCGGGTGATTCTCGCGCAGGTTTTCCCAGATTGGATTGGTGACGATTGGATAGCCGCTGGAAAAGTCCCCACGCGCCTTACTCCTATCGACGACGCGCACCTGCGCCAGCTCCTGCGGATTCTTCACCGGCAGCGACTGCAGCAACACCGCATCGAGAAGCTCGAAGAGTGCCGTGTTGGCGCCAATGCCGAGCGCAAGCGTGGCGACCACAACGAATGCAAAGCCTGGGTTCTTGACGAAGACGCGCAGGGCACCCCGCACATCGTGCCAGAGGCTCTCGAGTCCAAGCGCCATATCTTCGGCCAGGACGCGTTCGCGCATGACGGTGGGATTGCCGAAGCGGCTGCGGGCATCGCGCTCGGCGGCTGCGCGGTTCATGCCCTGCGCCATGTTGTCGTCGATGCACATGGCGATGTGTTCGCGCAGCTCCGCATCGATCTCGCGATCCATGCCTGCGCGTTTCCCCAACGACAGAATTCTTCGGAAGAGTGCCATTGTTTTACCTCATACACAATCCAGAATCGCGCTCACGCAAAGCGCAGAATCGCGTCCACGCCTTTGGCGACCTGCTCCCAGTTCTTCTCGCGGCTGGCAAGCTGTTCGCGGCCCGCACGCGTGAGCGTATACCACTTGGCCTTGCGCCCATATTCGGTAACGGCCCAGCTGGCGCGTATCCATTTGTTCTGTTCCATCCGGTGCAATGCAGGGTAGAGAGAGCCCTCTTCCACAATGAGCAGCTCATCGGTGACGCGTCGAATGTGCATCACGATGCCGTAACCGTGCATGGAATCGAGATGCGAGAGGGTCTTGAGGATGAGGAGATCGAGCGCGCCCTGCAGATCATTTTTTGCCATAAAGAAACTCTTTTCCCCTAGATAGCGAGGGTAAGAGGAAAACGTAACGCTGCTGTACCCTAGATGTCAAGGGAAGAATAGCGGATGCTCGGAGTCTCAAATAGGATTTCGGCTTCTCGACGCGCTTCGACGGGAGCTATGATTTTCGATCTCTCCTCCTCGACTGAGGCACGTCTCGAGTGGATCGAACCAAAACTCAAGCCGCTGGACTGAAGCTCACCTGTCCACATCCTTGGCTCTCTATAATCTTCGCTATGGCGACCGCCCATACGGCTGAAGAACAGATCGAGAAGCTGCGCGAAGAGATTCGGCACCACGAGTATCTCTATTACATGCTTGACGCGCCCGAGATCAGCGACGCGCAGTACGACGCGCTGATGAACCAGCTCAAAAAGCTGGAGGCGGAGCACCCCGGCCTCATCACCCCCGACTCCCCCACGCAGCGCGTCGGCGGCAAGCCGGGCGGGGGCTTCGCCAAGGTGGCCCATTCGCGGCCCATGCTCTCGCTGGACAACGCCTACAACGCGGAGGAACTGCGCGCCTGGGATAGCAGGGTCCGCACCGGTCTCTCCTCCTCAGAGAGCGTGAAATACGTCTGCGAATTGAAGCTCGATGGCCTGTCGATGGCATTGCAGTACACCGCCGCACAGGACGGCTCCGCCCGTCTGCAGCGCGGCCTCACGCGCGGCGATGGAACCACCGGAGAAGATGTCACCACCAATGTGCGGACCATCCGCTCGGTTCCGCTGAGCGTAAGCGCCAAAAAACTCGCCGCCGCCAAGCTGCCGCAGGACTTCGAGGTGCGCGGCGAGGTGGTGCTTCCCCACGTCGCCTTCGTCAAAATGAACGAAGAGCGCGTCGCCCAGGGGATGGCTCCCGCTGCCAATCCGCGAAACGCCGCCGCCGGCACGATCCGCACCCTCGAACCGAACATCGTCGCGCAACGCCGGCTCGATCTCTACGCCTACTTCCTCCTCCGTGACGGTGAGACGCTGCTCCCCACTCACACCGAAACCCTTGAGGCGCTCCGGACTGCGGGATTTCGCGTCAATCCACACGCGAAGACGGTAAAGAACATCGATGGAGTAATTGAATTTATCGCCGCAGCCGAGCCGCTCCGCGAGACCCTGGGATATGAGATCGACGGCGTCGTCATCAAGGTGGACTCCACCGCGCAGCAGCGCCGCCTGGGATTTACCGGCAAGGCTCCGCGCTGGGCCATCGCCTACAAATTCGCCGCCCGCGCCGCAGTGACAAAGCTCGAAGACGTCCACTTTCAGGTCGGACGCACCGGCAAGGTCACCCCTGTAGCCGTTCTGGTCCCGGTCCTGATCGGAGGGACCACAGTCACCCGCGCCACCCTGCACAACGCCGACGAGATCGCCCGGCTCGGCGTGAAGATCGGTGACTCCGTCCAGGTCGAACGCGGCGGCGATGTCATCCCCAAGATCGTCGAAGTCGTCGAGGACAAGCAGCATCCACGCGGGAACAAGGAGATCGTCTTCCCATCTACCTGCCCGGTCTGCGGTACGGAGTTGGTACGCGTCGAAGGCGAAGTGGACTGGCGCTGCATCAATAACTCCTGCCCGGCCCGCGTTCGCGAAGAGCTTCTGCACTGGGCCTCCCGTGGCGTAATGAATATCGAAGGCCTGGGCGACGCGATGGTCGCGCAGCTGCTGGGACAGGCTCCCACCTTCGATGGGGAGACCGCAGAGGTCACCGAAGAGGGCGCTCCCATCACCACCCGTAAACCCCTTATTTACAACATCGCGGACCTCTACCGCCTGAAGCGCGAGCAGCTTCTGGGATTGGAGCGTGTTGGCGAAAAGACCGCCGATGCCCTGCTGGCCCAGATCGACCGCTCCTGCAGCGCTGGCCTCGCGCGTGTGTTGCTGGGGTTGGGAATTCGTTTTGTCGGAGAGCGCACGGCCCAGTTGCTGGCCCAGCACTTCGGTTCCATCGAGGCGCTGAAGAAGGCCACAGCCGAGGAGTTGGAGGCCGTCAACGAGGTCGGCCCCAAGGTCGCGCAGGCCATCGTGGAGTTTTTTGCAATCGAGAAGAATCAGCAACTTATAAGTGATCTTGAGTCGCTCGGGCTCAAGATGACTGCCGAAAAGAAAGTAGTAGGAACTGCGCTCAACGGCCTCACCTTCGTGCTGACCGGAACGCTGCCGAACCTGACCCGCGACGAAGCTAAAGAGCGGATCGAGGCCGCTGGCGGCAAGGTATCTGGCAGTGTGAGCAAAAAGACGAGCTTTGTTGTGGCGGGTGAAGAGGCGGGCTCGAAGCTTGAAAAAGCGCAGTCGCTTGGGGTGAAGATTCTGGATGAGGAAGGGCTTCTGGAGCTGCTGAAGGGATAACCACCAAACTGCAGGACGGTGGGTATCCCTTTTGGCGAGCTACTTCGCGGCTTCTTCAATCTCTTTCCACTCGGCATCGCTGAGTTTCACGTTCGCCGCCCCGACGTTTTCCTCTAGATGTTCCACGGAGGAGGTTCCGGGGATCGGAAGCATGACCGGAGAGCGGTGGAGGAGCCAGGCGAGCGAGAGCTGTGAGACGGTGGCGTTGTGGCGCTTGGCCGCCGCGTCCAGCGCGCCTCCGGATTCGGTCAGCTTTCCGGCAGCGACCGGGAACCAGGGAATGAAGGCCAGGTTGTTCTTCTCGCAGTATTCGAGGACGTCTTCGTGCCTGCGATCGGAGATGTTGTACTGATTCTGGACGCTGACGATCTCGATGACCTTGCGGGCCTGGTCGATCTCGTGCGGCTTGACCTCGCTGAGTCCTACGTGGCGAATCTTGCCCTCTTCCTGAAGTTTCTTGATAACGCCCAGAGACTCCTCCACCGGGACCTTGGGATCGATGCGGTGGAGCTGCCAGAGGTCGATGCGCTCCAGCTTGAGGCGGCGGAGGCTCATTTCGACCTGCTGCTGGAGGTACTCCGGTCTGGCGACCGGCAGCCATTTGTCGGGTCCCTGCCTGGTCAGACCCGCCTTGGTGGCGATGACCAGCCCCTTTGGGTATGGCGCCAGAGCCTCGCCGATGAGACGCTCACTGACTTCGGGCCCGTAGGAATCAGCTGTATCAATAAAGTTCACACCCAGTTCGACCGCGTGGCGCAGGACCTTCTTTGCGCCTTCGATGTCTTTGGGCTCTCCCCAGATCCCCTTGCCGGTGATGCGCATGGCACCATATCCCAGCCGGTGGACGGGCATATCGCCGCCAATGGAAAAGATCCCACTGGCGCTTGCGTTAGCGTTTGTCTGCGTAGCCATGTTCGATTGGATGCTCCTGGCATGAAGGTCGGACTATGAAGAGATGATTGATTTCGGACCGGGCGGCGCCGCTGGCATTTCCGCTAGAAAAGCCGATTCCTCCGTTTCGCGCTACGGTCGGAATGACACTCTCTCAAGAAAGGGACCGATCTTCTATAACCAATGAGATGACAGCTGACCCGCCAGATGGCAGGTCTTTAGGAGTGCCGCGGTCCCGCGGCGGGGGCGGAGCACAGAGTCTCTCCCTCTTCGAGTATCTTGACGCGGTCGGCGATGTGCAGTCGGGCGGCCTCGGCGCGGAGCCTCTGCAGGGGCTCGTCCATGGGTTCACGTCCCAGGCGAAAGGTTCCGAAGTGCATGGGAATCATCCAGCGTGCTCCAACTTCGAGAAATCCCCGCACAGCCTCCTCGGGCGAGGTGTGGACGGAGCGGTAGGTGTCGGGAAAGTATGCCCCGATGGGCATCAGTGCAATGCCGGGTGCAAGCCGGCGCCCGATCTCTGCAAATCCGTCGAAGTAGGCCGTGTCTCCGGAGTGATAGATGGACTGGTGGCCCGACTGAACGACATAGCCGCCGTAGTGACGATGCGTGTCCTTGAACATGCGCGCTCCCCAGTGGCGGCAGGGGGTCATGGTGATGTGGAGTCCTGCGATCTTGGCCTGTTGCCACCACTTGAGGGTGGTGACGCGACGAAAGCCGAGCTGCGAAACGAGGTCGTCGACGCCGTGAGGAACGACGATCTCCGGGCCACGGCCACGCAGGCGGCGGGTGGAGCGGACGATGCGGCGCAGCGAGGTGATGTTGAGGTGATCCATGTGGGCGTGCGTGATAAGAACGGCGTCAATGGGAGGCATCTCTTCCACACGAAGACCGGGGCGCCGCTGTCGCCGCAGAACGACCAGACGGTTCACGAAGACGGGATCGACCAGAAGATTTTTTCCGCCGATCTGAAGGAAGAAGGAAGAGTGTCCGATGAAGGTGACGCCGGTCTCTCCGGGGGTTACAAGCTCGGCCCGCCTGGGCTCACCCATAATCGGCTGTTCGTGACTTTCACGCACGACTCTCCAGAGCTGCCCCATCTTCGTTACCGGAAATGGCCTGCTCCGCCAAAAGCGATTGATCGTACCCTGTTGCGTGCCCACATTTAAGTAGATGCCTGGAACGGACAGGACGATGCGGCGCGAAAAGCGGCTTCCGGCATCTACCTAGTGGTGTATCGAGCTGTTCCGCCTCATGGGTTGTCTGTCCGAGAGTTGTCATTGCGGGTGTGGAATTCGCTTTTTCCCGGAGTTCAGACGCGGCATTGTCAGGAAAGCAGATCTCTCCACTTCGGCTCTGCCTCCGGTCGGGATGACACTTTCTCCTAAAAGACGAATAGGTCGATACGGCAAAGACGATAGGTCGATATGCCCTTAGGAAAGGGCGATTTCCGGCCATGATTGTTCCGAGAGTCTGGAATCTGGAAGAGGATCGCTTGCGGGAAGGAGCACGTTATCGCACATTCGCCGGCCATGAACGACCGTCCTGTGGAAGCGGCTCCGCCGCGGGTGTGGGAGTACGTCTCTCGATCGCCCCTCGGCTCGCTGTGGAACCTGCAGGGAGTACCACTGCGTGTGGTCGCGCGCCGGACATGGAGATCGCTTCTGGCGGACAATCTTCCGGGCCGGGCGGCGGAGCTGGCGTTCTTCTTTCTGTTTGCGCTGTTTCCCACGCTGTTCAGCGCGAGCTCGATCCTGGGACTGGCGGCGCGGTCGGCCTCTTCGATCTACTACAAGCTGCTGGAGTACCTTGCGCTGGTGGTCCCGACGTCAGCCTTGGGGATGGTGCTGACGACCTTCAACGAAACGACGGCAAACGCTACGTCGGGCAAACTGACCTTCGGGTTGATTGCGGCGGTATGGTCTGCCTCAGTTGGCGTGTCCGCGATCCAGGACTCACTGAATACGATCTACAACGTTCGCGACGATCGATCGTACTTCAAGGCGCGGCTTGCAGCGATTGGGGTTACGGTCATTCTGGTGGTTCTGGCCACGCTGACACTGGCCTCGCTGCTGGGGGGCGACTTTTTTGCTGCGGTAGCTCATACCAACTTCACCAACCGGCTGGCGACCATGTTGTTTGCGTTCTGCTCCCGGCTGATCTTCTGGACGATCGCGACCGGATTGCTGACGTTGTGCTTCGCGGTGATCTACTACTGGGCGCCGGGGGTGAAGCGTCGACGCTGGCACTGGCTGACGCCGGGGAGCGCTGTCGGGATTGTAGCCTGGGTGCTGGTTTCTCTTGGGTTCCGCCTGTATCTCCACTACTTCAATTTCTATTCGATTACCTATGGCTCGCTCGGCGCAGTCATCATTCTGCTGATGTGGTTTTACATTACGGGCTTTATGCTGCTGCTTGGAGCGGAGATCAACAGCGAGATTGAAGCAGCCGCAGCCGAGCGAAGTCTGCGGGAGCTGACGCCGGAGCCGCCCTCGACGACTACCGATTCGTTTTCCGCTGAGCCCCAGACTGCTGTGCCGCCATCGTCTACTGCGCCCACGACTGATAAGTCAGACGATCCTTCAGGGATTCCCGCTCCTTCGGCGGAAGAACCATCCGATCGTCGCGATTGAGCCCGGGGATCCGGTTCCGAAGCTTCACAACCGCAGATCCTTCGACTTCGCCCTTCGGGCTTCGCTCAGGATGACACTTTCGTCTTAGAGAGGTCTGATTTAAGTCTCCGAACATTCCCTCAGCGGCTAAAGCCGCATTGCGAGCAAATCACTTACGGCACGGCTGAAGCCGTGCCCTTAACAAAACTGGCAAATCACTTGCGGTACGGCTGAAGCCGTGCCCTTAACAAAGCTGGACTCAATCAGAGCCTCCTTAGATATCTGATCGTCTGTCTCTCTGTCTCGACGTCTCGATGTCTCGATACGGCCTAAAAGGCTACAATTTTGAACATACCTCATGAATCTTTATGCAGCCGTTCTCGCCATCATTGTTACGACCCTGCTTGCGGTCTCGCTGAGCCGGCTGCGGAAGGTAAAGACGAAGGCAGATTACCTGGTAGCCGGAAGATCGCTGCCTGCCTTTGTGCTGATCTTTACGCTACTGTCGTCGTGGATCGGGTCGGGGTCTCTGCTTGGTGGCGCAGAAAACGCGTATAACCATGGCTTTGCAGCCCTATGGCAGGCGGCTGGCGGGTGGGCCGGACTTTTGCTGATCTACTTCATCGCGCCGCGAGCGCGGAAGTTTGCGCAGTTCACCATCCCCGACCTGCTGGAGACGCGCTACAACCAGACGGCGCGCGTGCTGGGCGTGGTGGCGATTCTGCTGACGTATACCGCGATTACGAGCTACCAGTTCATCGGCGGCGGGGACATTCTCCACCTGATCTTTCCTGAGGTGATCAGCCCGATTCTGGGGCGGTACATCCTGGCGGCGTTCGTCATCCTGTTTACGGCGATTGCGGGGATGTCGTCCGTAGCCTACATGGACCTGGTGATCGGGCTGCTGGCGACCGTGACGCTGTGTCTTGCGCTGCCGGTGTTGATCCACAAGGCTGGGGGATGGCCAGCGGTTCATGCCGCGTTGCCGGCGACGCACTTCCAGACCTTCGGGGACCTTAGCTTCATCCGGTGCATGGAGCTGTTTCTTCCCACGTGCCTTCTGCTGCTGGGAAACCAGTCGATGTACCAGAAGTTCTTTTCTGCCCGGTCGGAGAAAGACGCCCGGCGGGCCGTGGTCGGATGGATTATCGGGACCG
Source organism: Edaphobacter sp. 12200R-103 (assembly GCF_010093025.1). Lineage (GTDB taxonomy): Bacteria > Acidobacteriota > Terriglobia > Terriglobales > Acidobacteriaceae > Edaphobacter. The sequence continues at coordinate 4,143,829 of NZ_CP048114.1, read as the reverse complement.
TGATCCTGGAGACGGTGATTGTGGCGATTGCAGTGACGGGGTCGGCTCTGTTTCCGAGCGGTGAGGTGAGCAAGGCGCCGCGCGAGATCCTGGCATACTGCGGGTTGCACGGGTTCAGCGACAGCTCGCCTGCGCTGCGGCTGCTGGGAGCGCTGCTGATGGGGGCCATCTTCGCCAAGATCATCTCGACGGCGAACAACTGGCTGTTTTCACCGGCAACGAATCTCGTGAACGATATCTACATCCGGTATGTGAATCCGAAGGCCACGAACAAGAAGATTCTGATCGTCGGCCGACTGATGGTGGTGCTGCTGGGAATATGGGCGCTCTTTCAATCGCTGGGGACGGAGTCGGTGCTGAAGAAGGCGCTGTATGCCTACACGATCTACTCGGCGGCGCTTACGCCGGTGATCCTGGCAGCGTTCTTCTGGAAACGGGCGACAGCGCAGGCAGCAGTGGCCAGCATTGCCGTGGGGACCGTGGTCACGGTTGGGTGGGAGTGGGTTGCGCCGTATCTACCGTCGGTGATCGGACAGCGGGATGCGATCTTTCCGGCGCTGCTGGCATCGATGATCTGCCTGGTGGCGGTGAGTTTGAAGACGGCCAGGGACGAAAGCTAAGATCCGCGGGGCTTCGGGGCATCCGGGGAGAATGTAGTCGAAGAGGCTTTTTGCGAAGTCGAATAGGATCAGGGCCTGCTGCCCCGACCACCATCCCGAACCACAGATCCTTCGACTACGCGCTGACGCGCTTCGCTCAGGATGACACCCTCAAAAGGCTGCAGCAGCTACATCCGAATGCCATCTTCCTTCGCGCTACCATGCCCGGAAGGTTAAGGTGGCTGGGTGGACTGCCGTCAGATCTCCGGGTAGAAGTCGAAGAAAGCGTCGAGGCTCATGCGGAGCTGGGCTTCGATCTGTTCGCGGGAGCCCTCAAGGACGTGCATGGTGACCTGTGCCTGATTGCCGTTTTTGAGCTCGATGGGGGCGTCGCCCACGCGTTCGATCTCGTCGGCGGGTAAGAGTCTCATTCCATAAACTAGGGTTAGATTTGCCATCTCTGCATTCTAGATGGAGCCGGCGGGCGAGGTTGCATCCTTTTGGCCGGCCGCGCATTTACACTAAGGAAGTCTATGAGTGAAAACACGACGCGCGATACTGTCATCCTTGGCTCGGGGTGCTCGGGCCTGACTGCTGCTATCTACACGGCACGGGCGAACCTGAAGCCGCTGGTTCTGGAGGGCCATGAGCCCGGCGGCCAGCTTTCGATCACGACGCTGGTGGAGAACTTCCCCGGCTGGCCCGAGGGTATCCAGGGCCCGGAGCTGATCGAGAACATGAAGAAGCAGGCCATGCGGTTTGGCGCTGAGCTGCAGCTGGGGCATCTGAGCTCGATCGACCTGACCAGACGGCCGTTTGTGCTGAACCTCGGCAAGGAGGTCATCCACGCACGGACCCTGATTATTGCCTCGGGCGCAAGCGCACGGTGGCTGAACCTTCCGAGCGAACAGGCGCTGATCGGTCATGGCGTAAGCTCGTGCGCGACCTGTGACGGGTTCTTCTTCTCGGGCAAGGAGATTGCCGTGATCGGCGGCGGTGACTCCGCGATGGAAGAGGCGCTGTTTCTGACGCGCTTTGCCACGAAGGTCTCGCTGATCAATCGCAGCGAGAACTTCCGCGCCTCGAAGATCATGCTGGAGCGCGCGATGGCGCATCCCCAGATCGAGTTCATTCCCAGTACGGTCGTGGAAGAGGTGCTGGGTGTGGAAGAGAAGGACGTGAAGGGTCTGCGGCTGAAGAACACGAAGACCGGGGATATCTCTGTGCTTCCTGTTTCAGCGATGTTCCTGGGGATCGGGCATGAACCGAACGCGAAGGCTTTTGCCGGGATGATGGACCTTGATGAAGACGGCTACATTTTGACGAAGAACAACGTGTTTACGACGAAGAACGGCGCGATCATCCCGGGAGTGTTTGCCTGCGGAGATATCCAGGACCGGCGTTACCGGCAGGCGATTACGGCTGCGGGATCGGGCTGCATGGCTGCGCTCGAGGTGGAAAAGTACCTGGAAGAGCACGGACGGTAATCCCGCCGGTCGCACGTGTGGAAGGCCAGTTCTCTCGGGGCTGGCCTTTTTTCGTTGTGTCCCTTTGTACGGGTAAGATGCAGTGAGATGAGCATTGCAGACAATATCGCGAGACTGAAGGAAGAGATCGCCGGTGCGGCACGTCGGGCAAACCGGAATCCTGACGAGATTGCGCTGATGGCGGTCAGCAAGGTGCACCCGGCGGAGGTGATTCTGGAGGCCTATGCGGCTGGGCAGCGGCTGTTTGGTGAGAACAAGGTGCAGGAGTTCGAGGGCAAGCGTCCGCGGCTGGAAGGATTGGAGGATGCGAAGTTCCACCTGATCGGCCCGTTGCAGTCGAACAAGACGAACAAGGCAGCGGGGTTGTTTGATGCTGTGGATGCGGTCGATTCTCTGCGGATTGCCGAGAGGCTGGAGAAGGCTGCGCAGGAATTGAACAAGCGGCTCCCGGTGCTGATCGAGGTGAAGCTCTCGCACGAGGAATCCAAGCATGGCGTTGCGCCGGAGGAGTTGCCTGCGCTGCTGGAGGCGATGCGTGGGTTCGAGGCTGTCGAGGCTGTGGGATTGATGACGGTTCCGCCCTGGTCCGAGGACGCCGAAACCGCGCGGCCTTACTTTCGTGAGCTGCGGCGGCTGCGGGACGAAGCGGTCAGGACGCATCCGAAGGTGACGCAGCTTTCGATGGGGATGTCGAATGATTTTGCGGTGGCGATTGAAGAGGGCAGCACGTGCGTTCGTGTGGGTACGGCGATCTTTGGCAGGCGGATTTATTCGGCGACGTGAGGAGCGTTGCAGGTACAAGCAGACCGCAGATCCTTCGACTTCGGCTGCGCCTTCGCTCAGGATGACACCTCTGGCAAGGGTTGGTATGCGCTCTGCCCTGGATGACACCTCTGGAGGAGGGTTGGGTGCCGGTCCGCTCAATGACATTACTTTATAGGTGATGAATGAGTAACGCGGTGGAGTTCGCGAGAGATGTTCCCGATGGATGCACCCTGAGTGTGCGTGTGCATCCTGGCGCGAAGAGCGATGCAGTGACGGGGCTGCATGGGGGCGCGGTCAAGGTTGCCCTGAAGGCTCCTCCGGTGGATGGAAGGGCGAATGAGGCTTTGATCGCGTTTGTGGCAGAGAGACTGCAACTGCCGCGTTCGCGCGTTGCGCTGGTCGGTGGTGCGAGCAGCAGAAGTAAGACTCTTCGCATAACGGGAAAGAGCGCGGCCGAGGTTGGGGCCGCGCTCTCACCGGATGTTGCGTGTTGATGAGTGCTATTTAATATCGACCTTTGCCGAGGGAGCTACGGTCATGGCCTGACCGCTCGCAGCTATTACGTGCACGTTGGAGCCGGTGACGTTGGCGTAGGCGATCGTCATTCCCTTCTCTGCAGTGATGTTGATGTTCTTCAGCACAACGTTTTTGACCGGCGCCTCAGGCAGGCCGACGATGACTCCCGCAGTACCGCTTTTGACCGAGCTGATGTTCTCAATGGTGATGTCATGGAAGAACGGCGTGAGGCGGGTTATGGGGGCGGGGGCGACTTCGCCTTCGGGCAGGACCTTGGGGTAGTACTCACTGATCAGGATGGAGGTCTTGACGTCCTCCATGGTGATGTCCTTGAAGGAGATGTTGTAGACCTGGTTGCCGCGGTCCCGGTTGGCCTTGATGCGGATTCCCTGATCGGTTCCCTTGAAGTGAATGCGCTCGGCGTGGATGTTGTTCGCTCCACCGGCGATCTCTGATCCGATCGAGAGTCCGTGGCCGTGCATGAACTCGCAGTCCGTAATGGTGATGTTTTTACTGGGCTCATCGGGGCCGGGCGAGTTGATGATTCCGCTCTTAATAGCGATGTTGTCGTCGCCGACATCGGCGTAGACGTGGTCGATGATCATGTTCGACGAGCTGAAGGGATCGATGGCGTCGGTGTTGGGTGAGTGCTGCGGAGCGAGGATGCGGACGTTCCGGATGACGGTATCGTCGGTGTAGTACGGCACGACCTGCCAGCTGGGCGAGTTCTGGATGGTGACGCCTTCGATGCGGACATGCTTGCAGTGGTCGAAGACCACGAGGCGGGGACGGAACTTCACCGCACCTACGACTCCCGCGTTGTGGGTGGCGCGTGCTTCGACCCACCAGCTTTCACCGTTGCCGTCGATGGTGCCGGAGCCGGTGATGGCGATGTTCTGGGCGTTGGTCGCACTGACCAGGGATTGGGTTCCCGGTGCGCGGAACTCGGTTTTGGCCGGATAGTCGGTGTGGTCGGGCGAGCCAAGCAGCGTCGTGTCCTTGTCGAGGTCGAGCGTGGTGTTGCTCTTGAGGACGATGGGGCCGGAGAGGAAGACTCCTCCGCTCAGCTTCACGATACCGCCTCCGCTCTTCGCGCAGTCGTCGATGGCGGCCTGAATGGCTTTGGTGTTTTTGGTCGTTCCATCCGGCTTTGCGCCATAGGCCTGTACCTTACAGACTTTGGCCGCCGCCGGCATGGATGCTGCGACGAGCAGTGCGATCAACGTGATGCTTCGCTGGTTCATGCTTCCTCTTCCTGATGCTTCGGAGTCAGGGGAATCATACCTGAAAGTGGTCCTACCACGCTGGGTTGTTTACAAAAAGGAGCCGCAGTGCGGAGCGGAGAAGCCCGCTTTTTCCCCGGGGTTGCCATGGGCTTCGGTAGAGAAACAGATTTCTCCCCTGCGCCTCTCACGGTAAAACTGTGAGAGGCTTCGGTCGAAAGGACACTTTTGGGATATTTCTCAGATCGGGCACGAGATGAGGTGAATTTGACGGCGCCACCTGCGGTTTTTGACCAAAGTTAGCGCTAAATCTTATACAGTGGCTCGTGGCTTCGCTGTTGCCCGAAAGCATACGGCGAAGCGAGGAGGTGGCTTGGCAGCACGGAGATTCATTCTTGCCCTGGACCAAGGGACGACGAGTTCGCGGGCGATGATTGTGGATGAGGCAGGCACGGTAAGGGCAATTGCGCAGACGCCTTTTCGGCAGATCTTTCCCCAGCCGGGCTGGGTCGAACACTCGCCGACAGAGATATGGTCGTCGCAGAGCGGAGTGGCGACGGTGGCGCTGGCCAAGGCAGACCTGACGGAGCGCGACATTGCGGCGATCGGAATCACGAATCAGCGTGAGACCACAATCGTGTGGGACCGCGAGACGGGTGAGCCGGTCCATAATGCGATTGTGTGGCAGGACCGGAGGACCTCCGACTATTGCGAAGCACTACGGCGCAGCGACGGCGAGGCAATCCAGGCGAAGACGGGGCTTATTCCCGACGCTTATTTTTCGGGCAGCAAGGTGCGATGGATCCTCGAGAACGTTCAGGGAGTGCGGGAGCGCGCAGAGGCAGGTAAGCTGGCCTTCGGTACAGTGGATAGCTGGCTGATCTGGAAGCTGACCCAGGGCGCACGCCATGTGACCGATGTGACGAACGCGTCACGCACCATGCTCTTCAACATCCATACGATGGACTGGGACGAGGAGCTTCTTCGTCTGCTGGGGGTGCCGCGCTCGATGCTGCCGGAGGTTGTGGCCTCAAGCGGGGAGTGCGGCGTGACGACGGGCCTGATCGAGGGAGTTCCCATTGCTGGAATCGCGGGCGACCAGCAGGCGGCCCTGTTCGGCCAGATGTGCACCAAGCCGGGAATGGCGAAGTGCACGTATGGGACGGGCGCCTTTATGTTGCTGAATATCGGGAGCGAGCCAAAGGCCTCGCAGCACAGGCTGCTGACGACGGTTGCCTGGAAGATCGGCAACGAGGTGGAGTATGCGTTTGAAGGCAGCATGATGATGGCGGGCGCCGTCGTCCAGTGGCTGCGGGACGATCTGCAGATGATCCGCAACTCTGCAGAGGTAGAGACACTGGCGGCCTCAGTGAGCAGCTCGAACGGGGTGGTAGTGGTGCCGGCGTTTGCGGGGCTGGGTGCTCCGCACTGGGACCAGCATGCGCGGGGCACGATTCTGGGTCTGACGCGAGGAAGCTCGCGGGCGCACATCGCAAGGGCGGCGCTCGAAGGAATTGCCCTGCAGGCGACCGATGTCCTGGAGGCGATGCAGGCCGACTCGGGACTTCCGCTCGCGCAGCTACGTGTGGATGGAGGAGCGGCGGCGAATAACCTGCTGATGCAGATTCAGGCCGATGTTCTGGGGATTGAGGTGGTTCGCCCGAAGAATGCGGAGGCCACGGTGCTGGGCGCGGCGTACCTTGCGGGCCTGGCGGTGGGATACTGGCCGAACAAGGATGCCATCGCCAGCCAGTGGGAGGTCGATCGGGTCTTCCGTCCGGTGGCGGAGGCCGCAGAGCGTAGGAGGGTGCGGGCGATGTGGAGGCGGGCCCTGGAACGCGCACGCGACTGGGCACGCGAAGAGGAGGGCGCAGGTTGAGCGAACGGGCTGAGATTCTTCGTCGCCTGGGCGAAGCGGCGGTCTGGGACGTGCTGGTAATTGGCGGAGGCGCGACCGGACTGGGAGCCGCGGTTGAAGCTGCATCCCGAGGTTATAAGACAGTACTGATTGAACGGGCGGATTTTGCGAAAGGGACCTCAAGCCGAAGCACGAAGCTGGTGCATGGAGGCGTGCGGTACCTGGAGCAGATGAACATCACGCTGGTAATGGACGCTCTGCGGGAGCGCGGCCTGATGCTGGCCAATGCTCCTCACCTGGTGCACGATCTTTCGTTCGTGGTTCCGATCTTCGGGCTGCTGGACCTTCCCTACTATGGGCTTGGCCTGAAGGTATATGAGCTGCTGTCGGGCAAGCTGTCGCTGGGGCCGTCGCGCATGCTTTCGCAGAAGGAGACGCTGGCGCTGCTGCCGGGCGTGCGCAGGGAGGGTCTGCGGGGCGGCGTACTCTATCACGATGGCCAATTCGACGACGCGAGATATGCGGTCTCGCTGATGCGGACGCTGGAAGAGCTGGGTGGAATCGCCATCAATTATGTTGAGGCGACGGGGCTGATCGAGCGCAATGGGAAGCTGGTGGGTGTCCGGGCGCGTGACGTGGAGAGCGATGCCGGATTCGATCTGCAGGCGAAGGTTGTGATCAATGCGACCGGCGTCTTTACCGAACAGGTGCTGGCGATGGATGACGACCGCGAGACCCTGCTTTCGGTGAGCCAGGGAACGCACTTCGTGCTTCCGCCGTCGTTTCTTGCAAGCGAGCACGCGATGATGATTCCGAAGACCTCGGACGGAAGGGTTCTGTTTGCGATTCCGTGGCACGGCGCAACCGTTGTTGGTACGACGGATGAGGCTGTGGAACGATCCTCGACGGAGCCGCGGGCGATGGCTTCGGAGCGCAGTTTTCTGATGGAGCATATCGGCAAATACATGGGCCGGCGACCGCAAGCGGAGGAGATTCTGAGCGTGTGGTCGGGGCTGCGTCCGCTGGTCCGGAAAGGCGGCGGGGCAACGTCAAAGCTGTCGCGCGATCATACGATCCTGGTGCGGCCTTCGGGTCTGGTGACGGTGACGGGAGGCAAGTGGACCACCTATCGGCGGATGGGCGAGGACACGATCAATCGCGCGGCCGAGGTCGGCGGACTTCGCCGGGAGCCGTCGAGGACGGCTTCGCTGAGGCTGCATGGATGGACTCGCGATGTGGCGGCCAACGAGTCGGAGCGGGTATATGGATCGGACCTTGCGCAGCTCCAGGAGCTTTCCGCGAGTGACCCGGCTCTGGATGCTCCGTTGCACCCGCAGCTGCCTTACAAGATGCGTGAAGTCGTGTGGGCTGTGCGGCACGAGATGGCGCGTACCGTGGAAGATGTGCTGGCGCGGCGTACACGGGCTCTGTTTCTGAATGCGAAAGCGGCACTGGAAGCCGCCTCCGCGGTTGCGGATGTGCTGGCGCGGGAGCTGGGACGAAGCGAGACATGGAAGCTGCGTGATCTGGAGGCCTTCAGCGTGGTCGCGCACGGTTACATCTACGAGGAAGCATGATGGGTGGCTGGTCGGCGGTCATTGGTGAATTTGTCGGGACCTTTGTTTTGATTGTGCTGGGCAATGGTGTCGTTGCGGGCGCGCTTCTGAACCGCTCAAAGGCGCAGAATGCGGGATGGATTTCGATTACGGCCGGCTGGGCGATTGCGGTCTTTGCCGGTGTCGCCGTGAGCGCAGCGCTGGGAGATGCCGACGGGCATCTGAACCCCGCGTTCACGGTGGCCTCGGTGATGATGACCGGCCATGCAGAGCGCCTGTTCACGTACATTCCGGCACAGATCCTTGGGGCTTTGTGCGGGGCGGTAGTGGTGTGGCTGCACTACAAGCCGCACTGGAAGCTGACCGAAGACGCCGATGCGAAGTTTGCCTGCTTTGCGACGGCACCTGCGGTGGATGCTGCGGGCTGGAACCTGCTGAGCGAGATTATCGGGACCTTTGTGCTGGTGCTGATCGCGACGGCTTTATTTTCGAAGCGGATTGCTCCGGCGGGTGTGGCCCCCGGACTCGGACCTGTGCTGGTAGGTTCGCTGGTCTGGGGGATCGGGCTTTCGCTGGGCGGAACGACAGGCTATGCCATCAATCCGGCACGCGACCTGGGGCCGCGGCTGGCACATGCCCTGTTGCCCGTTGCGGGTAAAGGTAGCTCGGGGTGGCGATATGCATGGATCCCGGTGATCGGTCCGGTGCTGGGCGCCATGCTTGCCGTCGCTGTGATTCGAGGATTGAAGATGTTTTAGAAATGACTCTGCGGCAGACCGTGAGATCGCTCTCCGCAGAGTTGTTTTAGAAGTGCGCTTTCATTATTCCTGGACGACGGCCTTGACGAGGTTGCGTGGATTATCCACGTCGATCCCGCGGCCGATGGCCATGAAGTAGGCGAGGAGTTGCAGCGGCACTACCTCGAAGAGGGGCGAGATGTACTCCGCGGTCGCGGGGACTGTGATGACGTGATCACTGAGTTCGGTGATGCGAGTATCTCCTTCAGTGACGATGGACAGGATCTGGGCGCCCTGCTTGTGCATGTCGCGGACGAGATTGACGGTCTTTTCGTAGCGAAGGACGGAGTCCGGGGCAGAGGGATCGCAGGTGCCGAGCACGACCAGCGGATTCCTGCGATTCACCAGCGCGTTGGGGCCGTGCTTGAGCTCGCCGGTCGGATAGCCTTCCGCCTGAATGTAGGCGGACTCTTTCAGCTTGAGAGCGCCTTCGCGGGCGATGGGATAGTGGATTCCGCGTCCGAGGAAGAGGAAGGTCTCGGCCTCCTTGAGTACCGTGGCGATCCGGGCCATCTCCTGCTCCCAGCGCGGAAGGACGCCTTCGAGGGCAGAAGGAACACGGAACAGCTGCTCCAGGTGCGATTCGACGACGGCACGGGTCATGCAGCCGCGCACACGCGCGGTGTAGAGCGCGAGCAAGGAGAGAACGGCCAGCTGTGTCGTGAAGCTCTTGGTGGCGGGAACGGCCTTCTCGACTCCGGCAAATGTAGGCAGCGAGCAGCCCGCGAGTCTTGCCATTGAAGATTCAGGCTTGTTGGTGATGGCGATGGTCGAGCAGCCGCGGGCGATGGCTTCGCGAAGAGCCTCGGAGGTATCGGCGGTTTCGCCCGACTGCGAGATGACGACGAAGCAGGGATTGTGAAGGGTCTGGGTGGAGCGATAGATATACTCGCTGGCGTACTCGACGTCGACGGCAATGCCGGCCAGGTCTTCAAAGAGAATTTCGCCGGACAAACCGGCGTGGCGGCTGGATCCCGATGCCGCAATGAGAATGCTGTCGCGGCCGGCGAGCGCCTGGCGGGCCGGAGCAAAGACCTCTTCACGAAGACTCTCACTCTTGGCATAGGCGGCGAGGGTTTCGGCGATCGCTTGAGGCTGCTCGAAGATCTCGCGCAGCATGGCATGGGGGAAGGGGCGGGTGGTATCCATTTGAGTTGTATATACCTCTATACCAGTTTAGCGTGCGGCGGATAGAAAGACAGGATATGGAAGCTGGAGCACCGCTTGAGCAGCCTCTCTCCCCCATAGTATGAGGGATCGCCCGACAGTCCGCACAAATTGCAGAAACCCGGGCCAATCACGGCAACAGGCAACACACAAAAGGGGGATATGCAAAAAGTATTGCGTGAGTTGATCCTGTGGAGTAAAAGCCATTTACAAATTGTTTCGCCATTTATTCACGTTGAGCAGCTTCCTGGCCGATATTCCATGATGCTGTTTCCACTCAAAGCACTCTGCCGGCGACAAGGAAAAGAATGCGGAGCATCGAAGCAGGGCCTGACGAGCGAGGACCATGGATTCATAAGAGCGAGCCATCCAGGACTGGCCGCCGAGCATGGTCTGCGTGCAGGAAGGTGCTCTGGCCGGACTGGCTGAAAGACAGGCCGAGGAAGGCTGGCGAGCAGACCACTCGCAGATGGAAGCTGGCAAGGTTTTTACTACTCTTTGCGCTCTTCTGCGTAGTGGAGTTGTTGGCAGGAATGGTGCTGGCCAGGCTTTTTGAGATACATGAGACTAATCTTCCATGGATCCAGGTGTTGAACGCTCTGGTGGTCGCCGCGACGGCCTCGGCAGTCCTTCCCTCGATGCACATCGTCCGAGAGAATCGAGGACTGGCGGAGAAGGAACAGGCTCGTTTTCTGGCTGCCATGGAGTGCAGCCTGGATGATTTTTACATCTTTGACGGGATTGCAGATGAGACCGGCCGGATCGTCGATTTTCGCTTCAGCTACATCAACCCGAATGCAGAGAGAAGGCTGGGAGTACGGCGTGACGAACTGATTGGGAAACCCCTGACCTGGTTCCGCCCCTACATGACCACATCGGGGCTGATTGAAAAGTACCAGGAGGTAGTTAACACAGGACAGCCTCTTACCTGCGAGGTCTACATCGATGATGAACGCATCAAGGAGACCTGGCTGAGTCTGCAGGTGGTCAAGTTGGGGGACGGGCTGGCGATCACGAGCAGGGATGTCACAGCCAGCAGGCATATGGCAGAACATATTCAGCGGCTGGCCCACTACGATCAGCTGACGGGGCTGGCGAATCGCGCACTGCTGCAGGATCGTCTGCACCAGGCCGTTATTCGGGCGCGGCGGTACAAACACAAGGTAGCCCTGCTTGTGGTGGACATCGATCACTTTAAGAGCATCAACGATTCTCTTGGGCATTCGGCAGGAGACAGCCTTCTGGTTGCGGCCGGGCAGCGGCTGCTGTCCTCGATCCGTGAGACCGACACGGTTGCCCGCATGGGCGGAGATGAGTTTGTCGTGGTGATGCCCGACTTCAAGAGCATGGAAGATGTAAAACGATGCGGCGCACAGATTGTGAAGGCGGCATCAGAACCGATCGACCTTGGAGACCGGGAGATACGGATTACCGCCAGCGTTGGAGTCTGCACGTTTCCGGATTATGCAGAGGACGAGAAGCAGCTTTTTAGGAATGCCGATGCGGCGATGTACGTGGTTAAAAACAACGGCCGCAACGGGGTGCATGTCTTCGATGAGAGCAGCCCCACGGGTCCTGCGATGAAGATCGACGTCACCGAGCTGCATTCCCCGAAGACTCGGTCCGGCTTTTGAACGGAAACAGCGGCGCGGACGAATCCGCACCGCCGTTGAGAATTGTGCGAGTTTCAAGCTGAGACGTTTGGCCACCTGGGCTTAACCTGATGCACCAGAGACGCTATGGGCAAACTACAGGGATTCTTCAGCTTCGCCTCAGAATGACGACCTCCTGGAACGACTCACTTTCGTGAAAACTGCCTTAGTGAGAGCCTACTGCTGTCGGAGTAGCTTCCTTGCCGAGAGCGAGGCCGGGGTTCTTCGCCATGCTCAGAAGGTTTGCCATGATGCGGAAGGAACCTGGAACGCCATCGGGCATCTGGCGGAAGAACGCATAGGAGAGATAGACGTAGGCGCCCTTTCCGTACCGGGCATAGAGCAGGCCGCCCTTCTGCGGATCCTGGTCGGTATCGTGCATCTCCGTCAGGGCGACGTAGTGCGGATCCCAACTGCGCATGAAGCCGTGGCCGCGCTCCTCGACCCAGTGATCAAAATCAGCGGTTGTGATCTTGTTAGGCCAGTTCAGGACTGGATCGTTAGGGACAAGGATCTGGACCTTATTGTCCTCTTCAATCACCTTCTCAGGATCGTTGGAGAGGGAGAGTGGATAGGGGCCATAGTTGTGGTCGTACTCCTGGGTCTGGTACTGAACAATGAGGGTTCCGCCGTTGTGGACATACTCAAGAAGACGGTTGTTGAAGGTCTTGAGTTCAGGCCGCGCGGCGTAGGCACGAATACCCAGCACAATGGCGTCGTAGTGAGAGAGATCGGCTGAAGCGATCTCTCCTGCAGAGAGCATCGTGGGGTGAATGCCGATGTCCGCCAACGAGGTAGCAACGTCGTCACCGGTTCCCATAACATAGCCGATCCGGAGATCGGGCGCGGTCTTTACATCGACCGCCGTGGCCCGGTAAGTGGCCGGACGGTAGTGCGGGTAGGGACGCAAGCCAGGGTAACCAACCGTCTGGAAGCCCTGGGTAAACTTCTGCCCGTTAAACTCCGCAACTGCGGTAATAATGTAGGGCTTGGTCTGAACATTCTGCGGCTGCACACGGAAGCTTAGGTTCTGGTCCTCGCCTTCGCGGCGCGTGGCAAAGTCCGCGACCTCAGGGATTGATTTCCACCCCGCAGGAAGATCGAGCCGGATGGTTCCCTTCGCCGGTCCTTTAACGCTGCTGTGCAACTGGACGTGAAGCTCAATAGAGGCATCGTTGAGAGCGACCACGCCGGCATAAGGAGATACGGAGAGAGAGATTGCAGGAGCGATGAGCAGGGGCTCAAGAACAGGGCCCTGGCCGTTTACACGATCGACGGTCTGGACGACGCCGGACAACGTGATCGCTACATCGCGGTAGTTGACCGTCGCGGTAGCCAGAAGCGGATAGGGCCGCGTGGGAAGGTTGAGATAGCGAGGATCGTTGATGTCGTAGTAGGACTGTTCCAGGCTGGGCCGGCTGAAGTAAGGCTTCGTCAGCTCAGCCGTGCGCGGCACTGCCACATCAAGGATTTCGTCGGTCGTACCACCGGGAGCGAGCTGATGGCTGGCGGAAGAGCGAGGAGTCATCGTAAAGCCGTCACCGGCCTCGGAGATGACCTTTACTTCGCTGAGGGCCACCGGTTCCGTTCCCTGATCGGCCACGTGCACGGCGACGCCAACCTTGTTTCCGGGGACGACGGTCTGCGATGTGGGCAGCTGCGTCGACATGTCTCCGAACGGTCCAACACGTGCCGGGGCACCGGAGCCCTCGATGGTGTTGGCCATCATCGTAAGCCCAAGGGACTCCTGCAGGGCCTGGTTGAACTGCCGCTGCTTGAGCTTCAGCTCGTGCGTCATGTTGTAGCAGTCCTCTGCCGGGAGCTTGCTCTTCGCAAGCTCATCGAGCAGAGCATTGACCTGGGAGAGGCCTTTTGCGAGAACAGGTGCGATCGCTTCCGGGTTGGCTGCATTGAATGCGTGGATCGCAGACTCGACTGTCGTGTTGAGAGCGTTCAGCTTTTCACGCCACACAGCCTGCTGTTCTTTGGGAGCGTAGGAGGCAATGCCGGCCAGCGTGGTGTCGATACCATCGAAGAAGGTCTTCTCCTTCGCGGACGCCGAAACCCGCGACGCGTACAGATGATATGGAGTTGAGAAGGCCCGCGGCAGCGGAATGGCGACGCCGCCATTCTGCGTCTTCTGCTCGTTCAGACCTTCGCGCGAGAGTTGCATGTAGGAGAGACCGAGGACGGGATCATAGTTGCCGCTCGGAATTTCGACGGTCGTCGACGGGACACCCTCGATCCAGGTGTTGTCGACGTAGTTGCGGAAGCGAACGGGAGCATAGTGCCCGGTTGCGTAGTCGTAGATTCCTTTTTCGGAGACGCGGGCAAAGGGAACGCGAGCATAGACCTTGAGCGGCGACCATGGCATCAGGCCAGCCTTGATCTGATCGGGGAAGACCTTGGGATCGCCTGCCATCGCGTAGACCCGCTGCGCCGAATAGCCTGCTACCTGGTGCTGTCCGTGGCCGTCGGAGACGTTGCCGGCAAAGACGCTGGTTACCACCAGGGGACGCTGCATACGGATAACACGAACGACATCGTAAAGGACGCGCTCTTCACCCCAGGTCTTGAGCGCCTCCTCAATGGTTTTGGAGAAGCCGAAGTCCGCGACGCGCGTCCAATATTGATGCACGTCATAATAGTTGCCGGCGGCAAGGAGTTCCTGCGTCCGCAGTGTGCCAAGCTGGTCCCAGTAGTCGCCGGTCATGACGTTTTGTCCACCCTCGCCGCGATTGAGCGTGAGCAGCGTGGTGTCGACGCCCTGGCCGCGGCTCTCATAGGTGAGCATGCCGCCGTCCTCGTCATCAGGATGCGCCGTGATCATGGTGAGCGAGGCACGCGTGTGCAGCTTTTGAAGCGTCTGCGCAAGACCGACAGAGCCGCGATCGAAGGGTAGCGGCCGCGCATAGGCGGATTGATAACGGGCAGGCTCAGGCTGCTGAGCTACGGTGACGGCTCCCTGCAATGCGAAGGAGAGAGTGAGGATCGCGGCGGCAGTTCCGCGATGTACATCAGATCTCATGAACGATCAGCTCCTGGAGGATGCGACTGGTTGTATCCATGATCTTACGTTTTGGCTGCAGCTTGCCTGGCCATGAATGTTCTTTGCTGGTAATGGATACCAAAGTGGGGAAACTTTGTAAAGATTATTAACAAATTTAGGATATGATGACTCGACAGACGATCCTCCATGCGATTTCAGTCCTCCTCATCTTCTCCATATCTCTCAGGAACCGGGACGCAGCCGTCCCGTCCGTCCCATCTTCGACAGGTGAATGCGCGCGTACTCCTGCGGCTCCTGCGCGAGCATAGCCCCTGCTCCAAGGCAGATCTGGTGAGACTATCGGGTTTGAGCGCGCCGACGGTTTCAAGCGCCGTGGCGCATCTCGAATCGTTGAACCTGGTGGAAAAGCTGGGCGATGGTGAATCGAGCGGCGGTCGCCCTCCTGAGATGCTTCGCTTCAACGCGACCCGGGGCTATGTGGCAGGCATTGATATTGGCGGAACACGGCTTCGCATGGTGCTGGCGGACCTGAACGGCCGGATCGTAACCCAATGGGCGACACAGTTTACCGAGAGACAACGCACGCCAAAGGCCGTCTGTTGTCTGATCCACGACGGACTGAAGACGATGTGTCAGGAGGCGTCCACCTCGGTGAAGAAGGTCCTGGAGTTGACGGTGGGCGCTCCTGGAGTAACCAATGCCGATGCCGGAGTAGTGCTGTCGGCCCCCAATCTTAAGGACTGGAACAAGATCCCCCTGCGCACCGTACTGGAACGCGAGACCGGGATACCGACGACTGTGGAGAACGATACGAACCTGGCAGCAGTAGGCGAGCACTGGAGAGGATCGGCGACGGGAGTGGATGACTTCCTTTTTATCGCGCTGGGTACGGGAGTGGGCGCCGGCATCTTTTTGCGTGGCAGACTGCATCACGGTGCGAACTGGAGCGCCGGAGAGATTGGCTATGCGGCCGTAAACGGGCAGTCGCGACAGGCGCTGGAGGTCCGTGCAACCGGCCAGTTGGAGCGGGCGATCGGAGGCCTGGCGATTGAAGCGGAATGGCGGAGGCTGCTGAGCCGCGACCGGCGTTCCAATGGAAGCGAGCTTGAGAAGCTGCGAGCCAGTGAGATCTTCGATCTGGCTGTAGATGGCGACCGGGTGGCCGCGCAGGTCGTGCAGTATGCATCGCAGATTCTGGCAGACTGCATTGTGCAGATGTCGCTTACGCTCGACCCATCGGTGGTGATCCTGGGCGGTGGCGTCGGCTCTCACCCGGAACTGTGTAAGGCAACCGAGAAGCTGCTGGCGCGCAACGAGTTTGCGAAGCCGCAGGTGCGGTCGAGCTCGCTGGGAACGCAGGCGCAGCTCTACGGTGCCATCTGTTTGAGCCTGATTGCTTCAGAAGCTCGCCTGCTCGATTAACCTCGACAATCCAGATTTTTTATTGACAGTGCTGTGATGTTTCTCTAGTGTGAAGGCACCTTGCCACTTACTTAATAGGTTTTACTAAGTTCGAGATCGCATTCAGTCTCAGCGACAGCACCGATTTTGCACGATGGATTTAGAGGTTTTAGCGGTCCCAGGAGGCACACCTTGTCGACTCTTCGTAGCTTTCGAAGCTCTCTTCTAGGAGCCGCGATTCTAGCGGGACTCCCTGTCCTTATCTCTTCGCCGGCAGCATGGGGCCAGTCCCAATCCATCAATGGAACCATCCGTGGCCACGTCACAGACGCAAGCGGGGCCTCCATCCCTGGCGCCAGCATTACGATCTCGAATGCCGCTGTCGGCTATACCCGGACGATCCAGACGGGGGCAGATGGATATTATGTGCTGGTCAATCTTCCGCTCGGGACCTACAAGGTCTCCATCGCGAAGGACGGCTTTTCGACGGCGAACTTCGATCAGATCGTGCTGACGGCGGGCAAAGAGGCCCTGCTGGACAGCGCTCTGAACGTCGGCAGCGCCTCGGAGCAGATTGAGGTGACCGCAACCACCATTGGGATCGATCCTTCGACCCTGAACATTCAACGCACGCTGGATTCGCGCGAGGTCGAAAATCTTCCGCTTACGTCGCGCAATCCCTACAACTTCATCCTCTTCCAGCCGGGTGTCAGCGGGCACCCGAATCCGGAGCTGGGGATTCCGCGTACGCTGAACACCAACGGTCTGCTGGACCGCATCAACTACCAGATGGACGGCATGGTGAATACGCAGAGCGATCGTATCGGCCTGCGCCTGTTCCCCATCGGCAATATCTTTATTAAGGAAGTGCAGACCGTTTCCAACAGCTTTGCTCCAGAGTTCGGCTGGACCTCAGGAAACGTCTATAACGTGATTTCGAACAGCGGTACTAACGACTATCACGGCCTCTTCCAGTGGCTTCGCCGCTGGCAGGATGCGACGGCGTATCCCTTCTTCGCAAATAAGACGAAGGCAAAGCCCAACCTGGAGTTGGAAGACTACTCGGCCAATATGGGTGGTCCGGTTATTAAGGACAAACTCTTCTTCTTCGGCGCCTATGAGCACGTTGTCCGTGGATCGCCTTCACCGGTCACCATCACCCCTGCAAACGTACAGGCGCTGGGGCTCCCAGCCGATCAGGTGGCGGCTGCTCCCGGCCTGCTGCACGGAACCTTTGTGCTGGGCCGCGGCGACTGGACGATCAACAGCAAGAATTCACTGTTTATCCGATACAACTACTTCAAGAACGACTTTCCGTATAACACCCAGGTGGGCGGCCTGAACGCCCGCAGCACGGGCGTGGACTTCCTGGATCGTGCGCATGTAATTGGCATGCAGCTGACCTCGACGATCAACGATCATCTGCTGAACGAGCTTCGCTTCTCCTGGCCGTTCCGCAACAACTCCCACTTCCCGGGCCCGCAGGGCGGGAAGGACCCGGCTATTGTGATCACGGGCGTTGCCAATATCGGAGCTTCCTATAGCGGAGGAGACCAGTACACAGATAAGGTTCCAAGCGGCAGTGACAACATCACTTATATTCGCGGGGAGCATACCTTCAAGGGCGGCTTCAGCCTTGCGCAACTGATTAATCGTCAGCGTTTTCAAAGCTTCAATCGGTACACCTTCAGTTCCCTCGATAGCTATCTTGCAGCAGCTAATGGGACGAATCCGTATGGCTACACCCAGTTCGACAGCCAGCAGGACCCCAACGGAATTGGGTATGCGTCACTCTTCTTCGGAGCATACGTTCAAGACACCTGGCGCGTCACGCCAAAGCTGACGGTGATCTATGGCGGCCGCTACGATCGGTTTAAAGGGCCTCAGGCAAATCCGAACGCACCATTTATCAACTCGCGCAAGTTCAACACGCCGAATGCCAACTTTGCGCCGCGACTTGGATTCTCCTATCAACTGGATGACCGCACGAACGTCAAGGCATCCGTCGGCATGTTCTACCAGTCAACTCCAACCAACCTCTGGTTCAATGCGCTGGGACTGGATGGATCGAACCGCACCAACACGTTCAGCATCACCCAGCCGGCGGGGGCAACATCAGGCGTCCTCGCGTTTCCCAACATTCCAAGCAGCGGAACCGCAGCCCCGCAGAATGTCACAACCATCTCTCCGGACTTCAAGAACGAATACACCTGGAATGCTACGCTGCAGGTGTCGCATGAGTTCAGCCGCTATGACACCTTCAAGCTGGGCTACATCATGACGAGCGGCCGCAACCTGATGTACCAGCACAACATCAATCCCATCTTCAGCCTGTCGAACGTCACCGGCTATCTTGCGGACGGCAGGCCGATCCTTGGGGCAGCGCGGCTTGACTCCCGATTCAACCAGATCAACCAGGTTGAATCCGGAGCAAACACCAGCTTCAATGCGCTGCTGGTGAGCTACGTTCGCAGCCTCTCGCATGGCATCCAGATCAACGCGAACTACACTTGGTCGCATACGATCTCAGACGGCCCCGAGGTAGATACCTTTGAGCAGAACCTGAGCATTCAGGACACGACCAACCTGAAGCGCGACCGCAGCAACAGCATCGTCAACCATCCGAATGCATTCAACCTGACGGCCGTCCTGCAGCCCGAGTTCAGCCTGAGCAAGGGCTTCTGGAATACGCTGGCGAACGACAATATGGTTGCGCTGCTGGCAAATGTAAGCTCTGGCGATCAGCAGAACATCATTACCAATGTGTCTCTCAATGGAGACTCGTCGGTGGCAAGCGTCACCCGCCCGCTGTTTGTCGGCAGGAACTCACTGCGTTCCCCCAGCGTGTATCAGATTGACGGGCGCTACACGCGAACCTTCCCCAAGCTGTTTGAGCGGATCTCGCCGTCGTTCCTGCTGGAGGCAAACAACATCTTCAACCACACCAATGTGACCAACCTGTCACCGACACAGTCGGTCGTCCGGACGGCGAACTCTCCGCTGGGCCCGATCGGAACACCCTCCGGGCCTCTGGCTATCAACCGTACCTCCGTATTGGAGGCTCGCATCGTTCAATTCGGCGTTGCGGCACGCTGGTAATGGATCCCGGGTGACGCAGATCAGATGATGATTTGCGTCACCTTTTTTACGTCTTAAACCTGAAATTCCAAGAGGACGTCTGATGGAAAACCCCGGCCCGAAGGCGAAGTTCCCTGCCCCTGTCTATCGCGAAACGATTCTGGCGCCGGTCTTCGCCGATGCGAAGCGATACTTTCTGGAGCCTCTGCTGGAGATTGAGTACGCGCACACGCTTATGCTGGCGCGGCAGGAAATTATGCCTCTCGCAGAAGCCGCTGCGTGCATTCGCGCGCTGGATAGTCTTAGCCGGGATGAGATCCTATCTGCGGAATACGACGGCAGCTTTGAAGATCTGTTCTTCTTTCTTGAGAAGAAACTCGCGGCGATCTGCGGCGCAGAGGTGGCAGGCAAGATGCACACGGCACGCAGCCGTAACGACATCGATCTGACGATGTACCGCATGGTCCTTCGCAGACGGCTTCTTCAGATCTTCGAAGCTCTTTTGAACCTGCGGCAGTCGCTGGTAGAGCTTGCATGGAAACATCGCGGGACGCTGATGCCCGCATACACCCATAATCAGCCGGCTCAACCGACGACCCTGGGCCACTACCTGATGGCCTATATCGAGATTCTCGAGCGTGACGCCGAACGCATCCGCGACAGTTACGCACGGGTCAACCGCAATCCTCTGGGAGCATGCGCCATCACCACAACCGGCTTTCCCATCGACCGGAGCTTTACGATGCGGTTGCTGGGATTCGACGCGCTGCAAGTGAACTCCTATGGAGCGATTGCTGCGGTGGACTACGTTGCGGAGTGCTGCGGCAACCTGGCAACGGCCATGCTGAGCCTGGGACGCTTTGCGCAGGACCTGCTGCTGTGGAGCACCGTTGAATTCGGATATCTCCGCCTCAGCGATGCTTTTGTGCAGATCTCAAGCATCATGCCGCAGAAGCGAAACCCGGTTCCGCTGGAGCATGTGCGGGTATTGGCGAGCCGCGCCTTGTTTGAGGCTCAAAGTATCGTAGGAATCCTGCACAATACGCCTTTTGCAGACATGAACGACGCGGAAGACGATCTGCAGCCGCTGGCCTACACGGCGTTCGACGATGCCGAGCGTAGCGTTCGACTGCTGAACGGCGTTGTGCAAGATGCAGAGTTCAATACCGACGCGATGGGAAAAGCAGCCGATGGAAACTTTCTTCCGGTCACCGAGCTGGCCGATACGCTGGTCCGGGAGACGGCCATGAGCTTCCACAGCGCTCATGGCATTGTGAGCAGGGCAGTGCGCGAGCTTGGTCGGGACTACGACGCGGATGCCATGGCGGCGATCGTCGAACGCGAGGTGAAGAGCCAGTACACCGTGGCACGCGAGACGATTCGAGGCGCCCTCAGCGCGAAGAACTTCGTAGCGGTACGAAAGATTGCCGGTGGCCCTGCTGCCGAAGTCCTGGAACCGGAGATTATGCGCGCCCGCGAAGCCACAGCCACTGACCGGAAGTGGCTTGAGCAAAGAGAGCATATGCTGGCAGAAGCACGCGAGACGGTGAGGAACGAGTGCAATCATCTGATGGGACAGGTGGATGGATATTAATCGCGCAGGACCAGGTGTAACGACCGAGAAAAGACCTGCAGAGCTGGAGCGTGGACTCTCGACCTCTTCTGCGCTGGGGCTGAACGTGATCGGCATGGTTGGAATTGGCCCCTTCGTAACGCTTCCACTGATTGTTGCGGCGATGGGCGGACCGCAGGCGATGCTGGGATGGATTCTGGGGGCCGCACTTTCGTTCTGCGATGGAATGGTCTGGAGCGAGCTGGGGACGACGTACCCCGAGGCCGGAGGCTCCTATGCTTATCTGAAACACCTCTATGGCGAACGCAGGCTGGGACGGGTGTTCTCCTTCCTCTATGCCTGGCAAATTCTCTTCAGCTCCCCTTTATCCATCGCGTCCGGATGCATCGGCTTTGCTCAATACATCAGCTTCTTCGTTCCACATTCGGTCAACCCACTGTTCTCCGCAAGATTATTAGGCGTCCCGCTGGTCCTGAGCGGACAGACCTTGATCGCCATGAGCGCGTGCCTGCTTGCCCTGCTGGTTCTGTACCGCAGCATCGTCGCGATCGACAAGATCGTGCGCTGGCTTGGCATCGCAGTGGTGCTTACGCTGGTCTTTATCATCTTTGCCGGCTTTACTCACTTCGATTCGAAGATCGCCTTCGACTTCCCTGCCGGCGCTTTTCAGCTCAACCACGCGTTCTTTATCGGACTTGGAGCGGGCCTGCTGGTTGCAGCATACGATTACGGCGGCTACTACAGCGCCTGCTTCCTCGGCGCCGAGGTGCGCGATCCGCAGCGTACGATTCCGAGGGCCGTGCTCGGCTCGGTCGCTATCGTGGGCACGCTGTATCTGCTGATGAACATCAGCGTGCTGGGCGTGCTGCCCTGGCGCGAGATGATGCACGATAACGGAAGCCATGCGCGCATGTTCACCATGGCGGTCTTCATGGAACGGCTGTATGGCCATACCGCGGCTGGCATTATCGTCATTCTGATCGCCGTGGCTGCGCTCTGCTCCGTCTTTGCGCTGTTGCTCGGTCAGTCGCGCATTCCATTTGCCGCAGCTCGCGACGGCAACTTCCCTGGGTGGTTTGGAGCGATTCACCCCCGGCTGCGGATGCCGCACCATGCGCTGTTGACGCTCGGCGCGATGACCATGATCTGCTGCATCTTCCGGCTGCAGGAGGTCATCACAGCGCTGGTGGTCATCCGTATCCTGTTTCAGTTTCTTCTGCAGGGACTGGCAGTCCTTCTGCCGAAGCACCAGCGCGAGCGCAAAGTGCGCGGATTCAGGATGCCGCTGTATCCTCTGCCGGCGCTGCTGGCCATTGCCGGATTTACCTTCATCCTGTTTTCGCGTCCGAACTTTTCGCGCGAGATACGCACGGCAGGGCTGATCCTCCTGGCTGGCCTCGCGGTCTACAGCATCCGCTTTCTCCGCGGCCGTCAGCAAATCAATCCGTAGCTGCTACAGGGAATAAGCTATTTCAGAAGTTCGCGATAGTCCTCGCGGGTGGGAGTGAATACGTCGAGGACCTCTGACGCCTCGAGCGCGGAGGCCTGGTGCTCCATGCCTCCATCGACGATGAAACTGTCTCCAGCGTGCGCGTCGAAGACCTTTCCCCCAACGTCGACACGAATAGCGCCGCTGACCACGTAGACGAGCTGGTGATGAGGGTGGCTGTGCCGCGCTCCAACCCAGTCTGCATCGAAGAAGTGGCGGATAAGCATGAGCTGATCGGTGTTGGCCAGAACCTGGCGGCGCATGCCGGGTTCCGGGGTAAAGGTCTTTGGTTCTTCATTGCGAACGAGGCTCATGCTGCTCTCCTTTCTGCCAGTGTACTAAGCGCGTCACGTTTGAGAGCACGCAAACGGGGTGAGCCGGATTTCGACTCACCCCGTTGCGTGCTGTTGGAGCGGTTACTGCTTGGCTGGATGTGGGTAGTCCACCCGCAGCGAAAGAATCTCGTAGGGATGAATGTGCGCCGTCACCTTATCGCCGGAGACCGTAAGGGGAGAGCCCGTGGGCTTCTCCATCAGGTTGGTCTCTGTTGCCGCCGTGGCTCCTGCAGGAACCGTGAAGGTAACGTCGCCCTGCTTACCAGCCCACTCGACGACGCGGAAGATGAGCGCATTGTCGTCTTCCGACTTTTTAAGGGCCGTAAGCACAACATTGTCGGGCGCCACTGAAGCGTAGGAGTGCTCGAGCGGAAGCGCTCCGGCATGTGGAGGCACCTGTTGGGCGCGCAGCTCATAGTTATATTCATATCCTTTGCGCTCCGTCAGAGCCTGCTTCCAGCTTCCGCCATGCGGATAGAGAGCATAGCTGAAGTGCTGGTGTCCACGGTCTGCATCGGGGTCAGGCCAGGTTGGAGAACGCAGCAGGGTGAGGCGCAGCGTATTGCCCACGGCATCGTAGCCGTATTTTGCTTCGTTCAGCAGGCTGAAGCCGTGATGGCCGTCGCCCAGATCGGCCCAGCGCAGTGCTGGAACTTCAAAGCGAGCCTTCTCCCAGGAGTTGTCGCGGGTTGTAGGCCGCTCAATCGAGCCGTAAGGAATCTCGTAGGTCGCCATCGGACCGGAGGCCGCCAGCGGAAACGCCGCCTTCAGCAGAACGTGCGTCTCGTGCCAATCGATGTCATTGATCACATCGACGGTGTTGCTGTTGGCATACAGCTGGATGTCCTGCACGAACTTCGACTTCTGCCAGGTCCGGCTGACGCGGATGACCGAGCGCATCGGCCCGTCTTCTACCAATTGGACCGAATCGACCTCGGTGATGGGGGTCATGTGGTCGAGCGTTCCGGGATCGATGTTCCAGGCGTCATAGTTCTTCGGCAGGTCGGCAAAGGTCTGCAACTGGTTGCCGCAGGCTCCCTTGGCGATGGATTCAAAGTTTGTCTTCTTATCGAAGAGACTGGTAATGCAGCCCGTCCCGGGATCGACCTCGACACGGAGAAATGCATTCTCCATCGTCGTGTCCGATGCCTTCAAATCCGTCTTGAAAGGCTTGTCTCCGGCGACGGCATGCAGCACCTTGTAACCCAGCGAGGGAACATCCTGCGCCTGAACCAGCAGCTTGTATGCGCCGGTCTTTGCGTCACTTGAAAGAACTTTGGTCGGCACCACATTGTTGTGGTCATCCAGCAGTGAAATGCCATTGCCCGAGGCCTCAGGAAGCTGCACGTTCACCATGGTCACGCCGGTATGGTTCCAGGCCAGTGGATTGAAGACCAGCACTGGAGCATCTCCCGCGGCCTTTGTATCGATGTTCTCACCCAGCGCGTGCAGGGACTTCGACGAGATCTCGTTGGTCTCGAGCCGTACCTGATCGAACTCCGCCTGAGCCTCTTTGTAGATGATAGCGATACCCGATCCGGCGGCGAGATCGTGGAAGCCGTTGAAGGCAATCTTCTTCCATGCATCTGTAAGCTGATCGTTGGGATAGGAGTTGCCATTGAGCCAGGCCAGGGACGCATACTTCTCGGCGTTGAGCGTCTGCTCTTCGCTCTCGCGCATGTTGCGCTTGTGCTGCGCCTGTGTGGTGAAGACGCCGCGGTGGTACTCGAGGTACATCTCGTCGTCCCAGGTAGGAATGCTGATCTTGCCTGCCTCTGCGGCTGGGTACTTATAGCCCTTTGCGATGGAGCTATAGTTCCAGGTCTGCGACTCGGGAGCCAGCTTCGTCTCGACGCTGTTGAAGTAGCTCTGGGCCGTACCAAACCGCATCTTTGGGACGATCATATTATCCTTCGCCCAATGATTGCCCTGATCGAGCATGGCGCGCGTAGGACCGCCGCCGTGATCTCCTACGCCGTAGAGATCCATCATCTCCTCCATGCCGGGGGAGCGCTGGCGAGCGGTAGCAAGATCGGCAGAGAGACGGACAGGATTCAGATTGTTATTCGCGTAGTCGTGAGGAAAGTACGTCAGGACCTTGCTGCCGTCGGGCGACTCCCACCAGAAGAGTTTGAAGGGGAGCTGGTTGGTATCGTTCCAGGTCATCTTCTGGGTGACGAAGTAGTCGACGCCAGACCTTTTATAAATCTGCGGCAGCTGCCAGTTGTAGCCGAAGGAGTCCGGATTCCAGCCGATGCGGACATCGACGCCGTACTCTTTCTGGAACCAGCGCTTGCCGATCAGCAGAGAGCGGACCTGGGACTCGCCATCGGGCATGTTCAGGTCAGGCTCGACCCACATCCCGCCGACAACCTCCCAGCGGCCCTCCTTGATCCGTTTTTTGATCTCATCGTTGATGGCCGGGTACTTGGTAGCCATCCAGTCGTTGTAAGCAGCGGCAGACTGCGTATAGGTGTAGTCGGGATATTCATTCAGCAACTGCAGCGCGGTCGAGAAGGTTCGCTTGACGACATCTACCGTCTCCGAGACAGGCCAGAGCCACGCCGCATCGATGTGCGAGTTACCCGTGAGATGAAGCGTCGCCTGCTGCAGAGTCGGCTTCAGCGTCTCAAGCTGCTGGGTGGCGGAGTTGAGCGAAGCGTCGAATTTGGGTTGGTTATTCGCGTCTAGCGCTGAAAGATCGACGGTGCCGATCGACTTTTCGAGCGTCGCCATATCCTGCTTCGGCTGCCTGGAAAGCGACGGCAGCAGGACAGCGGTCGATAGGAACTCGAGCCGCAGGTCCGAAGGATTCGGACGTCCCTTGGCGAACTCAATACGCGTCGAGACAGCAGCGAAGTTTTTGGTGTCCACGGTCTGCAGCAGCTTGACGGCTACCAGCACTTTGTCGCCAGGCTTTGCCTGATCAAACAGAACGATGGGCTCAAGATCGTCGCCCAGAGCAACGCGCCGCCCGTTGAAGTACACGATCTCCGGGACCGGCCCGTTTGCATTGGCGCGGAACTGGAACCAGATGCGCGCGCCAGTGAGGTCATATCCATTCAGCGTCTTCGGAACCTCAATCAGCCGACGATACCAGACAGCCTCGTTCGGCGCCTTGCTGTGCGGCTTCGCCACCGGCCACGACGAATCGTTCAACGAAGGGTCCTCTCCGTGCGCCAGATCGCCGACATGATAGTGCCACTCGTCTACCGGAAGATTCTCAAACGAAGCCAGCCGCTCGATGGTCTTCTGCGACTGCGGAGACAGCGTTTGCAAAATCTGCGAGACCTCTTTTGGCGACTGTGCCTGGATCAGAGGACAGACGAAGAAGACCAGGGCAAAGAGCATCTTTGTCATGGTTCGCGGCGCAGGAAGGCGAACAGGAACGATCAACGTATGACTCCTTAAGAGACATCCGGCGTCGATTTTCGACGGGGGTTAGCGGTAAAGCTGAACAGTTGGGAGTCTAACGCACTTTCGCCCTCCCATGTGGGAGGGCGAGATGAATGTAGTGCAAAGCGCAGGGAATCTACTGTTTTAATACCGATTCTAAAAAGGTCAACGCACGCGGATCGCCCGACTGTCCCAGCCAGAAGAAGGCATCTTTGCGCACTATTGGATTTTTATTGGTCTGAGCCACATGAATCAGCTGAGGGATGCCCTCATCTTTTGGCAATTGACTCAACGCGAAGACTGCCTTCTTCTTCACCTGCTGGTCGGGATCATTCTCAATGGCATTGGTCAGTGTTGCGGTAGCTTTCTTTCCCGCCTTCTGGCCCAGCCAGAAGATAGCCTGGCTGCGCACGTTAGGATCGGCATTGGATTTGGCCAGCGTCAATAAATCCTGCAGGGCAGCAGGGTCGCGGCTGATGGAGATATCGAAGACCAGCTTCTCGCGCAACTTCTTATCCTGTTCAGTCGCCATCAACTTTTCCAGAACCTGCAATCCCTCGTGGCCGCGCTCAGCTCCCAGCCAGAAGGCCGCCTTCTCGCGCAGCCGTGAAGGATTCGCCGGGGCTGCGAGCTTCGAGAGCTGCGCAGTTGCTGACGGCGCCGCATGTAGTGCGATCGAGGCCAGCGCACCATCAACCACGCGGTTTTCCGCGCTCGGAGCGCCGGCGAGCTGCGCCAGAAAACGTATGCTGTCTTCGGGGTCGACGCCGGTAAGCCATGTGAAAGGAACGCCTCCTGCATTGATGCGGCATCCCGTGTTCACCGGGCGGACCTTGCTCATCGTCCCCTGTTCCAATCGGAGCAGGACATATACTTTGCCAGGCTCAGTCGCTTGCGTGGACTCAATCACACGCTCTCCTGATCCTTCGAGCTGAACCTCACTGCAGCATCCATCGTCAGACGAGGCGCCATTCGAATCGCCACATGAAGATGAATGGCTTCGTGGAAGAGCCGGCACTTCATATCCAATCCAAATCGGCTGGCTGGAGTGCTGAAATCGCGTCACCGTCGCGGACAGTCCTGAGCTCGCTGGCTCAGTGTTCATCTGCGTGTTGGAGACTCGCGGCTGCTGTCCGGAGAAGGCGACTGCAGACGCACTAAGGATGAGAGCAATAACGAGATTGCTGTTCACGGACGTACCCTCCCTGCTGAGAACGCTGTTATTTGTTGAGAATCTCCATCATGTAATCGCTGGCTTCCTTGTCGTGCATGACGCTGAGCCTGGAGACGATCATCTGCTTCATCTCAGGATTCTTTTCTGCACGGGCAAGTGCTACGAGGTCATGCGCATCTCTCGAGAGGAAGAGACCTTCGATCGCAGACCTCTTCGACTCAGGATCGGAGCTGCTCTGGTACGCCTTCACCAGTTGCGGTGCAGCCGAGGCGCCTCCAGCGATTCCCATGTTGCGAATGGCCTTGCGGCGAAGCTCGAGGTCCTGCTCGGTCTTCGCAATCTCGCTCAATGCATCCATGCCGCGTGGGCCTGATGCGGTGAGAGAACTGAGGATGGACGATTTGATCTGGTTATCTTTTGTATCGTGATAAAGCTGTGTCAATGCAGAGACTGCGGCCATCGCGCCGAGTTCCTGCACAGCAGCCTTCGACAGTGCCGGGTTCTGCTCCGCCCGTGCAGCCTCCAGCAGCCTATCCTGCGAGCCTGAGATCAGATATGACTGCAGAATGGCGCGTTTTACGGCTTCATTTGCCGTGTGCTGATATACATCGCCCAACATCGCAGCCGATTGCTTGCCTTTGATCGCGGCATACATCCGGATGGCGCGAACCTGGAGCGCCGGATTCGATTGGCCACGTGCAATATCGCCGATCAGCTTCTCTGCCTCCGGGGAGTTGCTGTTGGCCAGCACGAAAAGAGCACGCTCCTTCAGCTTCTCCGATCCGTTGCCGTTGAGTATCTGCTGAATTGCCGGCATAGCTCGCGCCTGGTCCTGCTGCATCAGCGCATTCAGCGCTAGCAGCTTCAGTTCGTCGTCGCCCGTGGCTTGCGGAGAGACTGGCTGTCCGCTGCGGCGCTGCATCTCGATGCGCAGCGCGTCGCACTCCGCAATCCATCGACTTTGCGGAAATTTATGACCAAGATTCGCGCAGGTCTCCAGCGCTTTGGCCTGCTGGCCTTCTTTGTTCTGCGCATAGGCTGCCCAGTACAGGGCAGCATCGGCACGATCTCCGCCCTGCCCGGCGATCTTAGTGAAGGTCGCTTCCGCATCGGACCAGCGCCCATCATTGATGGCTCGCGTGCCGTCAGCATAGTCATTGCCTCGCTGATCGACGGCCGGCGTTACCGGAGGATTAGCTGCGGTCGCAACGACTGGTTGAACGCAAAACGCTGCGGGTGCGGTCAAGATAGACACCAGAACAGCGAGTGGAATGATCGATATAGCTTTCATAGGATGGAAACCCCTTTCCCTGCCACCGCGGTACTTCCCTTCCGGTTCACGTCTTCCTGCACCCGGGAGCGGAGGACACGAACTTCGAAGAGAAGGCCGTCGGTGTTCATCTCTTTCTGCAATTCGTCGAGCTTCGCCTGCGACAGGCCGGCAGGCTCGTTCGAGACCTCAATCAAAACGCGCTCAAGATGGTCGAGTGCGGACGCGAGCGCGGGATCTCCCTGCTGCCTGATGCTTTCGCGGTACAGACGGTTCGCCGAGAGCAGATCGCGCGCTTCAGCCTGTAATGGCGCCTCCGTCGAAGGTTCGGCATGCTTCAACTCCACCAGAAGCCTCTCGGAGCGATCGAGGTGATCCCCAAGCACCAGCAGCACCACACGCTGCCTTCCCT
Source organism: Edaphobacter sp. 12200R-103 (assembly GCF_010093025.1). Lineage (GTDB taxonomy): Bacteria > Acidobacteriota > Terriglobia > Terriglobales > Acidobacteriaceae > Edaphobacter. The sequence goes on along the minus strand of NZ_CP048114.1, from coordinate 4,115,071 downwards.
GCTCCTGGTTCGCAACATTTACCGGAGCGGTTCCATTGCGATGTTCCCACTGGCGCCCTGCGAAAAAGGCTGCCGCGAGGAGGAGACAGGCCGTCGCGGCAGCAAAGCTCCAGTGCAAACCGAACCATCCCCGGAGCGACCTTTTTTTAGTTGGCTCGTAGGCTGACACAGATCCCCGAATCGAGCGCCAGACCTCTTCGCCATACGCTCCATCGCGCGGCGGAACAGCATAGGGCTTGAGATCTTTCAGATCGTGGACCAGCGATTCGTAACTCTGCGCACATTCGCTGCACGTCTCAAGATGCCGGCTGATCGCAGCAGGCGATTCAGCCTCGCCGTAGTAGTAGTCGATGAGCTGTTCTTCACTGATGTGTTTCATGGGTTCACCCGGAGTGGAGCAAGGCTGCGGCGCAGCTTCTGCACCGCACGAAAGACAGCCTGCTTGGCGGCGTTAGGAGCGATCTCGAGCGCAGTCGCAATTTCAGTCGTGGAGCGGTCTTCCATATGGCGAAGGATGAAAGCCGTACGTTCTGTCGCAGTCAGGCTTGCCATCGCTGCGGCTTGCAGAGATTCGATCTCGCGGCTCAGAAGCGTTCGTTCCGGCCCGGCTGCAGTGTCGGCGACCTGCACCTGCCGCATCACCGGGTCCGTCTCTTCGCCGATGTGGCAGATTGCTTCGTGTTTGCGTTTGTTGACCATATTGAGTGCGCAGTTAACTGCGATTCTGTAGATCCAGGTCCCGAACTCCGACCGGGACTCAAAGCTCTGGAGTCTCCGGAAGCCCCGAAGAAAGGCCTCCTGGACCACTTCGTCGGCGTCGGCCTCGTCGCCGGTAATCCGGAAGGCGGCACGAAAGACGTTCTGGCTGTGACGAGCGACGAGCATGCCATAAGCGTCTTTATCTCCGGCCAGTACCATCCGGATAATCGTGTGGTCGTTGACTTCCATTCAGCGCATTAGACAAGCAAATCGCGGTGCGGTTAGGAAGATTTTTTTCGCAGGAGCGGCAGATGCTTTTCAGAGACAATCAGGTCTGTGGATTCCTAGAGTCTCACTCAGCGCTGGAGAGATTCTGTTTGACAGCCGCAAGAGTGGCTCGATAGGGTGAACCCTGGCGTAAGCGCTTACGTAGATCAACGAGAATTCTAAAAGATGATGATAAGAAGGAAGAATCCATGCGTTTAGGCCGATCCATCAAGACCGTTCTCACCGACAGCCACTTTCTGGTGCCGTTCTTCGTGCTGGTGGCCGGTATTGTGCTTTTAATAGTGCTGCATTGAAAGACGAGGGACCAGGTGGCAGGTGTGGCTGAAAGAACAAAGCAGCATGGAATGTCGCTGCACGGGCTGGGGGTGATCTGCGGGCTGACCGCAGGCGTATGGCTGGGTGCGGCTGAAGCTCCCACGAAACTGGTAAATGCTGGCCTGTCACCATTTGCAGTCTCGCTCTGCATGGTGGCGGGAGTCTTTACGGCGCGCTGGACCTTCCCGACCCTGCTTAAAGGTACGGGGTATGTCTTCACCGACCTGATGGAGAAGAAGCACCTGATCGTCTGGGCCCTGTTGGCAGGCGCCTTGTGGGCCGTGGCCAATACGCTCACGGTATTTGCCATTCGCGATGTCGGCCTGGCAGTCGCCTTTCCTCTGTGGAATGCCAACTCCCTGATCGGGCTGCTCTGGGGCCGCGTTCTCTTTAAAGAGCTGAAGGGGGCAAACGCCGCCAACATTAGTAAGGTCGTTCTGGGAACAGTCGCTATTGTGGTCGCCGCGGTGATGCTGGGCTTCAGCACCATTCACGGACAGACCTCCGCCGGGCATCACGCTGTGCGCGGAATCCTCGCCGCTGCCGGCGCCAGCCTGATGTGGGGAACGATGTATGTCCCCTACCGCAAGGCATACATCAGCGGGATGAATCCGCTGTCGTTCGTGACAGCATTTACGGTTGGAGAGCTTGGAACCGTCTTCGGGCTTACGCTCGCCCTTGATGGCGGACTGCACTCGCCTTCTTTCCAGGTATTCCATCAGCCTGGCCTGGTCTTCTGGCTCTTTCTTGGCGGCTTTGTCTGGGTGATCGGCGACCTCTTCCAGCAGTTTGCAACCAAGTATCTGGGGATCGGCAGAGGCATTCCTCTTTCAAACACCAACCAACTCTGGGGACTGGCGTGGGGCGCGCTGGTCTTCGGCGAGTTGGCCGGTGCGGACGCAAGGCATCGTCTGCTGGTTATCACCGGCTCCATCATCATGATCCTGGGTGCAATGGCGATTGGAACCGCCGTGGCCTCCGGTCGGGAGCAGACCTCGAACAACGAGGCGGTTCTGCGCGAGTGCGAGCGTTACGGGCTGGACTACAACCGTACGCTGGCGGCCCAGGCGGGTGACGAGTTCGGAGGCCGGGACGAGCGACGGCGCTGGTGGGATTACGCCATTGTGACCGCAGCCACCGGCTTCTTCATCTGGCTGGGCAGCAAAGCCATTGTTCCGCCGCTGGCGATGGATCGACGATGGGTCGCTGGCCTGGGCGCTGGGCTGGTCATCAGCCTGGTCGTCGGAGCATGGACGCTGGGGCGCAGGACGCGGTTCTCCTGAGCGGCTGGCGAGGTTTGTTTCCTTCCCATTCGATGGGTCGCTGTAAGATGATGCTGCTATGGCAGTCAGGCTGAAGGATATTGCACGGGACCTCGGCGTCTCTGTGGTCACCGTGTCGAAGGTGCTGCGCGGAAACAGCGACATCGGCGAGGAGACGCGGAAGCGCGTCCTGAAACGCATGAAGGAGCTGAACTACCAGCCCAACATGCTGGCGCGAGGTCTTGCGAGCGGCAAAACCTACACGGTGGGCCTGGTGGTTCCCGACCTGGTGCATCCGTTCTTCGCCGAGTTTGCAAAATCGCTCAGCGCCGTACTGCGCAAGAGCAACCGCGCCGTCATCCTTGCCTCCTCCGAGGAAGATCCGGAGATCGAGCGGCAGGAGATTCGCACGCTTCTGCGCCGCGGCATCGACGTTCTGCTGATCGCATCCTGTCAGCCGAACCTGCGCAACTTTTATGAGCTGGGGGACGAGCGCACTCCCTACCTGCTCTTCGACCGCAACTTTCCGCATCTGGCGGCGCACTTTGTCGGCTCCAACGACGTGATGGTGGGCGAGATGGCAACAAACCACCTTGTCAGTCTGGGCCGAAAGCGAATCGCCCATATTGCGGGCCGCAACACGAGCCCCTCTTTCGATCGCCTGCGCGGCTTCCGTGATGCTATGGCGGAGAATCGGCTGCCGGTTCCAGAAGATTACGTGGTCGTGTGCGATCACATGGAAGAGCGCGGCGACAGGACAGGCTTCGAGGCGATGCAGAAGCTGCTTGCTCTTGAGGAGCGGCCGGACGCTGTCTTCTGCTACAACGACATGACCGGCATTGGAGCCATAGCTGCCGTACTTGCCGCTGGCCTGCGCGTTCCGGAAGATATTGCTATCATCGGTTGCGGTAACATGCCTTACAACGATTACCTCAAGGTTCCGCTGAGTTCGATTGATCATGGAACAGCGGAACTGGGGCGCATCGCTGGAGAGCTGGCGCTGGATCTGACGAGCAATCCGGAGCAGGCTCCCAAGAACATTCTGGTTCCACCGACGCTGGTCGCCAGGGCTTCAACCGGATCGGCCACACAAGCATCTACGAAGTAAATCTCAGCAGGCGGTTCGCCTGAGACGCGAGGAGTCGAACGATGAGCGGAGTTCGGGTTCTGGTTGGTACACGCAAGGGAGCATTCGTCCTTACTTCGGACGGCAAGCGGGAAGAGTGGAAGGTCGAGGGACCGCACTTCGCCGGCTGGGAGATCTACCACATGAAGGCCTCGCCGGTAGACCCGAACCGCATCTACGCGTCGCAGACGAGCGGCTGGTTCGGGCAGGTCGTGCAGCGGTCGGACGACGGCGGCAAGACGTGGAATCCTGTCGGCAACAAGTTCGACTACGAGGGCGACGCCGGAACGCACCAGTGGTATGACGGCACGCCGCATCCGTGGGAGTTCAAGCGGGCGTGGCACCTGGAGCCTTCGCTCAGCGATCCGGACACCATCTTTGCCGGCGTCGAAGATGCTGCGCTCTTCCGCTCCACAGATGGCGGGCAGAACTGGCAGGAGCTTCCCGGCCTGCGCAAGCACGGTTCCGGGCCGCACTGGCAGCCGGGCGCGGGGGGCATGTGTCTGCACACCATCCTGCTGGACCCGAGCGATGCAAAGCGGATGTACATCGCGATCTCGGCCGCAGGAGCGTTTCGCACCGATGACGGCGGCGAGACGTGGAAGCCGATCAACCAGGGCCTGCGGTCGGAGTTTATCCCTGATCCAACAGCCGAGGTTGGTCACTGCGTCCATCACATCGCCATGCATCCGTCGCGTCCGGGCACGCTGTTTATGCAGAAGCACTGGGACGTCATGCGGTCGGACAACGCGGGCGATCATTGGACCGAGGTGAGCGGAAATCTTCCGACCGACTTCGGCTTTGTGATCGACGTGCATGCGCACGAGCCGGAGACGATCTACGTGGTTCCCATCAAGAGCGACGGCGAGCACTTCCCTCTCGACGGCAAGCTGCAGGTCTATCGCAGCCGGTCGGGCGGTCACGAGTGGGAGCCGTTGACCAAGGGGCTGCCGCAGGAGAACTGCTACGTCAACGTGCTGCGGGACGCGATGGCGGTCGACTCGCTGGACAAGTGCGGCATTTACTTCGGCACGACGGGCGGCCAGGTTTACGCCTCTTCCGATGCGGGCGATAGCTGGAAGCCGATCGTACGCGATCTTCCGGCGGTACTTTCGGTCGAGGTCCAGACGCTTCCATGAGGGTGCGGGTTGTGCTGCCTCAGCACCTGCGCACGCTGGCGAAGGTGACGGGCGAGCTGACGGTCGAGGTCTCTGCCGCGACGCAGCGCTCGGTGCTGGATGCGGTCGAGGAGCAGTATCCGATGCTGTGCGGAACGATCCGCGATCATGCCACGAAGGAGCGGCGGGCGTTCCTGCGGTTCTTCGCGTGTCAGGAAGATCTTTCGCACGAGAGTATCGACACGCCGCTGCCTCAGGAGGTGGCCGAGGGGCGGGAGCCTCTGCTGGTCATTGGGGCTGTAGCCGGAGGGTAGCCTTTGTGAGGAACCGCAGATCCTTCGACTCGCTACGCTCGCTCAGGATGACACCTCGGGGGAGCGCTCTCACTAATCAGCTCCATATTCCAACCATCAGCTAGAGGTTCCTTCAAATCGATCACGCACGTTTTACAGGTCTATGTGGATACCTAATAGCCTGCGCGAGCAATTAAGAGCAGATAGATGATAAGGATTGCGACGAGAACCAGAGCTCCAAGAATGACATGCAGCGGCTTGAATCCGAGAAGACGCTTTTCTTTGTGGAGATCGGATGGAGGAATGTGTCCTTCAGGGTGATGGTGTCCGTGATTGAGCTCAGGCATGTGTCCTCGAGGAATGGCCATCCGATCTTATCGGAGTACAAGTTTGGAATCCAGCAGACAGGAACCGAAGGGGTGCGACGCACAAAAAAAGACCTCAGCGGCTAAAGCCGCATTTCCGACGGTTTGCGGCACGGCTGAAGCCGTGCCTTTAAGCAAGGCGTTCGCGTGGCACTTTAGTTCGTGCGGCAATTTGTTCGCGTGGTGCTTTCGGTCCAATCCGGGCGGCTATTTGACGCCTTTGGCGGGGTCCCAGACGCCCTGCTCTTTTCGGACGAAGACGATCTGGCCTATGTGATAGGCGTTGTGGGTGCCGACGTGGGCGATGAGGGAGGCGTTTTTGGCGATGGTGGCGTCGTCGGCTGCTTCGACGGCCTTCTCCCACTCGGTCATGTTCTGGTCGAACTGCTTGACGATGTCGGCCCACTGTTCTGCGGTGAAGTTGTTGAAGGTCTCGTCGTTGTTGCCGCTGAACTTGTCGGGAGTCTTCCCCTTGAACCGCTCGAGAGCGCGTTTGTTCCAGAAGACGAGGTGATAGGTGAGCTGGCCGACGGAGTGGTTGCCCTTGCCGTCGGTCCAGCGGGCCTGCTCGGCGGTGAGGCCCTGCATGGCGGTGTTGCCGGAGGCGAACCAGTCCTGTGCGTTGTGGGTGGTGCGGAGCTGCTCGAGCAGGACGCCTTTGAGGGTGGTGGGCGGCGGCTTCGGTGCGGGAGTCTGCGCAGCGAATGGAAGGCAACTGATGACGACAAGTGAAAGGCTGAGTGCCAGTTTTTCATGTGCGGATGGACCTCCATGCGAACTGATGTGGTGCGTGAACGCCAGTTTAGGAGGGAAAGAATTGGAATGGGATGGGGTTGAAGGTTTTCGCGCCGGAGATTGTGACGAATCGTGGAGATGTCGCTTCTGGGGTTAAGTACAAAACCGCAGATCCTTCGACTCGCTGCGCTCGCTCAGGATGACACGATTGGATTTGATGTGTATGGGACAGCTATGAGATTGGTCGGGGAAGACGGTTCGAGCTTTGCTCGAATACCCCACTCATGCGATGAAGCTGCATGAATGAGGCACCCGGCACCCGGCCGACTTCTCGATACGGACAGTCCCGACATATTGTGGAACGATGAGCCGAAGTGCTTTGTGAAGTACACGGCTTGTCTTAGGGGGAGTGGCATGAACGTGAAACGCACGAACTGGCTCGCAGCGATCCTTCTCACGGGCTATAGTGCCCTTTTGATTCGATTCGTGGTTTTCAAGGCTGTCCCAACGATCGCAATCGGGCACATGAGGATTCGGTTCGCCGGAACCCACACCGGCCCTAGCAACTTGGTCCCGTTCAAAACGATTGCTACTCAGCTTGCCGGGCGTGGGAATCATTTAGTTGCCATGGTGAACCTGCTCGGGAACATCGTCCTGTTCCTGCCGCTCGGATTTCTGGCTCCGCTTGCCTTCCCCATCGACACCTGGCGAAAGGCAATCGTCCTTGGAATTTGCTCTGGCCTAAGTTGCGAGGTGTTGGAAGTCGTCTTCCGTGTAGGCATCTTCGACGTGGACGACCTGCTTCTGAACGCATTCGGCGTTCTGCTTGGCTTCGCAGTGTTTGCGCTGTTTGAACCCAAGTCTCGAATTCCGTCCAGGTCGAGCCCTCAGCACTGAGAAATGCCCCCGCGTGGGAGGTTAGGGCCGCGACGTATTGGGGTTTGGTTGCTTCCGAGAAACAGCCTTATGAGGACTGATCCACGCGAAGGAGATGTTCCTAGAGGATTTGGTGTATCGGAAGATAAATCTCTCCAGTTTGGGCCGCATGACGTTTCTTTCTAAGCAAAAGCGTCACGAAATCGATCCTCTCTTCGAAAACCGCCATCAGATCCGCTCCGTCCATTAGAACGATAACTGCTCCGCCGGACGAATGAGCTGCAATCCCGGTAGGTGTAAAGCCATTTATTGACAGGAATACACCAAGCGTATTCTCAAGTTTTCTTCGTACTTTCGCTCCAAATGCATCGAGGTCAGCCGCATCTGTCTGTTCCTGACGCCATTTGGCTTCAAATAGAAAGTCTGTACTAGCAAGAGAGAATGCCCCGTCGATCTGTTCCCCAGTATTACGGAAAGATGCCTTGGGGTCGAGATCGAAAAGTTCGAAGAGGTCGTACATCACTCTCTCAAGTTCAAAACCGCGCGTTTGGGGATTTGTCGAAGTAACAAGGGACATGTATCGTCCCTTTAGCTGCTCCAATTTTTCACGCACAGCAGCATTCGCTTTTAATTTTTCCGTAGCTTTCTTTTGACGCTCGACCAAATCATCCTGCTCTTTTTTGATCTGCTCATGCGGCTCAAGAAGACGTCTGAGTTGAGCCACGGCTGACTGGGCTCGTGAAGCCTTTTCAGAGCCTCCTTCGAGCTGTTCCAAGTGCTCAAATGATCCGATCGTGCAGACTTCGGTGCAAAGGCGGGTCAAATCTATCAAATATTTCTCTTGGTCCCTAACTAGATGATCCACGAGATCAGAGACAATCTGACGTTTGTAATTGTCCCAGTTTAGAGATGCGATCAGGTTTCGATTTGGAAAGCATTGCTGCAAGAAGCCCCGTAGGTCAGCTTTATACCAATAGATAGAGCAAAGGGCCTCTTTCAGAGCCACTGTCGCCGCCGGGGTCAATCTCTTCGCCATTCCTGGATGTCTCCTTTAGTCGCAAGAACGAAGTCGCCGTATGTTACAGGTTTACATATTTCGTTCGGTACCGATAAACGCTCTTCTTTCTAACCATGGTTGTGCGGGCAAAATAATGGCCGACGGCGGGATCGAGAGAGATAACAAGGAGGCATAAGTTAGCAGCGAAATCTTCGGAAACCGTGCCATGCTGGGCGAATGATGACTCGAACGGCCTTTCGCCTGCGGCTGGCGGCTCTTTCCGTACTTCTACCGACTTTCATGCTGCTGCTCACGGTGCGAAGCCGTGCTCAGAATCCGGAGTGGACCGAGGCTTTTCCTCCGTTTCGGATTATGGGGAACCTTTATTACGTCGGCAGCAAGGATCTGGCGTCGTACCTGGTGGTGACTCCTGAGGGGAACATCCTGATCAACAGCAATCTTGAGAGCTCGGTCCCGCAGATCAAGGCGAGCGTGGAGAAGCTCGGCTTTAGGTTCAGCGATACCAAGATTCTGCTGATCAGCCATGCGCACTGGGACCACGATGCGGGGAGTGCAGCGATCAAGCAGATGACCTGGGCGAAGTACATGGTGATGGATGCCGACGTGGGCGTGGTGGAGGACGGCGGGAAGAGCGACTTCGCCTACGGGAAGGAGCCCCGCAACTGGTACAAGCCGGCGAAGGTGGACCGCGTTCTGCACGATGGCGATGAGGTGAAGCTGGGCGGAGCTGTGCTGGTGGCCCACAAGACTCCGGGGCATACGAAGGGCTGCACGACCTGGACCCTGAAGGTAAACGATAACGGTAAGAGCTACGATGCCGTTATCGTCGGGAGCCCGAACGTGAATCCGGGATTCCGGCTGGCGGGGAGGCCGAGCTATCCGGGGATCGTGGCGGATTATGAGAAGACCTTTCGGGTGCTGGAGTCGCTGCACTGCGATCTGTTCCTGGGGGCCCATGGGGCTTATTTCGGGATGACGGCCAAGTATGTCCGGCTGAAGGCGGGTGACCGGATGGCGTTTGTCGATCCGGCGGGTTATGCGAGCTATGTGGCTGAAAGGAAGGCTACTTTTGAGAAGGAGCTGGCTCGGCAGAGAGATGGGGCGACGCGTTAGATCTGTGGATCGGAGAGGAGGAACCCACGTTTCAACGGCGAGACGTAGGGCACCCGCCGGCTGGAACCGGATTTTCCATCCTGATGCAGTCGTGGCTTTACGAGCAAAATACAGGGATTCTTCGCTTCGCTCAGAATGACGAGAGTTCGGAAGCGTTTTTTCGAAGCTCAGAGGTTTTGAACGAGTTGCTGCGATTTTTAACTTGCCAATCGTCCTGCGCGCATCCTATAGTTAGCGCTAACTTGGAACGGCTTGCGCCTGGAGGATGAGATGGCCACAACAATTGCAACGAACGCTCCGCTCGGGAAAGACATGGAGGAGTGGGACGAGTTTCTGAAGGGTCGCTACCAGGAGGGCAAGAGCGAGCAGGAGTTTCGTCAGTATGACGAGACGGCGAATCCCGGAGTAGCCGAGTTCTACCGGCTGAACCACCAGTACCAGACGCATGACTACGTGATCGGCAAGGAGAAGGAGTACTTTGGCCTGAAGCGTGGCATGAAGTCGATCTGGGAGGCCGCGGAGTACCTGAACACGCTGGTGGATGACAGCGATCCTGATACCGATCTGACCCAGATTGAGCACCTGCTGCAGACCTCGGAGGCGATTCGCGCCGATGGGCACCCGCGGTGGTTTGTGCTGACGGGCTTTGTGCATGACCTGGGCAAGGTACTTTGCCTGTACGGCGAGCCGCAGTGGGGCGTCGTCGGGGATACGTTCCCGGTGGGCTGCGCGTATTCGGATCAGATTGTGTTTCCGGAGTACTTCAAGGCGAACCCGGATTTGAACCACCCGGTGTACAGCACCAAGTACGGAATCTATGAGCCGAACTGCGGCCTGGATAACGTGCATATGTCGTTCGGTCACGACGGCTATATCTACGAGGTGATGAAGAACTACCTGCCGGATTCGTCGTTGGCGATGCTGCGGTACCACTCGTTCTATGCGTGGCACCGGCATGGAGCGTACCAGCACCTGATGAACGAGAAGGATAAAGAGAGCCTGTACTGGGTCAACAAGTTCAACCCCTATGACCTGTACTCGAAGGGCCACACCAAGCCGAATCTCAAAGAGTTGAAGCCTTACTACGACGATCTGTTTGCGGAATATTTTCCGGCGAAGATCGCCTGGTAACGATGCAGTACTGAACGTTGTCCGAGAAGGTATTCTAGAGCCCCCGGGGTCCTCACCAGAGAGGCCTCGGGGGTTTCTGTTTTTGTGATGAGAGTTACCGCTTATTTACCAGCAATTTACATAGGAGCGTCATGATGAATTCATACGCTCATTTCGCGAAAACACATCTCTGCTGTGAAGCTATGCGTTTTCGCTAACCAAAAGTTACTGTTATCCAATAAATTCTTTGTTTTCTTGTAATTGGGCAATTATTCCGGCAGGATTTACGTTATCGGTACCGTAGACGTAATTTCATTGACATTGCTTTACCGCAATGGATAGTGTTTTGCCGGTCCAAAGAAAACAGGATGGTCGATGCTTCCCTGCAGCAGACGCACAGCGGGCCACAAGAGTCCGGGGCGAAGCAATGAGAACAGGACTGTAACGGGTAATAGACATGCTAGAGAGGCACATTATGAAAAATCCAAAAGAGAACAGATTCGCTGCTTTATCGAATCGCCAACTCTCTCCCGCAGGTTGCGAACAAGAGAATCGTGTGGGAGGAATGAGCACGAGAGCCAAGGCGTGGGTTTCAGTGTTGGCAGCATTGCTGCTGATGCTGACCGGCGCACCTGCGATGGCGCAGTTCGAGTCGGCTTCCGTCCTTGGTTACGTGCATGACAGCTCGGGCGCGGCAATTCCCAGCAGCAACGTGACGCTGACGAATACGGCGACCGGAATTTCACAGAGCAAGCCGACGGATGCTGAGGGCAAGTACGAGTTTCCGAGCGTGCAGATTGGCAACTATACCGTCACCGCAGAGGCACAGGGCTTCAGCCGTGCGGTAACCGAGCCGTTCGTCGTGCAGACCAATGCCCGCCAGCGCGTCGATGTGACGCTGCAGGCAGGATCGGTCTCCGAGGAGGTCACGGTGACCTCGGCGGCGCAGCTTCTGGATACGGAGACCAGCTCGCATTCGACCGTGATCGGTACCAAGCAGGTGGAAGATCTTCCGCTGAATGGCCGCTCGTATGCGGACCTGGTTCTGCTGGTTCCTGGCGCGCGCAAGTCGCTGCTGGAGAACAATGGAACGTCGAGCCGCGAGGGTTCGTTCAACATCAACGGACAGCGCTCGGCCTTCAACAACTACCTGCTGGACGGTCTGGATAATAACAACTACGGCACCTCGAACCAGGGCTTCGCGAACGAAAACATTCCTCCGTCGCCTGACGCGATGAGCGAGTTCCGTGTGGAGACAAACAACTACTCCGCAGAATATGGACGCTCGACCGGCGCGGTGATCAACGCTTCGATCCGGCGCGGCACGAACCAGTTCCATGGACGCGCGTGGGATTACAACCGCAACACCGTGTTCAACGCGATCGGGCCGTTCCTGGCTCCGGGAGCAAGCAAGCCGAAGTTCATCCAGAATCAGTTCGGAGGAACCTTTGGCGGACCGATCTGGAAGGACCACACCTTCTTCTTCGTGGACTACGAGGGACTGCGGCGCATCTTCAACAATGCCAGCTCAACCTCAACCCTGCCGACGACAAACCAGCGCAACGGTCTCTTTTATCTGAACGACGATCCCTCGAATCCGGCGAACGCGATTCCGCTGCGGAATCCGATTACGGGGCAGAAGTACCTGGGCCAGATTCCTACTGCCGATATGACTTCGTTTGCCAAGGCTGTCTTTGGAGCGCTCCCAAGCCCAAACACTAATGGCTTGCTCTCCAACAACTTCGCAATCACACCTCGCGGCACGATCAACGATGATAAGGGCGATGGACGCGTCGACCATACTTTCAATGATCACTGGACCATCTTCGGCCGCTACAGCGAGCATCGCCAGAGCCTCTTCGACCCTCCAGGAATTCCTGGACGCGCAGGCGGAAACTCTAATGGCAATGTAAATATTCAGAACCGCAATATCGCCGGAGGCGCCACCTGGACGATCTCGGCGAACAAGTTACTCGACATTCGCTTCGGATGGTCGCGCAATCTCGGCGGAAAATTCCCCATTGGCCAAGGCCAGAGCTCGATGTTGGTCGAGAACGGGATTACCGATGGCCTGCCGACAGATCCTCTGGTCGTCCGTTCCTTGAATGCTCAGTCTGTGACGGGCTTCTCGCAGTTTGGAGCGCAGTCGTCGAATCCGCAGTTCCAGAACCCAACGATCTACAATCCGAAGGCAAACTTCACGTGGATCAAGGGCAAGCACTCGATGAAGTTCGGCTATGAGTGGCAGGCAGTCAACACCGAGGTCAATGACTTCAATCCGAGCTACGGACAGGATAACTACAGCGGGCAGTTTGCGAAAGATACCAGCACCAATAATGGAACATCCGCCAACACGGTCGGCTGCGCTTCCAATGCGACCAGCGCTAACTGCTCCGCGATCGCAGCGGGCGCTCCAAACCTGGGCGCGCAGTTACAGCAGGCGCAGAATCTTGCAGACTTTATGTTCGGCAACCGCTCTCAATATTCGTTGACCACGTATGCGATCGTGCATCTGCGCCAGCGTTATAACTTCATGTACTTCCAGGATGACATCAAGGTTTCTCCCAAGCTGACCATCAACGCCGGTCTGCGATACGAGATCGTCACCCCGCAGTATGAGAAAGACAATCGTCTCTCGAACTTCGATCCCGGCACCAACTCGCTGATCCATGCCCGCAGCGGTGGAGTGTATAGCCGCTCGCTGGTAAATACTCCTAAGAACAACTGGGCTCCGCGCTTCGGCCTTGCCTACTCGGCTAACGACAAGACGGTTCTTCGCGCAGGCTATGGCATCGTCTATTCACAGTGGAACCGCGCCGGCGGCGAAAACAACCTGACCTACAACGGTCCGGATGTGGTCAACGCGAGCATTACGCAGGGCACTTCGTCGGGCACCTTCCCTTCGCCTTCGACGCTTTGCACGGATGACACACAGCTGCAGTCATCGTGCTTCCGTCAGACACAACAGGGTTATGCCCAGAACCTCACCAGCCCTGCCTACTTCAACCCCCTCAACGCGCTGTCTCGCTACATTCCGCGAGACTTCAAGACGGGTTATGTGCAGCAGTACCAGATTGGCATTCAGCGCCAGCTCGGTCATGGCTTTGTGGCTGATATCGCCTATGTGGGCAACAAGTCCACGCATCTGCAGACACTGGCCGACTACAACCAGGCTACTCCCTGTACGACGGGCTCTTGCGGCAGCCTGCAGTCGCGTCGTCCGATTAAAAACTTCGCTGGAATCGAAATCGCCTACGGCATCGGTTCTGCCAACTACAATTCGTTGCAGTTCAAGCTGGAGAAGCGCGCTTCGAAGGGCCTTTACCTGCTGAATTCGTTTACCTACGGCCGGGTCTTCGATATCTCGTCGGGACATCTTGAGACCTCGGGCGGAGACAACTCGCGTGTGAATTATGCCAATCCCAGCAACGACTACGGTCCTGGCGGATACGATCAGCCTCTGGCCGACACACTCTCGGTTGTCTATGACCTTCCTTACGGTCATGGGCGCCATTGGGGTGGAGGCTCGGGACGCATGATGAACACGGTCCTCGGCGGGTGGCAGGTAACGCTGATCAACACCATGACCAGCGGCCTTCCAGTCAATATCACCTATTCGATCCCGAGCTCATCGGGTCTCTACGTCTCCGACATCGTTACCTATCGTCCGAACCGCGTCAACAATGGACCGATCAAGGGACCGTCGTCGGGCCGCAAGAAGACTGCCACCTCGCTGCAGAACTACTTTGTCAGCACGAACCTGACAGCGCCTACCACTAATCCCTGGGGCAATGTCAGCCGTAACTCCGAGCGCTCGAATGCCTTCTACCAGGCTGACTTTGGCCTGCACAAAGCGTTTCCGCTCTGGAGCGAAAGCTCGAACCTCGACTTCCGCGCCGAGGCATTCAACGTGCTGAATAAGGTGAACTATTCTTCACCGAACAGCACGTTCGGCGGATCGAGCTTTGGACAGATCACGAGCGCGTTCCCGGCTCGTCAACTTCAGCTCGCGGCGAAGATTATCTTCTAAGCGGCCTGGTATTCCTGATCGGATCGGCGCCGTGTCTCTATGAACGGCGCCGTTGTTTTTTTTCAGAAGCAGAACCGGATGAAGGAGCAAAGGATGTTTGGAAGTGCAACGAGCAGGATGGCGTGGATCGCTCTGGCCGCAGTCACGAGTACCGTGACCGCGCAGCAGCTTACACAGGCAGCACAGGACAAGGTTGTGCGGCTGAACGAGATTCAGGTGATCGGATCGCACAATAGCTATCACTCCGGATTTGCGCCGAGCGAACGCAAATACCTCGAGATGAAGAACCCAAAGGCGCTGCGTGCGCTGGATTACAGCCATGCTCCTCTTCCGGACCAGCTTAACGGCGGCGTGCGGCAGATCGAGATTGACGTCTTCGCCGACGCGAAGGGCGGGCATTATGCTCATCTTCCAATCGACGATGCTGAAGTGAAGGCAGGGCTGCCGGCGGATCCAAACTTCGATCCGAATCACGAGATGGATAAGCCGGGATTCAAGGTGATGCATGTGCAGGGAGTCGATCAGCGGAGCACCTGCCACACCTTCGTCAAATGCATGATGGTTGTGCGGGAGTGGTCACAGCAACACCCGCAGCATCTGCCGATTTTCATCCTGGTGGAGACGAAGGACGATGGCGGAAAACCGAGGCCAGGCATGCCGGCGACCGAGCCATTCACTCCGCAGGTATTCGACGCTCTCGATGCCGAGGTGCGCTCGGTCTTCAAGCCAGGCGAGTACATCACGCCGGACGAGGTTCGTGGTCACTCTGCAACGCTCATTGACGCTATCGGCAAAGGCGGATGGCCGACGCTGGCGAAGGCCCGCGGACGCGTGATCTTCCTGCTGGATCAGCGCAAGGTCGAGGGCATTTATACCGAAAACCATCCGTCGCTCAAGGGACGTGTCTTCTTCACCAACGCCGAGCCCGGCAAGCCGGACGCTGCCTTTACCGAGCAGAACAATGGCTCCAAAGAGACCATCGACGCATTGGTGAAACAGGGCTACCTGGTGCGGACACGCACGGACGAGGGCACGGAGCAGGCTCGCACGAATGACACCACGCGGCGTGATCTTGCGCTCTCGACCGGGGCGCAGATGATCAGCACCGACTATCCTCCTTCGGAGCCTTCGAAGTGGACGTCCTTTGTGGTGAAGTTTCCCGATGATCTGGTCGCGCGATGCAATCCGGTAAACAAGCCGGGGGGTTGCGTGGACTCGCTTCTGGAGCCTTCGGCAAGTGCGATGGCGAAGAAATAGAGCGGTTCGAGCTTCGCTCGAAGGCCGGTCTTAGGCGCGGTGAAGCAGCGCCGAAGACGGGGCACGTGATGGACGACTGATGAATTGGCTGGGGCTTATCGCTCCAGCCAGTTTTTTATGCGGGAACGGTAGGTCCGGCTCATGGGAATTTTCTGGCCATTGAGCAGGTGCACGCCGTACTCGCCGTCGACCTCGGGCCGCACCTCTTTGACGTACTGCAGGTTAACGATGGAGGAGCGATGGACCCGCAGAAAGGTGGTTGGGTCAAGCTTCTCCTCAAGACGCGTCATCGTCTCGCGCAGCAGGTGTGTCTCCGACTGGGTACAGATGCGAACGTAATTCTCCTCGGCGCCGATCCAACATATCTCCGAGACAGGAAGAAAGAGAATGCGCCCTTTGGATTTGAAGACGATACGCGTGGTGTATGGAGTTCCTTTGGGATTCTTTCTCGCGGCAGCATCCGGATGTTGCCGCGACGACCGGATGTGATCGAGCGCGCGCTGAGTCGCTGAGCGAAAACGATCGAGCGTGAAAGGCTTCAGCAGGTAGTCGACCGCATGAATCTCGAAGGCGCGGAGAGCGTACTTGTCATATGCCGTCGTGAAGATGATGGAGGGCATGACGGGATCGCCGGCGGCAGCGAGCTCACCAACGACATCGAAGCCGTCCATGTCGGGCATGCGAACATCGAGGAAGAGAAGATCCGGCTTTGTGGCGCGCACGAGCGCAATGGTTTCAGCAGCAGTTGCGCCTTCGCCTGCAACTTCAATCTCGGGAAACTCGCGCAGCAGTTGCCGCAGCTTCTGCCGTGCAAGGACTTCATCGTCAGCAAGGACTGCCTGAATCATCACACACCATATCCTGTGGTTTGTTCTGTTGGACGTGTTGCGAAACGTAGCGGAAGCCTGATGACAACCTGAACGAGGCCGCCCTCAAGCTCGGCGATTGTGAGGCTCTGATCGTCTCCATAATGCATACGAAGGCGATCCTGAACATTGGTCAGACCTACACCGTTGCCACTGGACGAACGATTCGGCGGATGCAGACCGAGACCGGTATTGGTAACGCTGAGATGGAGTACGGAGTCTTCCGACTCTGCCTCGATCGAGAGCACACCATTCGCGCTAAGCCTTGAAAGGCCGTGTGCATAGGCGTTTTCGACGATGGGCTGAAGAATCATAGTCGGAACAATGGCATCGTGCACCGATGGATCAATCGACATCTTCTGATGCACGCGACCGGCGTATCTCCGGTCCTGCATGGCCAGATACATCTCAATAAATTCCATCTCGTCGCTTAATGGGATGAACTGGGCCTCCCCGCGATGCAACGTTATACGCAGAAGCCGGCTGAGTTGTTCCAGCATGAGATCGGCCGCGGCAATATCAGTCCTCATAAGGCTGGAGATTCCGTTCATGGTGTTGAAGAGGAAGTGGGGATTGAGTTGCATACGCAGAGCACGCATTTGTGCCTGTACCAGTTGCGATTGCAGCTGGGTCGCCATGCGTTCCTTCTCGCGATAACGCTGGTAGTAGCCGATTCCGCGAAAGAGAAAGAAGGCAGACCAGAAGAGGACGAGCGAGTCGATCAGCTCCGCATCCAGATGGAACGACAGCCGTTGCCAAAACGGCATGAATGGCTTACCCATCGGAAGATGGGGAAAGAGTGCGACCCAGATCATCTCCTCGACCACGCAGGCGAGCAGGCTCAACGGAAAGAAGACGACCAGCATGGTCTTCAAGTTCGCTGTGTAGATCTTCGAGCGCAGCGTCCACCAGAGCAGCCAGCAGAGCACACCCCAGATAAAGTACTGCGCTCCCCATGCCTTCAGCAGAAGAGACAGTGTGATCTTGTACTCGTTCCAGAACCGCATCCGGCTGTTCCAGTCCTGCAGCGCAAAAAGGAACCCCAGCGCAGTAGCCCCCGAGATAAAGATAAGCGGGTGCATCCAGACGGGCTTGTAGATCTCATGCTTCCAGCGGGCAAAGGTCAGTGCCGTGTTCCTCGACTTTCTATTGGATGCCTGCCGCAACATCTGAAGGGCACACATTGCAGGATGTGGCATCGTAAGCGACCAGATGACTGGCCGGGGCATAGGCTACGGCGGCAAAGAGCACCAGCGAGATAAGGATGGGATTTTTCATCAAACGCATTGCAGATACTCCTCCTGGAGGAATACGCCGGCGGAGAGTCTGAAATGGAGACCTGATTGTTCGATCTTCTTGTCCCCGATCCAACGATCCAAGTCGGCAGACCAGGGGCAGCAGATCCGGTTCCGCACCAACGGGGAGTGCGCAATCCGGTCAAAGTAGCCGCAGGCGTATCGGAGATAGCTTAAATGGCCTCGGCCACGGCATGACACGTCACTGATCACAAATCCCGAAGGATTCGTTACCAGTGCTGGTCTGACAAATGAACCTGAGGAACGGGGCTAGGAGCCTGCCTCTTGCTTCGGGGCAATCCCTGTGCCACGGCCAGTTAACTCGTGGATGAGATCGGTCTCGCGCTGGCGGTAGGGAGTACCGTCGTGCCGAAAGACCTCGTGGAACCAGATGGTCGGCTGCGAAAGGACATAAGGATGCTGCCAGGAATCCCACGGCAGATAGGTTTGCGTCTTGCCCGCCACGAGTCCCCAATTGATAGCCGCGACGTTTAGTTTTTTGGCGAGGGGCAGGATGGTATCGAAGGTGCTTCCGCTTCCGCGTGCCATGTATTCGGTGCAGATGATAGGCCGGTGCAGGGGCTCAAGTGATTTTACCCGGGCTTCGAACTCCTCGGGCCAGCCGTAGTTATGGAAGCTGATGACGTCGCTCTCGGCGAGCTGGATCTTCGTGACGGGGCTCTCCTTCGCGGGGTCGCTCCAGTTGCCAGCCCACACTCCACTGGTAAGCGGCTGGGTGGGATGGGCGGACCGCGCCCAGGAGAAGGCCTTGGGCAACATCGCCTCGACCAGCTCGACCTTGTTCTTCGGCTCGTCAAAGCGGCCGCCGTTGGTGTTGTCGGGCTCATTCCAGATATCCCAGGCGAGCACGCGGTCGTCCTTGGCAAAGGCTGAGACGACACCGACGACATATTCCTTCAGCTTAGGCTCGTAAGAAGGGTCGGAAAGCTCCTTCCCTCCGGGGCTCTGGACCCAGCCTGAGTTGTGGACTCCCGGAATGGGCGGGTGCTGTGGACCCAGATGGGGGTTGGGTTCCCAGCAGGAATCGAAGAGAACGAGGATCGGGCGGATGTGATGCCGGGAAGCGATGGCGAGGAACGCGTCCAGACGCCGGACAAATCCTTTGGGGTCCTGCTGCCAAAGCTGATCCTGCAGAAAGACCCGCATGGTGTTCATGCCGATGGATTCCGCCAGGCCCAGCTCCCGGTCATTGAGATCCGGGTTAAAAGTGGCCTCCTGGAACATCTCAAGCTGGTTGATGGCATCAGAAGGGACGTAATTGGCCCCTACCAGCCAGGGCTGGCGAGCGTACCAGGCGTTCGCTGCCTGTTCGGTCCAGCGGCCCGAGTCAGCCGGGGACTGGGCAAAAGAAATGACGCCAGAAAGCACAGAGAGCAGCAGAGCAGTGTAAATTCGCATCCGGGCCATCATATCGAACCGCAGTTGCTCTTCCGAACCCAAAATGTAGCTCTTGGAACCACTTTTCTATAGAGGGGAGCAGCCCGGCTAACTCTTGTTCTGCAAGGAATTGAAGAAAGCACTAGGCGAAAATGCAGGATGATGGAATTATCGGAACACTATCCCCGGAGAGGGTCTTCGAAAGAGCGCCGGCGCTGAAACCAAGAGCCTCGGAAGAGAGCATCTCAAAGGGGAGGGATAGTCCTGGCCAGATACGCAGAGGCAGGCCGGGGGGGTGAAAGGACTGTGCAGGATGAGATGGCAGCACGGACGTTTATTTGTACTACTGCTGTGGTTTGGAGCCTTCTGCTGGGGCCAGAATCATAAGGGCGTTGGCGGAAAGCTGAAAGTTTACTTTACGGATGTCGAGGGTGGCCAGGCGACGCTCTTTGTCACGCCTGCGGGACAGTCACTGCTGGTCGACACCGGCTGGGGAGGCAACGATGGCCGGGACCAGGAAAGGATCGCCAGCGTCATGAAGGACGCAGCGGTCACGAAACTGGACTACGTCCTGATCACCCATTACCACGAGGATCACGTCGGCGGATTTCCTGCACTTCTTGAGAAGGTTCCCGTTGGGGCAGTGATTGACCATGGACCCAACCGGGAGCTGGATCCTGCAGGCCAACAACGATATGCCGCGTACGAGAAGGCCATCGAATCTAAAAAGCTGAGAAGGCTGCAGGTGAAGCCTGGAGATATTCTTCCCATCGTGGGGATGAAGGCAGTCGTGGTCAGCTCGGACGGCAACCTGATCCGACGGCCTTTGGAGAAGGGTGGGGCGGCAAACCCGTTCTGCAAAGGGGCAGAGACCAAGCCTGCCGATACAACGGAAAACGCGCGGTCGGTAGGCATTGAGATCACTTTCGGCAAGTTCAAGCTGCTGGACCTGGGGGATTTGACCTGGGATAAAGAGATGGAGCTGGTGTGCCCAGTCAATAAACTGGGACGAGTGGACGCTTATGTCGTCTCGCATCACGGATGGGACCACAGCTCGAGCCCGGCGATGATAGACGCCCTGGGAGCCCGGGTTGCGGTAATGGAAAACGGAGCCAGGAAAGGCGGCTCAGCCTCGGTGCTGGATACGGTCGCCGAAGCACCGGGAATTGAAACGATGTGGCAGCTTCACTTTTCCGAGGAGGGAGGGACGGCGCACAATGCCGAGGAACAGTACATCGCCAACCTGGAAGGCCCGGACGAAGGCCACTTTCTCGAACTGGTGAGCCCCGGAGACGGGAGCTTCGATGTATTCAACTCCCGGACGGGGGCGACAAAGCACTATGCGGCTGCTGAGTCCGCGGCCCATTAGGCATTGGGACGCGGCTCCTGTAGGCTCGGCACGGCTCGACCGGAAATTCTTATTGCGAGAAGTCTTCGACAGGCAGAAGTGCTTTTGTTACCTTGTGTGAGATGCGATCCGCTGCACCTCGTACCGTAACTGGAAAACCAGAGGGAAAACGCTACTATCCGACGCCAGCCCTGGAGAAGGGACTGGACATCCTCGAGCTGTTCGCAGCGAATCCCGAGGGCATGACGGTGAGCGAAGTAGCGCGCCGTCTGAACCGCACCATGTCAGAGATCTTCAGGATGCTGCTGTGCCTGGAGTATCGCGGGTACATTGCCCAGTCGGCCAGCAAGGACCGATATCACCTGACCCTTCGCCTCTTCCGGCTGGGGCAGGAGCATCCGCCGACAAAACGAATGGTGATGGAGGCAACCCCTGTCATGCACCAGTTGGCGCACGAGCTTCGTCAGTCGTGCCATCTCGGAGTTCTCGACGGGGCCCATGTCGTCATCCTGGCCCAGGTCGATTCACCAGAGTCCACGGGTTTCTATGTCAAAGTCGGGTCCAAGGTAGACCTGATGCATGCTGCAACAGGGCACGTCATCCTGGCTCACCAGTCCCAGGATTCATGTGAGCGGGCGATCCAGGAATGGATGCGGGAGACGGGAAAGAAAAAACCTGCCGACCTGGATGAGCATCTGGAGAAGATTCGCGGCCGGGGCTATGAGCGCCGGGCGAGCTACGAGGTTACCGGGGTGATGAACATCAGCTTTCCGGTTCTGAACTCACAGGGCAATGCCATCGCAGGCCTGACGGTCCCCTATGTGAAACGCATCGAAGATACTGTGGGTGTTCCCGAGGTTGTGGAAGTCCTGCAGAAGGCAAGCCAGCAGATCTCCGAAGCCATGGGAGCTGTCACTGAGGAGAGCAACCTGACTCCAGTGGAAGCCCCACCACAGAAGAAACCGCGATCCAGAAGATCATCCTGAGGATGATTTCAGGGACAAAATCTGTCCAGCGGTGTCCGCAAACGAACACTTTGTTCGGCTGGTGGACACCCTCGATTTGTTTAGCCCTCGTAAGTACCTGAAAAATAAAGAATCCGATTGGCACTTCGCTTGCGATTGTTCTGTATGTCATGGACATCCAGAGACCTGATATCAAGCGGAAGAAGATTCGACGCCAGTGGATCGTTGGCGGAATCGGCTTAGTTGTGCTGGGAGTGGCGGCCTTCGCCGTCTCGCGGCTCAAGCCAGCAGCTCCCACGGTAGATCGCGCAACGGTGTGGACCGATACGGTCAAGCAAGGGCCCCTGCTGCGACAGGTTCGCGGACCTGGTTCTCTTGTTCCCCGTGAAGATCGTATTCGTCTGATTCCCGCTGAAACCGAGGCGACGGTCGTTCGCATCCGCGTGTTGCCAGGCGCTAAAGTCGAGCCGAACACCGTGCTCATGGACCTGGTGGATCCCACGCTGCAGCAGGAGTTGCTGGATGCGCAGCTTCAGCTGAAGGCGGCGCAGACCGATCTGATGAATGTGAAGGCGAAGCTGGACAGTGACCTGATGACCCAGAAGGCCGGGGCCGCCACCGTCCAGGCGGACTATAACCAGGCGAAGCTGCAGGCGCAGACGGATAAGTCGCTCTACGAGCTTGGCGTGATCAGCGGACTGACCTACAACGCCTCGAAGGGCAAGGCGGACGAGTTGACGACCCGCGACTCCATTGAGAAACAACGCCTGACGGTCAATGAGAGGGCGATTGCGACGCAAGTTGCAGTGCAGCAGACCAAGGTGGAGCAGGCGGAGGCTCTGCTGGCGTTGAAGCAGAGGCAGCAGGATGCTTTGAGCGTGAAGGCCGGTATCAGCGGTGTTCTGGTCGATCTTCCGCATCAGGTGGGTGAGCATGTGGCACCGGGAACC
The DNA here is from genome assembly GCF_010093025.1 of Edaphobacter sp. 12200R-103. Classification (GTDB taxonomy): domain Bacteria; phylum Acidobacteriota; class Terriglobia; order Terriglobales; family Acidobacteriaceae; genus Edaphobacter. Next base: position 4,092,644 of record NZ_CP048114.1, on the reverse strand, counting down.
ACTCTCGCGAAGGTGGTCCAGCCAGACCAGTTGAAGGCGAGCCTGAAGATTGCGGAGACGCAGGCAAGGGATATCCAGATCGGCCAGCCATCGGAGATCGACACGCATAACGGCGTCATCGAGGGCAAGGTGATGCGAATTGATCCCGCGGTTGTGAACGGAACCGTGACGGTTGACGTAGAACTGGCAGGTACTTTGCCGCAGGGAGCGCGGCCCGACCTGAGTGTGGACGGGACGATCGACCTGGATCGCATGGCGAACGTGCTGTACGTAGGCCGGCCCGCATTTGGAAATGAAAACAGCACCATCAGCCTGTTCAAGCTGAGCCCGGATGGCAAGACGGCAGTAAGGGTCCCCGTGAAGGTCGGGAAGGCTTCAGTCAATGCAATTCAGGTGCTGGAAGGGTTGCAGGCAGGAGACACGGTCATTCTGTCGGACATGAGCCGATGGGACAACACAGACAGGATTCGCCTGGAGTAAGGGCAGACGCAACCAAAAGGAGAGAGCGAATGGCGGAACAGATTATCGAGATCGAGCAGCTGACGAAGGTCTTTTATACCGACGAGATTGAGACGCATGCGCTTTCGGGCGTGCACCTGCAGATTGGGCGTGGCGAGTATGTCGCGATGTCAGGGCCGTCGGGCTGCGGCAAGTCGACACTGCTGTCGATCATCGGCCTGCTGGATACGCCGACTGCGGGACGGTATCAGCTGAATGGCAAAGAGGTCGCGAATCTCGACTTTGCCGATCGCTCACGCATTCGCAACCAGGAGATCGGATTCATCTTCCAGAGCTTCAACCTGATTGGCGATTTGAGCGTTGCTGAAAATGTCGAGCTGCCGCTGACATATCGCACCGGTATGCCGGCAGCAGAGCGCAAGAAGAGAGTGCAGGAGTCGCTGGAGCGCGTGAACATGGCGCATCGCATGCGGCATTATCCGGCACAGCTCTCCGGCGGTCAGCAGCAGCGCGTTGCGGTTGCTAGAGCGCTGGCGGGTTCGCCATCGATTCTGCTGGCCGATGAGCCTACCGGAAACCTGGATTCGAAGAACGGCGAGGCTGTGATGAAGCTGCTGAAAGAGCTGCACGACGAGGGCGCGACGATCTGCATGGTGACACATGATCCGCGGTTTGCGGCGCATGCGGAGAGGCAGATTCACCTGTTCGACGGCAAGGTTGTTGCAGAGGGAGAGCTGAGCCAGCTAATGGCGGAGGCATAGTCATGATCCGTGAAGTGATTCAGGAAGCGAGAGAGATTCGTCGTGAGATGCCGGCGTTTACCGCATGTGTCCTGCTGCTGATTGTGTTGTGCATCGGAGTTCGGGGAGCGATCTTTTGCCGCGCCGACGGAGATAGCTTACAGCTGATTGCCCATAGGACGGAGGCACAGCTTGACCCTATTCGCAGGATGTATGCGCAGTCCGATTGCCCGGTAAATGTTCCGGGGGTAACGGTGATTGTCGGGTTGCGCGATTACTCCATGGAGCTGAGCGTACCGGCGACCACTGTGCATGCCCTGTTGCGTGTCGTGCAGCCTGACAGACTTCGCACCTTCGCTCCGGAAGTTCGTATAGCGATCTGACCAGAGCGGGCAGGCGCCCATAGGAAGGGAGAAGGCCATGAATCGATTGATTCAGGACGTGAGATTTGCTTTGCGCCAGTTACGGAAGGCGCCGGGATTCACCATCACAGCGGTCATCACGCTGGCCCTGGGCATCGGAGCAAATGCGGCGATCTTTACGCTGGTGCATGCCGTTCTGATGAAGAACCTTCCTGTTGCCGATCCCTCGATGCTGGTGCGTGTCGGCGATCGTGGCGATTGCTGCGTCAATGGCGGCGTTCCAACTGATAATGACTATTCGATCTTTGCCTCCGAGCTTTACGAGCATCTGCGCGACAATACGTCGGAGTTCGAGAATCTGGCCGCCATGCAGGCAGGCTATGGCCTGGGAGGCATCACCGCACGAAGCAGCCGTCCGGGCGACCTGCCAAAGGCCGCTCGCGGAGAGATGGTCACCGGAAATTATTTTCAGGTCTTTGGACTGAAGCCCTATGCGGGGCGACTGATTGTGCCTTCGGACGACAAGCCCGGAGCCCCGATGGGCGTGGTCATGAGCTACCAGACCTGGCAGCGCGACTACGCCGAAGATCCTTCCATCGTGGGAAGCACGTTTGTGCTGAACACCTATCCCGTCACGGTCCTCGGCATTACACCTCCAGCCTTCTATGGCGACCGCATGACAGATGCGCCACCGGATTTCTACATTCCCATGGTGCTCGAGCCACAGCTCGGACCGGCACATCCGACCAGCCTGCTTCATAACCGGGGGGCGAACTGGCTCTATCTGCTGGGAAGGATAAAACCCGGCACCGACGTCACACAGCTGCAGGCGAAGATGAGCGCTTCGCTGCGGAATTATCTTTCGACCCTTGATCTCTATAAGAAAGCCGACCAGGCCAAGAACCTCGCAAATGCTCATGTAAAGCTCAGCCCGGGCGGCGCCGGAATCGAAAACATGCAGCAGGATGTAGGCGCAGGGTTGCGGATGCTGATCACGATCTCGGCCCTGGTGCTGTTGATCGCCTGCGCAAACATTGCGAATCTTGTGCTGGTGCGCGGCATGGCTCGCAAGGCGGAGACTTCGATTCGCATGGCGCTGGGGGCGCAGCGAGCGCGGCTGATTCGTCAGATGCTGACCGAGAGTATCGTGCTGTCCTGTCTCGGGGGGCTTGCAGGGATCCTCGTGGCCTATGCTGGGACCCGCATCCTGCTGGCCATGGCGTTTCCGCACGCCCACAACCTTCCCATCGAAGCCAGTCCATCGCTACCCGTGCTGGGATTCGCCTTAGGGCTGTCGCTGCTGACGGGACTGATCTTCGGTGTGGCTCCGGCGTGGGTCACTTCCCACTCGCAGCCGGCAGATGCTCTGCGGGGATCGAATCGAACGACGAATGACCGCTCCGGGTGGGTGCAACGGTCGCTGGTGATTCTGCAGGCCGCCCTGTCGCTGGTACTGCTGGTGGGTGCGGGATTGATGGCGAAAAGCCTGAGCAAGCTGGAGAATCAGGATTTCGGTGTCGTGACGACCAATCGCCTGGTGGCACACTTCAGCCCTGAAAACGCCGGTTACAAGCCGGAGCAATTACAGGGACTCTACGACAAGATCACACAGGACCTGCATGCGTTGCCGGGCGTCGAGCACGTTTCGCTTTCGCTGTACACACCTTTGGAAGGCAACAACTGGGGCGAGGGTGTGGTTCTGCAGGGACGGCCGGAGCCGGGCGCAAACTCCAATGTCGGCGCCTCATGGCTGCGCGTAGGACCGGAGTACTTCGACATCGTAGGCCATCGCGTGATTCGCGGTCGCGGCATCACCCCGCAGGACACGGCCACCTCGACCCCTGTGGTCATAGTGAACGAGGCCTTTGTGAAGAAGTTCTTCCCCAAGGGAGAAAATCCCCTCGGCGCGCACTTTGGTATCTCGGGGATGAAGAGCGCGGGCGATTGGGAGATTGTCGGAGTCGTATCGGACATCAAGTACAACGACCTGAAGCGACCGACACGGGCCATGTACTTCCGACCGCTGCTGCAGCTGGCGCACACCGACCCTGATGGCGACACTCGTTCGCTGTATGCCGGCGCCATCATGCTGCAGACCAAAGGTTCGGTCGAAGGCCTGGAGTCGCAGGTTCGCCGCACCCTGGCGAACATCAATCCCAACCTTACGCTGACGAACTTCAACACCTTTGCGGGCCAGATTCACGGCCAATTCAACCAGGAACGACTGATTGCACGGCTAACGCTGCTGTTCGGCCTGCTGGCGCTGATCCTGGCTTCGGTAGGGCTGTATGGAGTCACGGCGTATTCCGTCGCGCGGCGCACGCCGGAGATTGGGGTACGCATGGCGCTGGGGGCGAACCGCAGCAGCGTAGTGGGAATGGTGATGCGCGAAGCAATGCTGCAGGCATGCATTGGACTTGCCGTTGGGATTCCGATCGCCTGGATGTGCGCCCGGTTTGTGCAGTCGCAGCTCTATGGGGTAGGCGGTCACGATGCGACTGTCATGATTGTTGCCGTGGCTGTACTCGCCGCTGCAGCCTGCGCTGCCGGACTGATTCCAGCTCAGCGGGCAGCATCGACAGATCCGGTGAAGGCGCTGCGAACCGAGTAAATAGCGTTACAGATAAGGAACACGTCCATGAACAGTTCACCATTCATCTCGATGGGACAGGACCTTCGTTTTGCTTTACGCCAACTGCGCCGGTCGCCGGGCTTCGCGGCGACTGCGGTTCTGACGCTGGGACTCGCTATTGGTGCAACAGTCACGATTGCGGGTATCGCGCAACGCACGCTGCTGGCTCCCCTTCCCTATCCGGATCCTGATCGGCTCGCCGGCGTCGCATTTACCTTTCCGCAGGAAAGCCCAAATAACGAACAAGCGGGAAGCTCCGCAGATTTTTTAAAAGAACATAGTCATAGCTTCGCTTCCATGGGCCTGGCTGAGGACAGCATCGGTGGCGCAAATCTCTGGGTAGATAGCGGCAACGGCGGCCATGCGGTGCAGGTGACGAGCAAACGTATCGACCACCAGTATTTCCCCACGCTGGGGCTGGAACCGGAGTTGGGGAGAGGCTTCACTGCCGACGAGGATCATCATGGAGGTCCACGTTCAGTGTTATTGAGCCATAACCTGTGGCAGAGTGCCTTTGCTGGAAATCCTGCTGTTGTAGGAAGAGTTGTGCACATCAACGGCGACAGCTATACAGTGACTGGCGTCATGCCGCCTTCTCTGAAGAATCAAGATGAGAGTGGACGAGGTACAAGCACAGGCGTGGATATGTGGCTTCCGCTGCAGCTGAGCCCGAATGATCCTGGTTACGCAGGTGATAACTACTCCATGGTGGCCCGATTAAAACGGGGAGTAGGCCTGCAGGCAGCCCAACAGGAGCTGGATGCTCTGAAAGAGCCGTTCTATCAGCAATTCCCTGGATATCGCGGGTGGACCTCACACAAACTGCTTCACGAACTGCGAGCATGGCCGCTGCGGGATGTCGAAGTAAGCGGGGTGCGGCCGAGCCTGCTCGCACTCACGGGCGCGGTCATCGCGGTATTGCTGATCGCATGCCTGAACCTTGCTGGATTGATGACGGCGCGTGGTCTCCACCGGGCGCGAGAACTTGCGGTACGGAGTTCGCTGGGAGCGACGCGCGGCCGGCTACTTCGACTCCTGCTTTGCGAAAGCTCCTTGATTGCGGTGGGCGGCGCTGGACTGGGAATGCTGCTGACGCGTGCGATGACACCAGCTCTGCTAGCGGCATCTCCGCTGACGATGCCCGTAATGGGCAAGAGCAATACAGGAATAATCCTTACGATAAGTCTGGGACTAGCTGGCATGACCGCTTTGCTCGGGCTTGTACCGGCGGCACGAATACTGAAAGAAGGATCGGCGGAGTCTCTGCGGAGTAGGCAGACCGGTGTCTCCAGAAGCGGAGCGCGCCTGGAAAGCACTCTTATCGTCATGCAGATTGCTATGGCGACAGTGTTGCTGGCTGCATCATCTCTGTTACTTGGAAGCTTTTTAAAACTTCGCTCGGTTGATACAGGGCTGAAGCCACAGCAGCTCGCCATTGCACAAGTGACTCTAAAGGGCGACAAATACGCGAAGACACTCACGACGGCACAGTTTGTCGAGGAGGTGACAGCGCAGCTGAGCAGATATCCCGGAGTAAAGGGCGTAGCCGCTATTAACGGTCTGCCGCTTGATCGTGGTCTGAATACAGGCCTTGGCCCGGCAGGAAAACCCGATATGAACAGGATCGGCGAGCTGCGGCTCGTAACGCCGAAATACTTCCACACGATGGGAATCCCCGTCGTCATGGGACGCGATTTGAGGGAGAGCGATAATGCGAACTCCGCGCCTGTAGTGCTGATAAGTGCCGCTGCGGCGCAACGATGGTGGCCGGGACGCTCGCCCATTGGAGAGCAGGTCAACGTAGGCGGCAAGAAGGAAGATCGTCGAACCGTAGTCGGAGTCGTTGCAGACGTGCGTACTCAGTCTTTGGCTGAAAGTCCGCGGCCGATGGTCTATGAACCTTTCACGCAAGCAACTGACGGATTGACAAAGGTTGTCAATGGGTGGTTTCCGACAACCTTTGCGGTCAAGCTGGGCACCCATGAAGATGCGGCAAAGATGATGGAGCAAGCTGTGGCAACCGCTGATCCGATGATTCCGGTAGCAAGGATCAAGACGATGCAAGCTGTGATCGACGGCACCATTAAGGCCCCGCGCTTCTTCTCGTGGATGGCAGGATCGTTCGCAGGATTTGCTCTCTTGCTGACGGCAATTGGTCTGTTCGGCCTGTTGAGCTACCAGGTCTCGCAGAGGCTGCGAGAGATTGGCGTAAGGCTTGCAGTCGGCGCAAGCCGCGAACAGGTGCTGCGGCTCTTTCTTGGCCGCGGCCTTGTACTGACCGGCACGGGACTTGCATTGGGCACGATGGCGAGCCTTGCACTGCCACGGCTGATTGGCAATCTGCTGGCAGGTTTTATCTTTCTGGATCGTGGAGGGCCATCGGTACTGCTATCGAGCACGGTAGCAGCTTTCGCTATGGCTGCTGCGGGAATGCTGGCGACGGCATTCCTGGCCAGTTATCTACCGGCTCAGCGAGCTGCCAAAACGGAGCCAACCCTGATTTTAAGAGCGGAGTGAAATAAAGATGATCGAGTTAAGAAATCTTGAACGCAGCTACAAGACGGGGCACTTGGAGACATGGGTGCTTCGCCGGGTGAATCTCAGCATCCAGCCTTGGGAGTTCGTGACCATTATGGGACCTTCGGGCGCCGGCAAATCATCTCTGCTGAACGTACTTGGGATGCTCGATGACCAGTGGCGGGGAGAGTTCTTCTTCGACGATGCTGCCGTTCATACGCTGAACCGCAAACAGCGAGCCGACCTGGCGAGGAAACGCATCGGAATCGTCTTTCAGAGCTATCACCTGTTGGACGATCTCACCGTAGCTGAGAACATCGATCTCCCTCTGTCCTATAAAGATATTCCGCGGACGGAACGGCAAGGGTTGGTAGCGGATACGCTTGATCGCTTCAATATTGTCGGCAAAAAAGACCTCTATCCGCATCAGCTTTCAGGAGGCCAGCAGCAACTGGTCGGAATCGCACGCGCCATGATTCACAAGCCATCGCTGCTGCTGGCCGATGAGCCTACGGGGAACCTGCAATCGAAACAGGCAAAGGAGATTATGGAGATGTTCCGGCAGTTGAACGATGAGGGGACCACGATCGTTCAGGTGACCCACTCCGAGGAGAACGCTTCTTATGGCACACGCACCATCGAGCTGCGTGATGGATGGGTCCACTCCGATACCGCGGGTGAAGTTGCCGATGCTGTGAAGGAGGTTCGGCCTTGAGGAATTCCCTGTCACAGCTTTTTAGTGCGGCGGTTCTGCTGGTTACAGTTCCGTCATGGGCCCAGGCGCCAGCCACAAACGTGCCCACTCCAACGCTGCGCCTGGACATCCCGCATTCCAGCAATCCTTTGGATACCTACCGGGCAACCCTGGTTCCGCAGCCGAACCTGGCCAATACGCCGCGTATCGATGCGCTGGTTCATGACGGCGTGCTGGATCTTAGTCTTAATGATGCGATCACGCTTGCCCTTGAAAACAATCTGGACCTTGCTATTGCCAGATATAACATTCCGATTGCGCAGGCCGATATCCTTCGTACCCGAGCCGGTGCCTCCTTCCGCGGCGTCAATACAGGTGTTGTGCAGAATACGCCCGGGGGCGGTGTGGGAGGGTTCGGATCTGGTTCAAGTGGCGCTGGAGCCGGTGGGACCTCAGGCGGTGCCGGCGGTGCCGGTTCGGGCGCTTCGGGTCTCGTGCAATCGACGCTCGGCGCGGGAACAACGGTCCAGTCTTACGATCCCCTGATCTCGGCAAAGCTGAGCAACGAACATTACACGCAGCCGCTGTCAAACCTTTCGCTCTATAACGTTCCCACGTTGCAACTGAACACGAATGTCGGGAATGTCACCTATACGCAGTCCTTCCCTACTGGCACCACCATCGAGGCGACCCTCAACAACGACCGCGAAACCACGAACAGTCCACGCAGCCTACTTAATCCCACACTGAACAGCTACTATCAAGTCGTGGTACAGCAGCAGCTGCTGGCGGGCTTCGGGTTCGGCCCCAATCTTCGTTATCTCCGCATTGCAAAAAATAACCAGAAGATTTCAGACCAGGCGTTCAAGCTTCAGGTCATCACCACGATCACGCAGATCGCAAATATGTACTGGGATCTTGTGGCGGCTTATGAAGACGAGGGCGTCAAAAGCCGTGCACTCGACTTTGCCAAACAGACCCTGGATAGCGGACGCAAACAACTTCAGCTGCAGGCGATTCCCGCGATGGATGTGATGAAAGACGAGGCTGAGGTCGCCAACCGGGAACAGGACCTGACGATCGCCAAAACCGCCCTGCAGTTTCAGGAACTGTTGATTAAAAATGCGCTGACCAAGAATCTCGACGACCCTATCCTTGAAGCGATGCCGGTCCACCCAACCGACTCCAGCTCCGTCAACGACCCGCAGGCGGATAGGCAGGTCGAGGATAGTATTGCCCTGGCCCTGCGTGATCGTATCGAGTTGACGGAGTCCGACATCGATCTTGAAAACAGACGCATCAGCAGGGATGCCGCTCGCAATGCACTTTTGCCCACTGTTGCCCTGACCGCCTACTATGGCGGAACCGGACTTGCCGGCATTCAGAATCCATCGGCGCCTCCATCGACTGCTCCTGTCAGTTTTGGTGGCGCTCTGCAGAATGCCTTCAACAACTCCGCCCCGGATTACTTCGTTGGGCTTACCGTCAAGGTTCCGCTTCGCAACCGAGTCGCAAAGTCGGACCAATATCGTTCCGAGCTTGAAGCCCGCCAGGCGGAACTTCGCCTCCAGCAACTGAAAAAGCAGATTCGTATTGAGGTACGCAATGCAGAGTATGCTCTGGAGCAGAGCAGAGCGCGAGTCGATTCGGCCCGGAAAGCCCGTGACCTGGCACAGAAAACTTTTGACATCACGGCCAAAGAACAGGAACTGGGGGCAGGATCGAACCTCCAGACACTGACGGCGCGCAGGGACCTGTCAGCAGCGGAGTCGGCCCTGGTAGCCGCAATGACTGCTTATCAAAAAGCAAAAGTCGAACTTGACCGTTCGCTTGGAACCACGCTGGAAGCCAACCATATTTCGATAGAATCGGCTAGGACCGGCATCGTATCAGGCGGGCAATAAGAGGGATCTTTCCATGGTAGAAGAGACGACGATGAAGAACACGGGCGAGGCAGCGCCGGAAGCCCCATACAAACTTCTCGTCGCAGACGACCAGCCGCATATTCTCGAGGCAATCCAGTTCCTTCTAAAACCGGAAGGATATCAGCTGGAGATGGTGCGTACACCCGCTCTGGTTATGGAGGCGATGTCGCGGGACAGCTTTGATGGGATTCTTGTCGACCTGAACTACACCCGCGATACCACCTCTGGACAGGAGGGGCTGGAGCTGGTTGCGCAGATTCGCGAGATGGATGCGCAGGTTCCCATCATTGTGATGACGGCCTGGGGCAATATCGAGCTCGCAGTCGAAGCCATGCGCCGCGGCGCTGGAGACTTCATTCAAAAACCATGGGAGAATGCGCGGCTTCTCAGCATCGTACGAACCCAGATCGAGCTTTATCGCAGCCAGCGCCGCGCCCAATGGCTGGAAGCGGAGAACCGTATTCTGCGGGCTCCCGGTGCACCGGACTTTATCGCCACCGCACCCAGCATGCGTTCGGTGGTCGCCACGATGGCGAGGATCGGGCCTTCCGATGCGAACGTTTTGATCACTGGGGAACATGGAACCGGCAAAGAAGTTGTTGCGCAGACGCTGCATCGCCTTTCAACACGCGCCGACCGCACGCTGGTTGCCGTCAATACCGGAGCGTTGCCTGAAGGGACCTTCGAGAGCGAGCTGTTTGGACATGTAAAAGGCGCTTTTACGGATGCTCGAGCCGACCGCATCGGAAGGTTTGAACTGGCCAGCAACGGGACACTCTTCCTGGATGAGATTGCGAATATCCCAGTCCGTCAGCAAGCGAAGCTTCTTCGCGTGCTGGAGACGGGGGAGATGGAACGCGTGGGTTCTTCCAAAACGCAGCGCGTCAATGTTCGCATGCTCTCCGCCACGAACGCAGACCTTAGAGCCGAGTGCGCGGCTGGGCGTTTTCGAGAAGACCTTCTCTTCCGGCTCAACACGGTTGAGATATCCCTGCCGCCACTGCGTGACCGCCGCGAGGATATTCCTCTTCTTGCGGCTCACTTCCTGGCGCGGCACGCCGGCAGATATCGCAGGCAACTGCATGGCCTGGAGCCTGCGGCGCTGCAGCAGATGTTGCAGTACGGCTGGCCGGGAAACGTGCGCGAGCTGGACCATACGATCGAACGAGCCGTGCTTATGGCTCGAGGCGAACGCATCGAAGCGGCTGATATGGGATTGCAGTCACAGCGCGCCACATCGGCCCACAGCCTGGATGATATGGATCTTGAAACAGTAGAGTCTATCCTGATCCGGAAGGCCCTTGCGCGAGCGGGAGGCAACGTCAGTCACGCCGCAGAAGCGCTTGGATTGAGTCGCGGTGCGCTGTATCGTCGTATTGAAAAGTATGGGCTCTGATCGTCAGCCAGCGCTGCCTCGGCTCAAACGCTCCATGCGGGAACGAATGCGGCGGTGGCTGACCTTTGAGCGGCGGCTGCGGCTCTGCTTCTATCTGATGGGATCTCCTCTCATCGCGCTCGTCTGGTGGTGGCTGCATACGCAGGGCGCGGATGAATCCATTGTGTGGCTTGTTCTGGCGGTGGCGGCAGGCGCCTGGGCCTTCATGGCGTCGTCGCTGATGGAGCAGATTACGCGTCCTCTGCAGACACTGGCGAATGTGATCGCTGCCCTCCGGGAAGATGATTACTCCTTTCGCGCACGCGGTGCATCGCGCAGCGACGCCATGGGAGATCTGGCATTTGAGATTAATGCGCTTGCTTCCGGCCTTCAGGCACAGCGGGCAGGTTCGCTGGAAGCAATGGCCCTGTTGGAACGCGTGCTCAATTCGATGCAGTCGCCGGTCCTCGCCTTCGATCCCGAGGGCCGGCTAAAGCTGATCAACGAGGCTGCAGAACAGATGCTCCGGGTAGAGGCAAAGAATGCGCTCGGCCTGCCGGCGGAGACATTTGATCTTGCCTACCTGATCAAGGCATCGGACGATGATCTTTTCTCCCTGGGAGAAGGTCAACAGGCGGCTCGATGGATTGTAAAGCGCGCCAGCTTTCGCCTGAGCGGAGTTCCCCATTCGCTCATCGTGCTATCCGATGTAAGCTCGGCCCTGCGAGAAGAGGAACGGCTGGCGTGGGCACGATTGATCCGGGTGCTGGCGCATGAGATCAATAACTCGCTTGCGCCGATCAAATCCATCGCGGAGAGCCTCCGCATCCGTGTACCACGGGAGATCCCCGGAGAAAACGGCTCTGACTTCTCCCGAGGCCTCGAAGTCATCGAAAGCCGCGCCGAGTCGCTGAACCGTTTCCTGCAGGCTTACCGGCAATTGATGGGGCTTCCGGCTCCCACCCTGGCGCCCGTCTCACTTTCTCCCCTGATGCAACGCGTGGTGCAGCTGGAGACCCGGCTGACAGTAAAGATGCTGCCCAGTGACGACATCATCCTGTGGCTTGACACCGATCAGATACAGCAGGCGCTCATCAACCTGCTGCGAAATGCCGCAGAGGCGGCGCTCGGACCGGACACAGGTCACGATGGCGTTCCCTGCGTGGAGATCGGATGGAAGGCCACACCTCACGAAGTCGTGATCACGATCCTGGATAACGGCCCGGGCCTGACGAATGAGAGCAATCTCTTCGTGCCGTTCTATACAACAAAGCCGAGCGGGACCGGAATTGGACTTGTGCTGGCGCAGCAGATTGTCCAGGCACATCGCGGGTCCATCGAACTGCGAAATCGCAACGATGGCCAAGGCGGCTGCCGTGCAGAACTGAGAATTCCTCTCATCAGCTCTGCAGGCAGTCCCGGCTCTGGTCTTCCTGCTTCAGCGGCTGTCTAATTGCCCTTCCCGCTACGACGCGCCAGCTCATCATCGAATTCTTTGCGGCTCATCTTAAGTTTTTCCGGATGCTGATCGATCCATTGGGTAAAGGCATGATACTTGGCAGCGTTCCAGCCGCCTTCGAATTCAGCGCCATTTTTACCGGCTGAGTTCAATTCGAAGTTGAACGCATCTTCCAACTGCGTGAACTCAGCGGAAGCCACGGCCGCAGCGGCCAGGATGGCGGGAACGAAGATGATCCCATCCTGTTTTGCAACGACAAGGTCGCCAGGAAGAACGGTTGCGCGGCCAATGCGAATGGGTGCGTTGATTGACGTAAGGGTCATATCCTTCCAGGCCGAGGGATCACTGGCACGATAGAAGCCGTTCAGATGGGCGATCTCGCGATTTTCTGCCGCGTCACGAATGCCCGCATCAAAGACAAAACCGGTCTGCGAATGGGCCGCAATACCGCTGCCCAGATTGGAGCCGATCAGCGTCCCTTCAATGACCTTTCCGAAGCCATCGGCAACATAGACGTCGCCCTTCTGCAGATCGTGAATAGGCCACATATTGGTTCCGCCTACCCTGCCTTCGGACTTCCCTTCCGCCTTGATGGCAGAGACCATATCAGGTCGTGCCGGCATATATTGTGCCGTAAGTGCACGGCCCACCATGGGGCGGTCCATGTGGAGAGCCTGCCACCCATTCTCATATTGGCAGCGATAGCCCTTGCCCTGCAGGAAATCCCAGAGATCCTCCATCGTCACATCGGCTGCTCTCTGGACCACCGAATCAGGAATCTTCGGCCTGCCATCCGGAAAGCGCTCGCCCTTCCAGTCCGAGGTGTAGAACAGGATCTGCTGTCGGCTCATCTTCACCTGGGCGGTTACCTTCGTCGCTCCCAGGATGGCGGAGATACAAATTACAGCGATAAACAACTTCTTCACAAAGAACACTCCTTCGGGGGATGCTAAACAGCCTACTCCGGCTGACAGCTGAAGCTCCAATCGATTCTGTATTCGGCAAAACCAGCGAATGCATCGCCTTACTCCTGAGGTATCTAATGAATAGAGGAAAAGGCCTTCCTCTGAAGAGGAATCGTATCCTGATAAACTACTTACAGCCGCGGAGGGATGTGTGAGCGGTTGAAACAGGCGGTCTTGAAAACCGCTTTGGTCGAAAGGCCAACGGGGGTTCGAATCCCTCTCCCTCCGCCATTGAGTCTTCTCTCTAATTTTTTTCCAAACGAAATAGCTGAATTCCCTGATCTTCTGTCGTATTGATGGTTGGAGAACGCCCCCCTTTTTGGCGATTTATTGGTGCTACCAGCGGGATTCTCCTCATGTCTTGAGAAAGTACGTCTCCTGCAACTTGTATTGGAGGCTGCAGGCAGCGATCTTTCTCATAACCTCTGCAGGAGTTCGGCAGAGGTTTGCGTGACGCGTCGATACAGACAGTTGAGGATCAGGAATGTAGGACACTCCGTCATGAAAGCTAGGGTGTTGGTGGAGTGCCGAAACGCAGCATTCGGAACGACGACGATCCATTCCGATTTTCGCTCTCGCTGCAGTCTTGCAAACTGCCGTTCTATTTACCAATGACGAACGAAGATTACCCTTTCGGGCTGGAGACGATGTTCGCCTCGACCGCATTAGAGTTGCTGACATTCAAGCTCGCCATTTGAGCGACATCAATCAGTTTTTCAAGCTAGATAAGCTGACGACGACTTCCACCTTTGCCGCCCTATTGGCACCCCCTCAATTACTAGGCTGCTATAGTTGAACCCGCGATGATCTATGCCCACAGCAGAAAGGAGGGGGACGCACGTCCGTGGCAAGAACTATCAGAGCATCTGAGCCGAGTTGCGTCTCTAGCAGAATCATTTGCTCCGAGGCAACTCGCAGATCTTGCCAGGGTAGCCGGGCTGTGGCACGATATCGGAAAATTCAATCCAGCCTTTCAACAGTACATCCGGCATGATTCTGAGATTTCTAACGAGGCTTCTTCAACTCCACATGTGAGGAGCGTGCCACATTCCGCTGCGGGCGCGGCTCTCGCGTTGCAGAGGCTGCCCGATAACATCGGTGGCCGGATTCTTGCGCTTGTCATTGCTGCGCATCATGGCGCGCTCAAATCTGGGCGTTGGCTGGACACCATAGAGGTATCGGGCTCCCCACTTCTCCAGGCTTCCCGAGGCGGCGGACTCCCGGCAGAACTCGAGCAGCAAACACCATCGCTAACGGGAACTCCGTCTGCGCTTGCCGTTCGCATTCTGTTTTCAGCCCTGGTTGATGCAGATCTACTGGACACTGAAGAGTGGGCTATTGGTGCGCCGCGAACAACCAACTACGACGACATTGCAGTATTACACAAGAGTCTCGATGCATTCTGCTTCGCGAAGATTGAAACGGCGCAGGCCACGGCAATTACAGAAAAAGAGCAGCGCCTGGCGACATTACGCCGGAATGTATTTGAGGCATGCGTTCAAGCTGCTGATAACAGTCCCGGGCACTTCACGATGACAGTTCCCACGGGCGGCGGGAAGACGCTCAGCGGACTTGCCTTCGCCCTGCATCATGCGGAGCGTCACGGTATGAAGCGCGTCATCGTGGTTGCACCTTTCACCTCTATCCTGGAGCAAACAGCCGATGTTTATCGCGAGGCTCTTGGTGCGGAGAATGTGATTGAGCATCACAGCAACATCAGCCCGCTTCTCGATACCGACCGTAACCGGCAGGCCTGCGAGAACTGGGATGCTCCAGTGATCGTCACCACTAGCGTGCAGCTACTGGAGAGTCTGCACGCCGCGCACAAACGCGATTGCCGCAAGCTGCATCGCGTCGCCAACAGCGTGATCCTGCTCGATGAAGTACAGACGTTTCCCGCCGATCTCCTGGAGCCGATCCATGCCGTGTTGAAGCGGCTGGTAGAAGATTTCCATGTCACCGTCGTCCATGGCACCGCGACACAGCCTCTGCTGGCTGGCGTCGCCGGCAGACGCCGCCGCTCGGTCTTGCCGCCTGAGCTCTGCGTTTCCATGAAGGAGATTATCCCGAACCCCGCCTCTCTTTTCGACGCCGTGCGTGATCGCTTCACACTGGAGATTCTCGGCGACCTGCAAATCCCGCTCGATCCCGCCGTGCTTGTGGACGACGTGCGGAAACAGCGTAGCGCCCTGGTGATCACCCACAGCCGCAGGGACGCTCGTTTGCTCGCGGAGATGCTGGGATCGGAGTGCCTGCATCTCTCAGCCGCCATGTGCGCGACCCATCGCTCTCAGGTGCTGCGCGAGGCCAGACAGAGGCTGGATGCCGGACTGCCTTGCACCATCGTTGCGACCCAGCTCATTGAGGCCGGAGTTGACATCGACTTCCCGGTGGTCTACCGCGCGCTGGCCGGTCTTGAGACTTTGGCGCAGGCGGCCGGACGATGCAACCGCTCGATGAAGCTGCCGCATCCTGGACGCTTTGTCGTCTATCGAGCGGGAAAGGTGAGCAATACAGATGAAGAGATCTTAGAATCCAGAGCGCCGAAAGGTACCCCGCAACTCGGTCTGGAGGTCGCTCTCTCAGAATATTTTGTCCGCGGACTACCTGATCTGCACGACCCGATGCTCTTCCCCGAGTACGCGGGAAAGGTTTTGAGAAGGTTGGACACGGACCGCAAAGGTATTCGTACGTCAGAGGAGGAGTTCGACTTCGAGGAGGTCGCGAAGAACTTCCGGATGATCGAAGAGATCCATATCTCGGTGGTGGCTCCGTATGGCGATGCGCCTCGACTGGTCCGGGAGCTGCGTCACGGGGGCCCCAGCCGGGAACGCTTCCGTGCATTGCAACGCTACACGGTTGGCATCAGCAAAACGATATTCAGTGCACTCTTTGACTCCGGATGGCTCGAACCCGTCATGCAGGGCGATGAAGCGGATGCTTCGTTGTGGTGTGTCCGTGAGGGAGATGCGTCTCCCTATGAGGAGAGATTTGGATTCGCAAGCCACGAGTCTGACGTGATGCTGCGCCCTCTGCAGGTTTAGGACTACAGAGGGCGGCCAACTCCACATTGCATCTATTAGATGTTTCAATCCACAGACAATTATGTTGCAACTGCCCGACTCCTAGTGTAGCTTGGCGAAGGTTGATTTTTTTCCACATTGATCTATTAGATGAACCAATAGTTTTCTCCATGATGAAGACTAAGGAGGTGGTTTAGAGTGGGCCTCGGTTACTACACCCGAAAGCTACTGGACTGGCTCGCGGTGTTGCGCTTGAGGAGCGCATTATTATCGTTCGCTCTTTAAAAATAGAACAAAGGGGCTTCTCATTGCTGAAATGGGAAGTCCCTAACTCAGCACCAAACTGGTCACTATCCCCTCGCACGGGAATGACTTAGATTTCTCCTGCACACATAAACACAGGATCAACGCATGCATTCGAACGATTTCCTTGTGCGGATACAGGGCACACTTGCGTGTTTCACTCGGCCGGAGTTCTCTACCGAGCGCGTCAGCTACGACCTCATCACGCCGTCAGCCGCGCGCGGCGTTCTGGAAGCCATCCTCTGGAAGCCTGCCATCCGTTGGGAAATTCGACGGATCGCGTTACTCAATCCCGTCAGGTATGCGCGCTTCCGCCGCAACGAAGTCAACACCCGGCTCTCCACCCAGAACGCACTTGCCGAAGCGCGTGGAGGCAAACTTATGCCGGACTTCTACGCCGACGAGGATCGAGCGCAGCGCAACACCGTCGCCCTGCGTGATGTGGACTATGGCATCGTCGCGCGGTTCCATATGACGGCCCGCGCCGGCGAAGGCGACAACCTGCGCAAGTTCGAAGAGATGTTCGAACGGAGACTGCAGAAAGGCCAACAACACTATCAGCCCTACCTCGGCTGTCGCGAGTTCCCTGCCTTCGTAGAACCGTGGCACGGCACAGGAGCTCTCGAACAGGAATCGCGCATGCTGGGCTGGATGCTGCACGACATCGCCTTCGGAACGATTCGCGGAAAAGAGGTTGCCAACCAGCCGCGTTTCTTCCCCGCGGAGTTGCGCCGGGGCGTGGTAGATGTGCCTGCATGGGAAGACGCCATGCCCGCAAATCCGGAGGCATTACGCGTATGATCCTGCAGTCATTGCGCGAGCTGGCCGAACGCGAAAAACTTGTCGACGACCCTGCCTTTGAAAGCAAAGCCGTGCGCTGGCAGATCGCTCTCGATGCGGATGGTCGCTTCCTGAACGCATACGACACCAGCGCTCCGGAACAACTTCCTGAGGGCAGCAGGAAGAAGCCGAAGATGCAGGCGAAGCTGATGCGGATTCCGCGGCGCCTGGGCCGCTCCTCTGGAGTCAAACCCGACTTCCTGGTCGACAACGCCAAGTACGCCCTCGGGTTCGCCGTCGATCCGGCCGAGGCCGAAGATCCTCGCCTGCTACAGTGCCACGCCGCCTTTGTGGAGCTGCTGCGCTCCGCGCCGCAAGATGTTCCCGAACTGCAGGCCGTATTCACCTTTCTGGCTAATGCAACCAGTCGCGAAGCCTGCGCGAAGAATCTTGCCGAAAAAGGCGGCTTCGCCAGCAACGACCTCTTCTGCTTTGAGGTCGCAGGCGAAATGCTTGCTGACATCGAAGAGCTGCAGACGTGGTGGCGAACACAACGCGAGGAGGCGGATGAAGGCTCCTTGCCGATGCAATGTCTCGTCTGCGGAGAGTTCCGCGTTTCCGCAAGGCTGCACAACAGCTTCCAGATTCGCGGAGCTTCCACCTCTGGTGTCCCTTTGGTGAGCTTCAATGCCGGAGCGTTCGAGAAGTATGGCTTGAGCGGCAACGACAACGCTCCCGTATGCACTGGGTGCATGACCGCCTACACTGAGGCGCTACGCCGCCTGACGCGTGCACAGTATGAGACTCCGTCCGGACGCAAGCTACGACCACTGAGCACGGTGCTCAATGGCGACACCACAGCCGTTTACTGGGCGGAAGGACAGAGCGAGCTGCCTGCCCTCTTATCCGCCATGAACACGGACCCAAAGAGCATCCGGGAGTTACTCGATTCTCCACGTAAAGGCAGCGAATTTCTACTGAAGGATACCTCCGGCTTCTACTGTCTGATCCTGACCGGAGCGCAGGGGCGGGCTTCTGTGCGAAGGCTTCATGTAGATACGGTTGCAGCGGTATCTCGAAATCTTCTTCTCTATTTTAGGGCCATCCAGACAGGAGGTAGCTCTGAGCATGTCCCCATGCCTTTGTCAGCGCTGCTTCGTTCTCTTGTCTTTAAAGGCGAACTGGAACGCTTGCCAAGCGACCTTGGGGTCGAGCTTTGGATGACAGCACTCTTTGGTCTTCCGCTGTCACCGGCCTTCCTTGCCGCCGTCGTGACAAGGATTCGGGTCGAGCAACAAGACCTGCAACAAGGTATCTGGAAGGTCGGGCGACAGAGAGCTGCACTTCTTCAGCTCTACTTCATTAGCAACCGATTTGATTGCACGGGAAACAGGAGAGGGGAAAATGATTCCATCGAGGACCTTCGTATGGGCTTGAATCACGATATCGATGATCGGGCCTATGTGTTCGGACGAATCTTTGCGACAGCAGAACGCATGCAGCTGCTGGCTCAATCACAGGGGCTGAATCGAACCCTTGTCGATCGCTTCTTCGCAATGGCCTCGGTCCGCCCACAGACCGTCTATGCTCAATTGCTTTCCCAGTACCAATATCACTATCGCAAGGCGATGCGTGATATTCCTGGCGTGGCTAAAAAAGCAAACGATCTATGGCTCGAACTCCAGTCCAAGCTAGATGCCAGGGGTGCCTTTGGCAAGTCATTTGATTTTGCAGATCAAGCCCGCTTCGGGCTTGGCTACTACCACCAAAAACAAGACTTCGTCGATCAGGCAATGGCCGCTAAAGCCGCAAGGGAAGCGCTGGCGCTCCATGACGCAGAAGCTATAACATCCACAACCGATTCGAACGAGGAGACCACTGCATGAGCCGTCCTGACTTCTCTCAACCCACCGTTCTCGAAAAACGCTACGAGATCGTCCTGCTCTTTGACGTGCGTCACGGCAACCCCAACGGCGATCCCGACGCTGACAACGCTCCGCGCGTCGATCCTGAGACCGGCCACGGCCTGGTGACCGATGTCGCCATCAAGCGCAAGATCCGCAACTTTGTCGGCCTGACGCGGAACTTCGAATCGCCGAACAACATCTACGTGAAGGAGCGCGGCATCCTGGCGAATGAGCAACGCTCTGCCTACAGAGATCTTGGCATTGAACCAGATGGCAAGTCCGTTGATATGGCGCGTGCGTGGATGTGCAAAAACTACTTCGACGTTCGCACCTTCGGCGCCGTAATGACCACCGGCAAGGCCGAAGTGGAAAATGACGCCGCCATCAACGCCGGCAAGAAGCCTAAGGGACAGACAAAACTATGGAACTGCGGCCAGGTGCGTGGCCCCGTCCAGTTTGGCTTTGCCACGTCGGTCGATCCCATCACCAGCATCGCGCATACGATCACACGCGTAGCCCTCACCAATCCAGGCGATGCCGGCGGTGAAGCCGTCACCGATGAGAGCGGTGAAGAAAAAGCTGCCAGTGGACAGATGGGCCGCAAGCATGGCGTGGCCTATGGCCTGTATCGCATGCATGGCTTTGTCTCGCCTTTTCTTGCGAAACAAACCCAGTTCACGCGCCAGGACATGGGAACCCTTCTTAACGCTCTGACCAATCTCTTCGACCACGACCGCTCTGCCACCCGTGGCGAAATGGCTGTGCGCGGGCTCTGGCTCTTCGAACACAAGGACGAGCTTGGCAACGCCCCGGCCCACAAGGTTCTGGAATCCGTAAAGCTGGCCAGTGTTCCCTCCGCACGAAGTTTCGCGGAGTACGAAGCCGCCGGCATCACCGCGCCCGCTAATGCCACCCAGATTTGCGATGGCGGCGTTACCGCCTGGCGGTACGTGTAATCCGGGCATGCAACCAGAGCTGCGGCGCGACGAGTCTCTTCCAATCAGCGGGCTGCAGCACCTTGCCTTCTGCCCCCGGCAGTGGGCTCTTATCCATCTGGAACATGCCTGGGCCGACAATCGCCTGACAGCCGAAGGCCACCTGTTGCATGAACGCGCAGACCTGCCCGGCCAGACACGGCGTCATGATCTTCGCACGGTACGCGGCATGCTCCTGGAGAGCCGCAAGCTTGGCCTCTCTGGCCGTGCCGATATCGTCGAGTTCCACCCTCAGCCCTTTCCCGTCGAATACAAGCGCGGCAAGCGCAAGCCCAATGACTGCGACCTGGTACAGCTTTGTGCGCAAGCCCTCTGCCTCGAAGAGATGCTCCAGACCGATGTGCCCGTAGGCGCCATCTTCTATGGAGAGCCTCGACGGCGCATGGAGGTTACGTTTTCCTCACAGTTACGTTCGCGCACCGAGGAGCTGACCCACGAAATGCACAGGCTGTACCGCAGCCGCATCACACCCGCCGCGATCCAGGGGCCACACTGCCGCAACTGCTCCCTCAACGATCTATGTCTGCCCCAGGCTACCGGTCGCCTCGCGATAGAAGACCGCTGGCGAGCGGCTCAACTTCGATCTCTGCAGTCCGAGGAGTAACCTCATGCGCAAGCTCCTGAACACGTTGCATGTCATGACGCAAGGAGCTTACTTGCACCGTGACGGCGAAACTATCTCCGTCAAACTTGGCCAGGAAAGCAGACTTCGCATTCCCGTCCACACACTCGAGGGCCTGGTCTGCTGGGGTCAGGTCTCATGCTCCCCTCCTGTGCTGTCGCTCTGCTGCGAAAGCGGGGTCGGTATCTCCTTTCTTACTGAACAGGGCCGCTTTCTTGCGCGAGTCCAGGGCCCTGTCTCTGGCAACGTTTTGCTGCGCCGGCAGCAATACCGGCTGTGCGATGGCGCCGATGGAGCATTGCCAACGGTTCGCATGATTGTCACCGCGAAGATTGCCAATAGCCGTACTGTACTGCTGCGGGGCGCGCGAGAAGCCTCTGATCCACAGCGGAGCGAAACCCTCCGCAACGCGGCAAAACGTTTGCAGTGGATCGGCCTTGATGCCTCGCGCGCAGCCGGCATCGACATCGCACGAGGGCACGAGGGGCTTGCTGGACAGGAGTACTTCTCTGCCTTCGACGCCATGATCAACGGCGATCGCGATGCCTTCGCCTTTCAAGGCCGCTCCCGGCGTCCACCATTGGACCGCACAAATGCATTACTCAGCTTTATCTACGCCTTGCTCCGGCACGATATTGAGTCGGCATTGGAAAGCGTCGGTCTCGATCCCGCGATAGGTTTCCTCCATGCTGACCGCCCCGGCAGGCCCAGCCTCGCGCTGGATCTAATGGAAGAGCTACGCTCACCATTGGCTGATCGCCTTGCGCTGACCCTCATCAATCGACGGCAGGTGCAAGCCTCTGGTTTCACTGTGCAGGACAGCGGCGCTACTCTTCTGGAGGAGCCAACACGTAAGCAGATCGTTGCAGCATGGCAAGTGCGTAAGCAGGAAGAGATCGAGCATCCATTCCTTGGAGAACGTATCCCGCTGGGTCTCATTCCATATACGCAGGCACTCCTGTTGGCCCGCTACATTCGCGGTGGGCTGGACGCCTATCCCGCTTTTCTTTGGAGATAACGGAATGCTTGTATTGGTCAGCTATGACGTAAGTACAAGCGATGAAGCTGGGCGGCGACGCTTGCGCCGTGTTGCGCGTTTATGCGAAGATCGCGGGCAGCGCGTCCAGAACTCCGTCTTCGAGTGTCTGGTCGACGCAGCGCAATGGGTCCGCTTCCGAGCAGATTTGCTTGCAGAGATCTTGCCCACAGAAGACAGTCTCCGCTTCTACTTTCTTGGCAACGAGTGGAAACGGCGCGTCGAGCACGTCGGCGCTAAACCTTCCTACGATCCGCAAGGCCCCCTCATCCTCTAAGCCGCTCCTTCGAGAGACACGCAAAGGGCTCTGCGCGAACCGGAAGCGATCGCAGAAACATTGGGAGGTTCGCGGAGGTCAGAAGTCGTTTCCTGTGTTCTGCTTAGCGCGGTAAACGGAAATTGACGTACTGCCCTTCCTCCACTGGAGTACCTTCCGCGAATATGACATGCTAAAAGCATGCGCAGACGAACTTAGCTCCAGCGCTGTCGCTGCCCACACGGGCAGCGTGGATTGAAACCCAGCCGTAGCCAGCCCATGCAGAACCTTACCGAGTCGCTGCCCACACGGGCAGCGTGGATTGAAACCGCAAACTGTGGAAGTACATGACGCACGAGGTCGTCGCTGCCCACACGGGCAGCGTGGATTGAAACAAAAGAGTGTAGCCTGCGGTGCGGTCATGCTCTTGTCGCTGCCCACACGGGCAGCGTGGATTGAAACTCACGAGCGATTCGGAGCGGAGTGTCCATACAGCGTCGCTGCCCACACGGGCAGCGTGGATTGAAACGGATGCAACTTCACGCGACCCTGCGGCCTCCACGTCGCTGCCCACACGGGCAGCGTGGATTGAAACACAGGCACTACCGCCACGGATTCAGCCGCAGACCTGTCGCTGCCCACACGGGCAGCGTGGATTGAAACGACCATCGTCGAGTACGCTGATCGTGCCATGTAGTCGCTGCCCACACGGGCAGCGTGGATTGAAACTCCAGCATGACGCTGGTCCCGTGCGCCGTGTAGCGGTCGCTGCCCACACGGGCAGCGTGGATTGAAACGCCTTGTCCTCAATCAGCACAGCGCGGATTGAAGGGTCGCTGCCCACACGGGCAGCGTGGATTGAAACTGACCCAGAATGGCACTAAAGACGGATATGCAGCGTCGCTGCCCACACGGGCAGCGTGGATTGAAACTGTTGGACGGCGACCAGACCAGGAACGCGACGGCCGTCGCTGCCCACACGGGCAGCGTGGATTGAAACTGTTGGACGGCGACCAGACCAGGAACGCGACGGCCGTCGCTGCCCACACGGGCAGCGTGGATTGAAACTGATTCCGGCGAAGGGAAAGATTCCGTGCCCGGCGTCGCTGCCCACACGGGCAGCGTGGATTGAAACGCTGGTACGACAGGGCATGATCGACGCGGTGCAGGTCGCTGCCCACACGGGCAGCGTGGATTGAAACTTCCTATAGACCTCATAGAGCGAGTGATCGACTGGTCGCTGCCCACACGGGCAGCGTGGATTGAAACATCATCGCCCGGCGCGGAAACAAGAAGATTCACTGTCGCTGCCCACACGGGCAGCGTGGATTGAAACATGGTGACGTTGGGAAGGATGACCTTGAGGCTGGGTCGCTGCCCACACGGGCAGCGTGGATTGAAACCCAGCTCCTACTCCCATGCCAAGCTTCGCGCTTGTCGCTGCCCACACGGGCAGCGTGGATTGAAACCCTCAGGTGTGGTCTATCGACGAGGGCGATCAGTGTCGCTGCCCACACGGGCAGCGTGGATTGAAACGCTCTCCAGCTCCAAGGCGGTCATCGACCAATCGTCGCTGCCCACACGGGCAGCGTGGATTGAAACTCTGCGCAAGACTTTGCTGCCTGCGTACAAGCCTCGGTCGCTGCCCACACGGGCAGCGTGGATTGAAACGCCATATCTCTCTATGACCGCATTTTCGGCAAGTGTCGCTGCCCACACGGGCAGCGTGGATTGAAACTTAGCTTTGCCGGCGGCGATGATGTTAGGTCACCGTCGCTGCCCACACGGGCAGCGTGGATTGAAACTCGTAGTCCATAAACGCATCCACGGCAAGAATCGTCGCTGCCCACACGGGCAGCGTGGATTGAAACAGCTTGGGAGCAGCAGGGGGTGCAGAAGCGTCCGGGTCGCTGCCCACACGGGCAGCGTGGATTGAAACAAAGGTGATGAGCGGCTTACGCATCTGCGTTTCCGTCGCTGCCCACACGGGCAGCGTGGATTGAAACTGCTGATACATCGCAGACCACCAGTAGGCCGACTGTCGCTGCCCACACGGGCAGCGTGGATTGAAACGCAAACTCAATTACCTCCATCCAGCGTGGTCGCGGTCGCTGCCCACACGGGCAGCGTGGATTGAAACATGCTGGCGCACCGGCTAGAGGTAATGACCACGGTCGCTGCCCACACGGGCAGCGTGGATTGAAACATGGGATAGACCTCACATCCAACGCAAGAGCAGGTCGCTGCCCACACGGGCAGCGTGGATTGAAACATCGTTGCCCAAGGTCTTTTCCGATCCCGCTCCTGCGTCGCTGCCCACACGGGCAGCGTGGATTGAAACATTTTTCGCAATCTTTCTGCGAACCGTCACGATCCTGTCGCTGCCCACATGGGCAGCGTGGATTGAAACTTTTGTCTAGTGAACCGTTGGCGTGTTGAACAGAGTCGCTGCCCACACGGGCAGCGTGGATTGAAACTTAGCTTTTGTGACCGTTACAGGGAAGACGCGCGTCGCTGCCCACACGGGCAGCGTGGATTGAAACTTTGGAGGCGCACGATGAACGAATTGAAGGCGGGGTCGCTGCCCACACGGGCAGCGTGGATTGAAACACCGTCGTCTCTTCCGTCACCGCTCCTCCTCTCAGTCGCTGCCCACACGGGCAGCGTGGATTGAAACACCCGAAAAGGGGTTTGTCTGATGTCGGAGCGACGCGTCGCTGCCCACACGGGCAGCGTGGATTGAAACTGAAGCATATTTTGAAGCGTGCTGGTTGCTGGACGTCGCTGCCCACACGGGCAGCGTGGATTGAAACCCGGTAACTATCGTTTTGAGCGACCCGCAGACACGGTCGCTGCCCACACGGGCAGCGTGGATTGAAACATCAGCACACGATGATATCGGGTCGGCGGTTTTGGTCGCTGCCCACACGGGCAGCGTGGATTGAAACTCGGTGGATCCAGCGATTGCGCCGAGGGCGGCGAGTCGCTGCCCACACGGGCAGCGTGGATTGAAACATGCCAGTCGCCGCCGCAGATTCCGCTCACCGGCAGTCGCTGCCCACACGGGCAGCGTGGATTGAAACATGTGCGCAAGCTGAAGTTCGACGTGCTCCTCTGCGTCGCTGCCCACACGGGCAGCGTGGATTGAAACACAGTGAGAGCGAGGGGTGCATTCTGCTTTCCATGTCGCTGCCCACACGGGCAGCGTGGATTGAAACTCTGAATCGAAGCTGGGATAGGCCGGATTAAGAGGTCGCTGCCCACACGGGCAGCGTGGATTGAAACACTCTCGAGCGGAGGATTGTGCATGCTCCAGAAGCGTCGCTGCCCACACGGGCAGCGTGGATTGAAACAAGGTCCAAGTCAAAATCATCGCGCAATGCGAGTGTCGCTGCCCACACGGGCAGCGTGGATTGAAACACGAAGCGCCCGTGATCGTCACGGGGCTGTTTCAGGGTCGCTGCCCACACGGGCAGCGTGGATTGAAACCACGTCTCCTGCGTCCACTCGATATTGCTCACCGCGTCGCTGCCCACACGGGCAGCGTGGATTGAAACCCGGCGCTGGTTATAAGCGTCACCTTGTACTAATTGTCGCTGCCCACACGGGCAGCGTGGATTGAAACTGCCCGATACCATGGCCAGAAGAGGAGAGTTGGGTCGCTGCCCACACGGGCAGCGTGGATTGAAACCTTGGAGGCGCACGATGAACGAATTGAAGACTGAGGGTCGCTGCCCACACGGGCAGCGTGGATTGAAACAGGTTGCTGACTGCCGAGCTACCCGCTTCCTGCGGTCGCTGCCCACACGGGCAGCGTGGATTGAAACGAAGGGGATACCGGTCTCATGCGACAGCGTCGGCGTCGCTGCCCACACGGGCAGCGTGGATTGAAACTTGGCTTTGGTCCAGGCGGCGATCGCATCGTTGAGTCGCTGCCCACACGGGCAGCGTGGATTGAAACTATGAAGGCGATGCCGACGCGTTGATCTCGGCACTGTCGCTGCCCACACGGGCAGCGTGGATTGAAACTGCTTATGCGCCGACTGAATCGCATCGCGCTGTTGGTCGCTGCCCACACGGGCAGCGTGGATTGAAACGATGGAACCTTTATATTGGCAACGACTACAGCAAGAGTCGCTGCCCACGCGGGCAGCGTGGATTTAGACCAGGCGCTGCCGGTCGTCCAAAACTGTTCTTCCAGAGATTCAGTAGGTCGGCTCGGTCAAGCGAAGGCAGGCATTCAAGTATTTCAGTTGTAGGACTCATTCCCTCTCCGAAGAGTGATTTGAATCCAGTGACGCTCTGCTCGGGCAAAGAGTCAAGAAAAACTGATCCTAATTTTTTATCCTTGCCAGTTCAACATTCATGAACAGTTGCACAGATAGCGTCTTTCTCCCTTTTCCGGTCAAAATTGCGCTTTGCTGACATGATTTCTGGGCATGAATTACCACGTCCTTCATTAAGCCGTCACGCTATAACGTCATCAATATCGTAAATAGTCAGAAAAGTTTTTGAGGTCTGGAAAGACGGAGTCCAGTTGGTCGTCGTTCAACCCCATCCAAGAACCGATTCCGGCGGTCATCTGTGTGACAGATGTTGTAGGAATCCAGAGGCCCTGCGTCCCGAAGTCGGAGTTGCCTCCTAATTCGAGGTCAGGAAAATCACCAAGGATGCGACCACCATTGATTCCTCCGCCCAGAAGTATCTGATGATTACCCCACCCATGGTCTGTCCCCAAATTGATGTTGCTCTGCATGGTTCGATTGAAATCCGAATGTGTACAAATCATGACTTGATTTGTGAGACCCATTTCATCCAGAGCATTCATAAATGCGCCAACATTCATGTCGAGGTCAGCAAGGGTCTTGGCCTGGTTGTTGAGCAACTGCCCATGCTGATCATAGCCTTCCTGAACACAATAGAACAGCTGTCGAGATGCACCGATGATGCTGCGGCCATTAATAATTTGAGCAATCATTTTCATGCTCGCTCCGAGTGCGGTCGTAGAGAACTTCGCAGCTAGTTGTGAACCATATTGAGAAGCTTGTGACAAGATAGACTGCTCGGCCATTGAAGACTCCCTTAAGCGAGCCACCTGAGCGACAATGAGATTGTCGCTATTCACATCGGCTTGAGCAAGCGTTCTAACCGCGGCTTGTAGCGCCGCAGGAATGGCAATGGCTCCTCCACTTTCCGCTTGTGCCTGTATTGCTACACCTTGAACTGTCCGACCCACCGTAAATAGACAACTACCTGAGGCAGTGAAGGCTGGCGGAAGGCCACCGGATCGGCCTGAATAAATATCCGCTATGCGCCCTCCCCAGCCTGTATCTGGAAGCGCCACAGTTGTAGAGCCTTGCCACTGTGCTAACCCTACAGGGTGTGAAAAGAGCCCTTGAGGCTGGAGAGAATCGCTGTTTACTAGCTCATCCTTTGTCAGCTTCTTCACTATTGGCCCTACATTTGCGACCACGAGTGCTTGGTTTTGGTTGAATCGTTTAGCAATATTAATGAGTGCTGGATGCATTCCAACGGTACTGAAACCGGAGTTGTCTGTCCCGTTTAGAGGAATCAGGGCGGATTGCGGTAAAGCCACCCTCCCCCTCAGAAGCGAATATTGGTTGTATGTGGCTGTCGCTAACGGCACCACCGTATTATTTCCATCGTTTCCACCATTCAAATGGATGACGACCACAGCCTTATATTGGGACGAAGACAGCTGTGCAAAGGCCCTCGCACAAATCTCGTTTGACCAAAGTGGCAAGGTTGCAGCTGTTATACCCGCACGAGTACCGAGCTTTATAAGATCTCTACGCGTCATCATGAATCAACTCCTAATGCGTCACCGTAAAGTTATCGGCATTTAGCGCTAAAAATATAGCGGATTCCGCAGGAAGAAGTGGATCGGTCGTCTGAAGCTGATTGCAGTAGCTCACGATTAGCTGCTGTTCTTCCGTCGACATTCTTCCGTGGTAGGCAATGTGATTTAGCGCATCTACAAGATCAGGAATATCTGGGAAATTTTGGAGCAGCCAGGCGGCATTAGATATCTGCCGAAATCCTCGTTGCTGCCCTGTAAGAATTCCCCATAACGCTTGACTCCGATTGACAAGGCTGACGTCATTCAAAAGCTGGAATTCAGGGCTGTTTATAGTGGTTCCGGGGATTCGGTGAGAAGGGTTATAAAAACCGAATACCGTCGTTGGTGAAAAGACGCACTCCTGTAGTTTGCAGGGCAGATATGCCGGCTGTGCGTCTGAGTCTGTCCAGCCAGTAATGTTCATTACGAAAAGCTGAAATAAATACGGTTCTTGCAAGAAGCCGTCTGAGGGAGATACTCCATTATCGTCATCTCCAGCGCGAGCCTCAGGATCCAGCAGAATCGCCCTGACAACGGCGGCTAGATCGCCCCGGATGCCACGCCCGTTATCTCTGAAAACGTCCGCGACTCGTTTCACATACTGAGGAGTCGGATCACTCTTGACTAGGCGCTGGATAAGAATCCTACTTATGAACGGAGGCAGATTCGGGTGGGCAAACACTGCATCCAGGGCCATCTTACGATCTTGTTCAGCGGATTGGCCGGCAGGGATGAGGACATTACCAAAAAGCACTTTCTGGCCCTTATCATGCTGAGCTTCATTTGCAACAAGAGGAGCGCTCCAGTCTATTCCATAGAACGTGTAGTCAGAATTAACAGGCGGCCCGTAATTCCAGCCTGTGAACACTCGACTTAGCTCAAGAATTGTCGTTTGATCATACGCGGGAACTGGGGAGCCATCGGGGCTTGTCTGGATGGTTCCATCGTCATTTAGAAGATAGGATCCTATCGAGAAGAGTTGGAGAAGCTCGCGCGCAAAATTTTGATTGGGATGCTGAGCGGGATCTTTTGGGACGGCATTGCCCGCTAGGGTAAGCATCATAGCTATCGATGTGTCAGATGCCACATCTGTTAATACATCTCTAAAATTTCCCGTTGAGTCGGCTTCCATTTTTTGCTCGAAGGGAAAGTTTGTGCCCTGCTGAGATATGCCACTGCGCACCAAAAAGCTTTGCAGCGCCCAAGCTACGCGCATACGAAGCGGATTAGGCCCCATCACGGAACGTTTAATGATCGATATGATACCCGAGTCGGCTGAGGTATAAGGTTGCACGGGCATTGATTGCTGTTCGGTGATATAAGCATCTAGCCCAATTGTCTGGACGTGCTGGATAAGATCGGGGCGAGGACCGAATCCAGCTTGTGTCAGGAACCGCGCTGCTGTATCGAAAGGTACCGCAGCCGGGGTAATTGAAAGCGGTATCGTCGCAACTTCGACTCCCGTACTCTTCGAATAGACCCGTGCTGTAGTGGCACCTGAATGCCATGGGGGAATAAATCCCATAGCAGAGATTGCACTGTCAGAGGCGGCCTTGAGCAGGAGCGGTCTATCATCGAGAGTCGCCGCTATGTCATTCGAGAAGCTTATGCCTGAAATGTTTACTGAGACTGCCCCACTAGTCACTACCGCTGGCGATATAGCAATCGGCTGCAAAGCGACGGGCAGCGTGATAGGGGAACTGGTACTTCGCCCTGGCTCCGGATTGCTCACGGTGAGATTAAGAGGCGATTGCGAATCCCCAACAGCTATCGTGGCCTGAAGGTTTCCCGAGTTAACAAAAGTCGTAGGTACGGCTAGGCCATTGACCAAAACCTGTGCTCCGACAACAAACTTTTGTCCGGTAATTGAGATGTTGCTAAAGGCTGTCCGAACACTATTTGGAGAAACGCTATTAATGACAGGGACGGGGTTAAGTATCTGAACAGCATGAGTGACGGTTTTGTCATTTAACGTGTAACTTACGGTGACTGTAGATGGCTGTGGTACCGCATCGGGTGCATGAAAAAGGCCACTTTGATCGATCCTGCCATTTGCCGCAGGTCCAAGAACTTTCCACTGTCCAGATGATCCATCACTTTCCTGCACGGAGAATGAGATCGTATCACCTGCGCGAACGGCATTGCTCGTGGAAGAGATTGCAAGAGAAGTAGATTGACCCGCATTATGGCTTCCACAGCCGTTCAACCCCATCAACACTGCTACATACGCCACGATGACAAGCGACGTAGGCCAAAAAGGTCTTTTTGCTTCACGGAAGCTTTCCGCTGTCTTGCCGATACCAGTCCACATGTATGGACATATCGGTCAACCTTAAACGGAAAGGACTCGCTTCCAACGCTATGCTCGTTACGAAAGTGTTGATCTCGGACATCTCACCGAGCCCGTAGGTGCTATTTTGGGCAAGCGTAGATCAATTTTCCTCGGCACTTTCTCATGCAAGTATGTTGGGGATCAATTCTCCTATTCCATACTCCCTCAGCTTGCGATAAAGTGTGGTCTTCCCAATGCCCAGAAGTTTGGCTGCCAGTAGCTTATCGCCATTCAATCGTTGGATGGTCTCTAGGATTGCTCGTTTCTCCATCTCCGAAATCGTGATTATCTCGTCACCAAGCGTTGTGGCATCCCCATTATTCGTATGGCCTTCAGCGTTTTTCAATTCGGAGCAAACCTGTTCTTCACCGAGTCGCGCCAGTCCGACTTGTTGAAGGTTGGTCGGCATGTCGCCAAGGTCGATAACTGCTTCTCGCGAGACTGCGCAGGCGTGCTCGATTGAACTAACAAGCTCTCTTATATTTCCTGGCCAGTCGTATTCAAGCATTGCATTTAGCGCATGATCGGATAGGCTACGCGATAGATCACTCGGATGCTCGTTTTTTGCCAAGAAGTGGGTAGCTAACAGCAGAATATCTTCCCGCCGTTCGCGCAAGGGGGGAATTCGCATACTGACGACATTCAAACGGAAGAAGAGGTCCTTCCTAAATTTTCCCTGTTCAACCATTGAAGCTAGATTTCGGTTTGTCGCTGCCAGCACGCGCACTGAAAGGGAAATTGCGCGTGATCCACCTAGGCGGATTTCCTTCTCTTGTAAAACACGCACGAGCTTTGCCTGTATTTCGAGCGAAAGTTCGCCAATCTCATCCAGGAACAAAGTTCCACCCTCGGGATTGGCTAGCATGCCAGTTTTGCTCTGATTCCGCGCCGCATGCATATTTACATTCCCACCGAATAGATCGGTCTCTATGCTGCTCTGGGATGCGGTAC
Source organism: Edaphobacter sp. 12200R-103 (assembly GCF_010093025.1). Taxonomy (GTDB): domain Bacteria; phylum Acidobacteriota; class Terriglobia; order Terriglobales; family Acidobacteriaceae; genus Edaphobacter. The sequence goes on along the minus strand of NZ_CP048114.1, from coordinate 4,061,451 downwards.
AGCAATCTAGCGCGACAAATGGCTTGGCCGCATTTGGGCCATTGAAGTGAATTGCTCTTGCTACAGCATCCTTGCCTGTTCCACTTTCACCAAGAATCAGAACGGGATGCGTGGAAAAAGTTACCCTGGAAATTAAGCGATGAAGTTTTCCCATCTCTGGCGCGTTACCCATGAGAATGTTTGTTTCTTCATGAGAATTCAGCTTCTTTCTTAGCAATCTGCTCTGCTGATCAAATATTGCTCTCTGCCCCGCTCTTTCTAAGACCGCAGTCAACTCCTGTAAGGAAAACGGTTTTGTTAAGTAGTCCCGTGCTCCGATTCGCATCGCTTCAACAGCCGACGATACCGTCGCGAACGCAGTCATCACGACTACTGCCGTATCTGGATAGAGAACCTTGATTTTTTCGAGGAGGGTGAGTCCGCCCCCGTCAGGGAGCTTCAGATCCAACAGAACAAGATCGATATCTTGTTTTCTCATCATTGCTTCAGCCTCAGATAGCGTACCAGCACCGATTATTTGTGCGCCCTTGGCTTTCAATATCTGGCAGCAAGCTCTTCGTATTTGGGTGTCATCATCGACAATCAAGATACGTAAGACTTCGCTTTTTGCGAAAGGCTTTTTGATATATTCCAAGCCCGCGATATTTTCCGCATCAATGTCGAAGAAAACCTTCGAAAGGCCTCCCATTTTCAATTCTTCAGTATCGAACACATGCATTCAGATTCTCCATGATTTGCTGGCAGTATATGGTTTGCTTCTATGCCGCATCGATGCGGCGAGTAAACCACTTCACGGAGGCTTTAGTGCCCCGACCCGGATGGCTTTGAATCTCTAGATAGCCACCAGATCCCTCAACCAACTCACGGACGATTTGGAGCCCAAGGCCACGGCCAGTCCCATCTTTTGAGGGAGCAGATTCAAATAATGTTCGCAATTTTTCGCGACTCATCCCAGAGCCTTCGTCCGTAACTGTCATGAGAACGTGCCCCTGACCGCTTGAGTGACACGTCCGCCCACCCTCCACAGCTATGGTTATGTTGCCCGAGGGAGGTGTGGCGGACGCTGCATTCTTTGCGAGATTTAGAAGCACGCGTTCGACGACTTCATTGGAAACAGCAAGTATTTGATCAGAAAGAGGGCCAATTACGATTTCTATTGGACGTCCGATGATTGCGGTCAATAGGCCGCTGTAATTCTCTATCAAATTGGGAAGAACAACTTTCTCCGGCATGCGAGCAGAATCTCGCCTGTAGCCAGCAAGCCGCTCGATTAATGCATTACTACGATCCGCCAAGATTTTTATCTCATTTGCGTAGGAGCGATATCGTTTTGAGAGCACACCTGGAGATGCAAGCAATTCTGCATATAGACTGAGTGCGCCCAACAGATTTCCCGCATCATGGGCGAGCCTCGCACCTTCAAGAGAGCTAGGGCCCAACGAAAATAAAGACTGCTGTTGATCGGACTGGAGGAGAGGTTCGTTGAATCCACTAACACCAAGACCTTGGATAGCCGTGAAACTCTGCGATGGCTGCATTTGGTAAACTCCGCAAGGGGTTAGAAATTTTTCGCTCTAAAGGGAATAACTTTCCCACTTGTAGCGAGTTTTTCTCTTGTATACATACTTTAGTAACGTGTCGGAGAGTACTGCGCAAGCGTTTTTCTTGGGGCTTTCCCAAATTGAAACACCTTCATCCGACTGTCATTGCGGTACTGTCATTCAACAGCGCGCAGCCGATAAAATCGGCGAAATGGGAATGTCCATATACCGTTTTTTGGCAGGCACGTAAACATTTGCACCACTAAAGTGGCAGATGCTTTTGTACCTAAGCGGTGATGTGACCCGCGCCAAGCTATTGGGAAGGCTGCCGGTATAGCCTCCACGTCCAAAATGATTCACCTAATCAGCGGAAAAAAGAAGGGCCGATTTACCGGCCCAAACGATTGGGTGTGGATATACAAGACTTTTGCCTACTAACTGATGAGCGAGTATCAGCGGTGTGGCCAAACATGTCGACTTTCGCAGTTCGCACATGCGCCACATACTTTAGTTATCTTTTCGGTTCCGTCATAGTTGCCGTAAGGCCAAAGAAATTGAATTCTCGCAACCACGCGGTATGTCGACTGGGCGCCGAAAAACAGGTTTCATTTTTGTGCCTATGCTACTGTACTTTTGCAGCCGATAATTCAGCTTCTAACTCTTCTCCCGATCATCGATTTTTTCATGATGTCGGAGCTAGGTCGACAGGCGATGTTTCGATTCGATCGAGAATAATTTAGGCCGGCTCGCTGAGATAAGTGGCCTTGCCAATCTCCTAAATGTGGAACTGCTAGGCCATCGTACAGATGGCCGAGAAGGGCCGCGACCGCCAGAGTCCGCGCGTAAAATCTGGGAATTCCATTGGAGCGCTTCCCTGGCTCACTGACTTCACGCTTAGCTCCGCGACGCTCGACCACGCCGCTGCATCGTACACATCCATATCAGGGGCCATCCCCTGGCGCACGCATTGGAGCAGCCGATATAGCATGATGTAGTCCATGCCTCCGTGGCCGCCCATCTTGCGCGCGACCTCGCCTTCCTTCTTCCACAGTGGATGCTCGTACTGTTTCCACTTGTCCAGCGTGCCCCATGACTCGTCCGTGTTCTGGCCGTCGAGGTAAAGCCGGGGCGGATAGTCTTCGAACATTCCCTCAGTGCCCGCAATCTGGTTGACGCGATCGTACGGACGAGGCGAGGACACGTTGTGTTTCACCGTGATCGTCAGACCCTTCGCAGTCTTGATCAGCGATGTATTCATGTCGCCGGTCACATACTTCTCCGAAAGCCGAGGATCGCCCGCCTTCACATGCTTCGCACGAAACACATCCAGCCCGCGCTGCGGCGAGCTCATTGACACCATATAGGCAAACATGTCGCCACGCTGAATCCCCATATAGTTCGCTACCGGCCCCAATCCGTGGGTGGGATACAGATTGCCGTTTCGCAGCGTGTGTTCCGTGCGTCTCCACAAGCCTTCTCCGGCGTTGGAAAACAGCTCCTCCCGCAGGTCGTGAAGATACGCTCCTTCGCCATACAAAAGATCGCCGAATAATCCGGCATGAATCATCCGCAGTACGAGCGTCTCGTTGTACCCATAGCAACAGTTCTCCAGCATCATGCAATGCCGGCGCGTGCGCTCCGAGGTATCTACGATGCGCCAGCAGTCGGCGATTGTCCTCACCGCAGGCACCTCTACCGCGACATCCTTGCCATGCTCCATGGCATAGACGGCCATCTCCGCATGCCATATCCACGGGGTCGCCACTACGACGAAGTCGATGTCCTCATGCTGTAGCATTTTCTGGTAGTCATGAGGTCCCTCGGTGTAAAGCGCCGGGCTCTTCTGGCCCGCCTTGGTCACCAGAACCTGGGCTGCCTTTGCCTTTTCGGCGACCACGTCGCAAAGTCCCACGATCTGCGCATCCGCGCCCAGCAGGTTCTTCAGCAATGACGTTCCCCGGCCCCCTGTGCCAATCAGGCCCAGGCGCGGCTCGCGTTTCCGAAACGGCACCTCTGCCATCGTCTTTTGCGACGCTGGCGCCGCCGGAGCCATTGCCAGCGCATGCGTTGCGATTGCGGTTGTCGCGCCCAGCTGCAGAAAGCCTCTTCGTGACAGCAATCCAGTATCGTTCTTCTTCATCACATTCTCCCCAGCTTCTTCTTTATCGCAGATCATCATAGAACGAGCGCAAGCCGCCACTGGCCTGAAAAGATCGAAGGAGTGTAGGCGATACTCTTATTCTGTTTGCTCGCGAGCCGATCTGGCCTAAAGTAACAGGGGCAAGTACAGAATCTTTTCGCGTAGAGACGCAGGCGGTGTGACATCGACTCTCCCGTGCCGGATCAGGTAAAGCCAAAACGCAACGTGGCCGTGGATGCCTATCGCGGCCTGGTGATGCTGCTGATGATGGCCGAGGTTCTCCATTTTTCCCAGGTTGCGCGCGCCTATCCGAATAGCACCTTCTGGCACATCCTTGCCTTCAACCAGACACACGTCGAATGGACATGGTTTGGCCTACACGATCTGATCCAGCCATCGTTCACCTTCCTTGTCGGAGTGGCCCTTCCATACTCCATCCGCAGCCGGCAGAAAAAAGGCGAGACCTTCGCCCACAGCCTCGCGCACACCATCGTCCGCAGCATCGTCCTCATCGCCCTTGGAATCTTTCTCCGCTCCATCCACCGGCCCATCACCTACTTCACCTTCGAAGACACGCTTACGCAGATCGGCATGGGTTACACCTTCGCCTTCCTGCTCGCCTTCTGCCGCCCCCGATGGCAATGGGTGGCCTTCGGCGCCATCCTCTTCGCATACTGGCTCGCATGGGCCATCTACCCTCTGCCCCTCGCAAACTTCGACTACGCCACCGTCGGCGTTCCATCCGAATGGCACACTCATCTCCTCCACGGATTCGCCGCGCACTGGAACAAGAATGTCAACCTCGGCCAGGCATTCGACGTCTGGTTCCTCAATTTATTTCCGCGTACCTCACCGTTTCTCTATAACCCCGGCGGCTATCTCACCCTCAGCTTCATCCCCACGTTAGGAACCATGCTGCTTGGCCTCGCCGCGGGACGTTGGCTCATCGAGAGTCCATCTCAGATTCCCTTCCGCCGCTTCCTTATTGCGGGAACCTCTCTTGTGGGCGCCGGTATCCTGCTTCACGTGCTGGGCATCAACCCGATCGTCAAACGCATATGGACGCCAGCTTGGACTCTCTTCAGCGGAGGTCTGTGCTTCTATCTTCTTGCAGCCTTCTCATGGCTCATTGATGTGCAGGGCCATGGTAGGCTAGCCTTCCCGCTTGTCGTCATCGGCATGAACTCCATCGCCGCATATCTGATCGCGCATCTGTGGGAGGACTTCGTCGAGTCCTCTCTCCACACTCATCTGGGAGATCGAGTGCTCTATCTGCTGGGCGCAGGTCTTGAGCCGCTCGTGTTAGGTGGCCTAACACTGCTGATCTACTGGAGCGCGCTTTACTGGATGTATCGCCAAAAGATCTTACTGCGAATCTGATTTGTCCGGACTGAAACAATGAAAGGGGAGAACGCGCCAAATTTGGGAGGAAAGCCATTAGTTTCCCCTGTTAGCCAAATTCAATTCCCTAATACCTAAAAGCAATTCCCTGTTGTTTTTCGCTCCAGACCGGATATTACGGAATAAACCCTAAGTATTCAGTAATATAAGTGGATATTCCGAGACCATTTGCGAGACAGAAATCCCAAAAATCGCTGTTATTTTCCCTGCTAACGGGAATTCAACCGGAGAGCGGTTCGCTCAAGACTGGATCCTCCGCCACCTCACGAGAATTCGCAGATACTCGTCAATTCGCGTCAGCTTACGCAAATTTCTAAGTTAGTCAGGTCAGTTATCGACGACCTTCCCGTCCATGCCGGCGCGATTATACGGACGCCAAACTATTTGGCACACCGCATGTTTACTGGTCAAGCCCTCACAACAATCGTCAACATAAGGAGGCGTCAGCATTTCCTGTTCGCATGTCATATTGTCTGGATGCTCGGGAGGCGGAAAGTCATCTCTTCTGGCGGAACCGGTGGATCGTGCCGAATGCTCTGACTCAGGTCGATGGGGCGTTCCGCGCAGAATGAAGCAGGGCCATCGCCTTTCGCCGTACCGTCTCTGCGTCATCACCCGGCCTGTAGAGAGAAGCCCCTGCCCCAAAACCGTCCGCTCCAGCCGCCTTCCACCCGGGAATGCTGCCGGCATCAATCCCGCCAACCGGAATTACGATTGCATCGTTTGGCAGAACAGCCCGCAAGGCCTTCAGCATGGGCGGCCCCACCACCTCGGCAGGAAACAATTTAATCGCGTCGGCCCCTGCCTTTAGCAACGCGAACGCTTCTGTGGGATTGAAGAATCCTGGCACCGCGATGAGGCCGGACTCCTTCGCAGCATGAACGATAGACAGGTCAGCATGTGGAGTAACGATCAGCCTCCCTCCGGCGCGCGCTACATCCGTAACCTGGACGCCGTCCGTCAGCGTACCCGCACCCACCAGCATGCGATCTCCAAACACTCGCGCCAGCGTGGCGATACTCTGCAGAGGATCGGGCGAGTTCAGTGGCACCTCGACGATCCTTATGCCCGCCTCTTCCAGCGCATAGACGATCGATTCTGCCTCATCCGGCCTGATGCCTCGCAGAATCGCGATCACCGGACACTGCTGCAGCCAGCTCCTCAAATCGAGATTCGCTATCTCCAATCCACCCTCCCGCCAATAGCCGCAAGTCCCCGTGCCGCAGCCTCTTCATCTTCCATAGTAGCCGCACCGCCACAAGCCCCGATCGCTCGTCGATATAAGTCGCATAGCTGCGCTGCGCCAACCAGATGAACGCTGGCATTCAGCGGCATCATGGAACGAACCTCATGGCCTATCAACAACCCCGACAGATAAGAAGCCGCAGCCTCTTCTTTAAGACCACCCGTCAACGTCAGAGCGCGCGCACCGAAGAGATGATGCAGCAGGCCGCCTGCATCGGCAGATCGCTCAACACCACGAAAGAATCCTTCCTCATCTGGCATACCTTCTCCGCGCATCAGCTTTGAGAGAATTGTTTCTTTGCGCAGGGCGGCAAATAGATCACCCGTCATGCAGGTTTGGAACCTCACGATAGATTGCGCCTCCAGCTCAATCCACTTTGTATGCGTGCCCGGCATGCATACCAGCTTCGAGCCCCCATGCCACTCGGCAATGCCCATCACTTCCGTCTCTTCTCCCCGCATTACCTCAGGAACACCGGTGGAATCTTTACTCCGCACCCCGGGAATCAACAGGACGTGGGCATCCGAAAAAGGAACGCTTATGACGGCCCTGGCAAGATCATGAAGCGTCGCGGGGCATGGAAGGTAGCCGGCCTCCACCCATCCTTGACGGCTTCCCACCATGCCTGACAGCAGCACACGCCGCTCGCCATCGGCGATCCAGTCGCCCACCTTCTCCTGCAACGTCTCTGCGAACTCCCCGGCCTTCACGTTGAGGATTCCAACGGGATACGTTCGTCGCTCCATCACCTGCCCCGCGACATCGAAGCGAAACGCGCGAAAGTTCGTTGTACCCCAGTCGACTCCGATCAATCCTTCCCTCCTCAACCCCCGCGCCAATAAACCCATAGCAACATCTCATCGGTTTTAGAGGACTTCTGCAAGCCTGCCCACTCAATGGGCTTCAACTCAACGCTGCCGCATTGTCTTCTGGAGTGGCGCACAATCATTTCCCTTTCTTTGCTCCTCTTCGCGGCCTTCATCATTTATCTTGTTTTCGCGACGCATCCTCCTGAAATGGAAGCCCCGGCTGCACATCGCGATAATTCTCAAATGGCAGGAGCAAGCCTCCAATGAATCGACGATCCTTCCTTCAATCCCTCTCCGCGACGGCACTCACAGCCGCTACAGGCAGTCTTCCCGCCTTTGCTTCTCTGCCGAAGATGAAGATCACGCGCGTCCGTGCCTATCTGCCTCCAAATCCCAATCCGCTCTTTAATCAGAGCGATGTCGTCGTAACGATTGAAACCGACGCCGGGATCACCGGGATCGGCGAAGGCGGATCAAAGGACACACTGTCGCAATCCGCCGGCAGGCTCATCGGACGCGACCCGCAGTACATCGAACAGCTCTGGCAGGATATGAATCGCGCCTTCTTCTATCCAGCCGGACGCGAGAAGACGGACGCCATCGGCGCGCTCGATCTGGCGCTGTGGGACATCAAGGGCAAGGTGCTTAAACTGCCCGTCCACGAGATTCTCGGCGGAATGGTCCGCAAGCATGTCGAGTGCTACAACACCGCCGGCATCATTCCCGGCATCACCAGCAGCACTCCGATCAAAGAGCGCGCCCGCCTCACCGTCGACGCTGGCTACCGCGCCTTTCGTTTTGGAGCAGCCGATGCTCCCGCGAACACCACCTTCAACACCCGCGAACGGATCAACAAGGTCCGCGAAGAGTGTGAACAGGTCCGCGAAGGTGTAGGACCAAACGGCGACTGGTGCATTGACTTCCATCAGCGCTTCGATCTGGCCGATGCCATCCGCGGCTGCAATCTCATCGAAGAGTACAACCCGCTCTTTGTTGAAGATCCCGTCCGTGCCGAAGCATTCCTGCAGGATCTTCCTATTCTGCGCGGCAAAGTGAACGTCCCGCTGGCCGCGGGCGAGGAGTGGGGCAATCGCTGGGACTTCAACTCGCTCGTCGAGAATCACAGCATCGACTATGTGCGCGCCACCCTTCCCAACGTTGGCGGCATCACCGAGATGATGAAGATCGCCGCGCTCTGTGAAACCCACTTCATCGGAATCGTTCCGCATTTCACCGGCCCCATCGCCACAGCCGCTCTCGTCAACTGCCTTGGCACCTATCCAGGGCCTGTCCTGATGGAATACAACTATCAGGGTCGTACTTTGCCGCATCTTCCCGTCTGCCTGGATTTCAAGGACGGAAAACTGTACGCCAACGAAAGGCCGGGACTGGGAGTGGAGCTGGACTACAAGCAACTGACAAAGATCGCCGAGATCACTGAGCCCGTAACTGCCCGAGCGCAGACGTATTTCCGTCCCGACGGGTCCATCACCAACTGGTAGGCAACGAAGCAGCTAAAGAAAATAAGATTCGAAGGCACATGACACAACCTCACAAAACCGGAACCGCCTTGCCTGTGCGCTACCTTCTCGTCTTCTGGCTCTTCGTCCTCAGCTCCGTCGCCTACCTCGATCGCACCAACATCTCCATCGCCGGAATCCAGATCGGCCATGAGTACGGAATCAGCAATACGCATCTCGGCTGGATCTTCAGCGCCTTCTTAATTGGATACGCCATCTTCCAGGTCCCTGCAGGATTGCTTGCACATCGCTACGGCTCGCGGCGCCTGCTCACCTTCGCGGTCGTGTGGTGGGGAATCTTCACCGTCCTCACCACGCTCGTTCCACCATCCCTCACCCACGCCGTGGCCATTCTTATCTTCGTCCGCTTTGCTCTCGGCGCCGGTGAAGCCACGATGTATCCTGCCGCAAGCCAGTTCGTCGAGCGCTGGTTCCCTATACCCGAGCGCGGTAAAGCCAACGGCATCATCTTCGGCGGAGTCGGTGCCGGCTCCGGCTTTACTCCGCCTATCGTCACCGCCATCATCCTGCACTTCGGCTGGCGAGCATCGTTCTGGTTCAGCGCGCTCTGCGGCATCCTTGCCGGCATCATCTGGTATTTCGCTGCACGCGACACTCCGGAAGAGCATCAGCAGGTCAGCGAACATGAGCTTGCGATCATTCAAGCCGGGCGAGGGCCGAAACACGCCTCAACTGCAACGAAGCACAGCATCCCCTGGCGGAATATCTTCTCGAGCAAAGAAATTCTCGCGCTCACCTTCAGTTATTTCGCCTTCGGATATGTCGCCTGGGTCTTCTTCGGCTGGTTCTACATCTATCTCGCCCAGGCCCGCGGTTTCAATCTCAAGACGAGCGCCGTCTACTCCATCCTGCCCTTTGTCGGTATGACCATCGGAGCCATAGGAGGCGGCATCGCCAGTGATTGGCTGGTGCAACGCTTCAGCCTTCGCATCGGGCGCTGCATTCTGCCCTTCTTCGCCATGGCTCTCACCTCGGCGCTGCTCATCATCGGCTCTCGTGCAGAACAGGCCTCCACTGCAGGCATTGTTCTGGCACTCGGCGCGGGCGTGCTTTACATCTCGCAGAGCTGCTTCTGGGCTATTACTGCTGATTTTGCAGGAGAATACGCGGGCCTTGTCTCCGGAATCATGAACATGGGCGCGCAGATCGGCGGCGCTATCGCAACATCGCTCACACCATTTCTCGCCGCTCGCATGGGGTGGCAGGCAGCATTCTTCACGGCAGCGGGACTCGCTCTGTTCGGCGCCCTGTCCTGGCTGTTGGTCGACCCAGGACAAAGTCTTGCGCCAGCGGAAGACGACGCAATCCCTGTCCTTCCATAAAACCTAATACGTCGCGCGTCCACCACTTAGATCGAAGACAGCGCCGGTTGTAAACGAATTCTCTTCCGAAACAAGCCAGGCCACCATCGCGCTGATCTCCTCTACCTGTAGAAAGCGGCCTCGGGGAATCTTCGAGAGCATAAAATCAATGTGCTGTTGGGTCAACTGATCGAAGATGCGCGTCTTCGCTGCAGCCGGAGTGATGCAGTTCACCGCAATGTCGTACTGCGCAGTCTCCTTGCCCAGCGACTTCGTCAGAGCAATCACGCCGGCCTTCGACGCACTATAACCGGATGCTGTAGGATTGCCTTCTTTGCCCGCAATGGAAGCGATATTCACGATGCGCCCATAGTTGCGCGCGACCATCCCAGGAACGATCGCACGACAGCACAGAAATGTTCCGGTGAGATTGATTTCCATCACCTGACGCCAGGCCTCAATCGGGTATTCCCATGTCTTGAAGTTGGGCCCGGCGACCCCTGCGCTCGCCACCAGAATGTCGATCCCCCCATGCCGCTCTGTCGTACGAGCAGAGGCAGCTTCGACCTCTTCTGCATTCGCGACATCGACCACCTCGGCCGTCACCGTTCCCGCAATCCGAAGCTTCTCCGATGCGCTCTCGAGAAGCGCCGCGTCCCGATCCCACAACGAAACCGAAGCTCCGGAAGCCAACAACCTCTGAGCTATGGAGTACCCGATACCCTGCGCGCCCCCGGTGATAATTGCATGCCGTCCGTTCAGATCGATCTGATTCACGCTCGTTCTCCGCGCATCCGTTATACCCCAGAGAGGGCTTTGACGAGCATAAAGAAGGGACGGCAATCCGTCCCTTCTTCGTTCAAAACGAATTGTGCAGCTCAGCTCGCCTACAGCAGCGGCGCGTTTAAGAAGGTCGCCAGTAAAGGCACCTGTGATCCCAGGCGCAAAGCATTGTTCTTCGCCGAAACCGTGGGCTGTTGCTTCCGGGTTGGCATGACCCCTAGACGAGCCAAAGCGGCGGGGTCAGCCTCAAAAGGCGACTGATTCCTGCTCGACATCAGCACATGGCAGGTATCGCAGGTGGTCGGGGCGCCCTTCGCCTGGTGGCAGGCGATGCAGCTTCCCATGGTGGTGTCCTTTTCCTGCGCGATTGCGGTGCGTTCGGCCACAGGACCATGGCACTCTTCGCACTTGTTTCCCGCATGCGTCTTGTGGCTGAAGGTCACAAACGATGGAACATGATAGACGCGCACCCACAGGATGGGATCTTCATTCTTCGCGGCCTCAGCCAGCCGCTTGATCGCCGGCTTGTCCATTGCGATGGAGACGTGGCACTTCATGCACGTCGGCGCCTGCGGGAGCGCCAGCGTCGAACCCTCGCCGCGAGGTTCATGGCAGTCGTTGCAGGTCATCTTCGCCGTCTGTATGTGCAGCTTGTGGTTGAACGGGATCGGTTGCGCGGGCGCGGCGGCCGTCGGCTCGGATGCAGACGGTTTCGAACCTGCGCCCGGAGCCTGCGCCGCCGCACACATCACACCGCCAAACAGAATGGCAATCATTAATAGAAACTTATGCACTCGAAACCTCTCCGTGAGACGATCTGTGTCCTGCCAGCAATCACAGGACACACCGCCTTCTCTCAGATCGCAAACGCAGTGTCAGATGTTGCCTTTGCGCATCTCTTCTGCCAGATACTCGGAAGCACGCATCGAAAGCGTGGACATCGTGATGGTCGGGTTCTGCCACCCCGCGCTTACAAAAACGCTGGCATCCACGACGAACAGGTTCTTCATGTCGTGACTCTGGTTGAACTTGTTCACGACACCCTTCTTCGGGTCATCGCTCATCCTCGCCGTTCCCTGCTCGTGGATGGAGAAACCGGGAGGATTGAACTCGTAGTTCTTCACCAGGACGTCGAACCCGGCAGACTCCGCCATCGCAGCCATGGTATCGATATAGTCCTTGGCCATATTGGTTTCGTTGTCGGTGTACTTCACCTTGATATCCAGCGTCGGGATACCCCAGGCATCCACCTGATCTTTATTCAACGTAACCTGATTCTCATAGTGGCCCAGCGCCTCCCCCATAACATCGGTGGCAAAGGTGCTGCCGTTATAGCTTTGCAGCTTCTCCTCCAGCTCCTTGCCGTAGAACGGAAGGGCACGGGCATCGAAGGGCCCGGTTCTGCAGGAAACATTGACCGCATAGCCACGAATAAATCCATTTGCCTTGGTCTCAAGGTTCCGGAACCGCGGAATCAGTGCACCGCCCCCCATCAGATGAGGAGACGCTTTTCCATCCCTTGCCTCAGGAACCGAACAGATGATGCCTGCCCCGTAGATCTGATCGGAGAGATAACGGCCCAGTACGCCGCTGGAGTTGCAGATCTTCGAAAGCAGCATCAGCCGGGTCGACTCCAGGCATCCCGCTGCAAGAACGATGATTCGCGCCTTCAGCACCATCTCGCGGTGGGAGTGACGGTCGATGAAGATGACGCCATCCGCCAGACCCGTGCTTTTGTCGACCGTGATCTGTCGCACAATGGCGTTGGGGATCGTCGTAAGCTTGCCGGTCGCTACCGCATCCGGAATCAGCAGGTTGATCGAGGAGGCAAGTCCATCCTTGCCGAGAGACGACCTCGGCTTGGTGACTGGAACTCCCAGCTTCTTTCCCGCATCCACAAATCGCTGCATGGCACCGGACCACGGCGAATCATCTTCAATAAAATCTCCGTCCGGGTACTGCGGCAGACCATCCGTATGGCCGGTGACTCGAAAGATCTTCTCCACGCGTGAGTAATATGGCGCGAGATCCTTCAACGAGATCGGCCAGTTCTCTCCAAAACCGTCATGGTCTTTGCACTTGAACTCATAATCGCTCAATCGGAACGACTGACGTGCCCAGAAGACCGACCGACCGCCTATGCTTCGTACCCGCACCCAGTTATAGGGGCTGTCGGTCGGATGCGTGTAAGGGATTACCTTCTCATCCACCCACTGGTTCGCGTTGAATTCGTTGGACTGATAGACATGAGGCAGCCGGCCTGGAGCATCGAACCCACGATACGGCAGTTCATGTACCGGTTTCAGCTCGCGATACTTCTCAAAATTGAGCATCGGTCCCGCATCCAGCATCGTGCAGGAGATTCCCTTTTCGGTCAGAATCTTTGCGGCCATTCCGCCCGTGTGTCCTGACCCGATGATCAGAACGTCAACCTTCTTCTGTGCCATGCGGTCTCGTGCTTCCTTCTCTGACGAAAAACGTCCTAAGAGTGCTTGTGCTTCGGGGTAGGCGTCGATTTCGCCGCACCGTGTTCTACCCAGGTCTTGATACCGGGCTCAATGGGAGCCCAGTACAGACCGACTCCTGGCATACGATCACCCGACGCCTGCGCGGCAACAGCCCATGCAGGCGAATTGATGGTGGCGTTGCGAATGTCGAAATGTACAAGGTTCATAAAACGCTCCTGACCTTCTCGCGGAGGATGTTTATTCATCCAACCCTTCAGGTGCGGACGAATGACGGCATCCGCCTGCTTCTCGTCCGCCTTGGCAAACGGCACGTTGAACTGCTTCATGCAGTCCTCGTTCAGGCGATCCAGACCTTCGTTGTACATCGTCTGCTCTTTCACCGGCGATGCCCCGAGGTAAAAGTCCAGAAACTCCGGCGCGCCTGCCTTGATGGCACTCGGATGATCTTCGCTGGCGGGCATCATGATCTCGCACAGATGCACCAGCGTGGCATAACGGACCGGCGTAAAGTAGCGCGCCTCCGTCATAGCAACCACGTCCGGTTGAGACAGGGGAATATTCGGGGTATGGAACCGAGCCATCTGCTCCGCCCGCGATACCGCACGCGGACTCGATGCTGCCGCAGGATGCGCCGCCATTGTGCCCTGATCAACCGCGTTCGCTGCCGGAGGTGGGTTCTGTGCCTGCGGGGTAGACTGCTGCCCCAACGCAGCACTCGCTGTGGCCGTGGTAACTGCAAGGCCCTTCACAAAATCGCGCCGTCTCATGGGCGCAATCCTACGTGGTTCCAATATCGATCGTCAATGATTACTGAGAGCGCTCCCAGAGCCCGTCCCAAGCGCACATTTATCAAGGTGGCCACGAGGCATCACTCGTCGCGAGAAGAGGTTTACCGCCTACGGAAGTCCGAAAATTTCACTTACTTTTCACGCCGACCGTCAGGGATGTAGCGCCGAAAACCGTCGAGAGCGCCGCTTGCGGGTAGCCGCCGAACTTTCCCGGCGTACCGCGTTCCGGAGCTCACCGCATACTGCCCTGGAGTCACACCCAGAATCCGCTTGAACTTCCTGGTGAAGTGGCTCTGATCGGTAAAGCCCACCAGGCCGGCAATATCGATCAGGGGGGTCCCGGACCGCAACAGAGTGATCGCAAGCTCAATACGGAACTGGGTCAGGTAGGCGTGCGGAGTCAGTCCCACAACATCGCGGAACATTCTTAAAAAATGAGAAGCGCTATAGGAAGAAAGTCCCGCGAGTTCGTCCAGGCTCAGATTCCTGTCGTAGTTTGCTTCCATATAATCGAGCGCCACACCGATGGCAGTCCGGTCCAGTCGCTGGTCCACGGCCAGGGTCGAGGCCTCCGAGTACCTCTCCGCGAGACGTGAAAAGATCGAAACGAAGAGCGCCTCAAAGCGCAGCCGGTCTCCGTTGACCTCCAACTCGCGATGAAGCTGGAACAGCGTAGACGCCAGTTCCCTGTCCTGCACAAACGGTTGCCGGAATCTCAGGGGACGCATCGCCGCAGGCAGCGAGACCTTCTCGAAGAAAGCATCGTCTAGATAGAACATCCGAAAGCTCCATCCAGACGGCCCTGCAGGCGCAGGCGCATGAATCTCACCCGGATTGAGCAGGAGAACCGTTCCTGCGGCAAGAATATGGTTCCCTCCGCGGCAGTACGAACTCATCCTCCCGCGGTCGACAACACCGATCGCCGGAATCCGGTGAAAGTGCCGCGCAAACTCGTAATTTTTATAAGTACCGTGGAATAATTCAATGCCGTCCAGGCAGGCATGACGCCATATCCTGGCATGTTCTTCGCCCCCCAGCGGCCGCTCTCCATGGTCCCCCTGAATCTCTGATTCCAAAGCATTTAGGACCTGATACGCGGTGCTGGGTAAAGAAGACGCATCGCCTTCCTGTTGCTCACCAGACATTTCTTTAAGGATATCAGTTCCCCACCATTCCGCGGGAGAGCAATTTCGTACAAGACCGGCAAACCGCTTTGAGATCACAATCTAATTCGTGAGTACCCGATTATCCTGCCTTCTCATACCCCTTGGACTTGCTTTTCTGGTATTTCCAATGGCTCAGGCCCAACGTGCCCCTGCCTCTTCTTCCACTCCCTGGCAGCCGGAACACAGCCTCTTCGGCAAGCAGCCCACGCCGCTCTACCGACACGAAGCCACCCTCACCGACAATCAGGCTTATACCCTGGGTGAGCTGATCGACATCGCGGAAGAGAATAACCCCGCAACCCAGGCCGCATGGGATCGGGCCCGCATCGCAGCCGCTAATCTGGGAATTGCCAGAAGCGAACTCTATCCAACCATCATCGCCGCAGCAGCAGGCCGGGCCTTCCTCAACCCTCCTCTCCTCTACAGTAGCTTCGCCCTTCAGGACATCGGGGCCTTCGAGACAGCACTCAAGCTCGACTACACTCTGGTGGACTTCGGGGCCAGGCGGGATGAGATCAATGCGGCTAAGGCAAAGTTGCTCGCCTCCAATCTCACCTTCAACAACCAGCACCTGATCCTCATCCAGCAGGTCTCCTCGGCCTACTACAACCTCCTTAACGCCATCGGCCTGCGAGAGGCTGCCGAGGTCAACCTTCACGACGCACGGGTCGTGGAAGAGGCTGTGCGCGACCGCAAGGCCAACGGCCTGGCCACGCTTCCCGACCTGCTCGAGGCCAGGGCTGCAACCGCCAAGGCCGATTATGAGCTGCAAAGCTCCCTCGGAGCCGAGCAGACTGCCTTCGGCGATCTGGCGACCGTCATGACCGCCTCCCCCACCAAGCCCTTCAAGGTGCAGGAGCTTCGCGATTTGCTGATTCCCGATACGCTGGACCAGACCGTCGAGGATGCCATTGAGAACGCCTATCAGACTCGGCCAGACCTTCTGGCTGACATCGCGCGGGTCAAGGCTGCCGACGCCGAGGTCAAGTACGCTCGCTCTGCCTACTATCCCAAGCTCGACTTTGAAGGCTCCAAGGGCTGGCTGCGCGCCTGGGGACAGCAGGAGAAGTTCGGCGGCACCTACGGCAAGACTTACACCTACGATGCGAAGCTCAGCCTGACCTGGACCGTCTTTGACGGCTTCCGCCGCGAGAGCCGCCTCGCCAGGGCCAAGGCCGAGCGGGATGCCGCCGAGCATGAGGTCCGCGAACGCGAAGACCTCATCGCAGATCACGTCTGGGGCGACTACGCCAACGCAATCACCGCCCTGCACGAGAGAAAGGCGGCAACCTCCCTGCTAAGCGCCTCCGACGAGTCCTACTCGGCCGCCGTCGAATCCTACAAGGACGGCGTCCGGAATATCCTCGACGTCCTCTCTGCCGAACGCGATCTCGCCCACGCGCGAGCCGTCGATGTCACCGCCCGCACCCAGGTCCTCCAGTCCTTCATGAACCTGGCGTTCAGGACCGGCGACCTGCTGACGCAGCATCCGAAAGGAAATCATCCATGAACCCCAAACAGGTTCCAGTGCGTCCAGGCCGCGCCGCCGCCGGTAACGGCATCCTCGCAGCCGGTGCTCTTCTCTCCATGGCCGGACTCAGCGGCTGCGCCTTCTCGCCTTCGGTCAACCTCCTGGGATCCTACTTCCCTGCATGGATCCTCTGTTGCATGATCGCTGTCGGGGTTACTACCGTCGCACACCTGCTCTTCTCCCGCTGGAAGCTCCTCGATCAGCTCTGGCCCACGGCATTGCTCTACCCATGTCTCATCTGCTTCGTCAGCTGCGTCATCTGGCTCGTCTTCTTCCGATAGAGAGGTCCTGACTTTGAACGACACTTCCCAGCCTAAGCAATACACCCTGCGCGGACACCTCATCAGCGGCCTGATCGTCGCCGGGGCCTTGCTGAGCGCAGCGACCGTGCTTTACACCGTTACCACCTATCCGCGTACCGACGATGCCGAGGTCGTGGCCAACATCATCGGCATGGCTCCCCTGGTCGCCGGCCCCGTCGTCGAACTGCCTGTACACGATAACGACTTCGTAAAGAAGGGCAGCCTGCTCTACAAGATTGACGACCGTCCCTACCTCTATGCCCTGCAGGACGCCCTCTCCGCGCAGGAACGCCTTGAGGGAGAGATCCAGAACGAGAGCCGCCGCATCGCCGCACAGGTCAGCACGGTCGATGTCGCCAGCGCCAGCAGGCAAAGCGCTGTCGCCAACGAGACACGCGCCGACGACGAGATCCAGGTCAGCGAAGCCGCCATCGCCCAGGCCAATGCCGCCCTCACCCAGGCGCAGGCCGATGCCGATTACGCCGTCGGAAACCTTCATCGTATCGAGCCTCTGCTCGCCAAGGAGTTCGTCACCCCCGATGACGTCCACCGCGCACGCTCCCTCGCAGAGGCAAAGACCGCCGCCGTTGAGCAGGCCCGCTCTAACCTCTCGCTCTCAAAAGCCAAGCTGCTCGCCGCCACCGCGCAGAAGCAGCAGGCTATCGCCCAGCTCACGCAGGCCGAAGCACAAGTAAAGGAATCTTCGCAGGCCGTTCTCGTACTCGCTCCTCTGCTCGCTCAGCGCGAGAGTCGTGCCGCCGCCGTTCGTCTGGCCCGGTATAACTACGAGCAGTGCAGCGTCGTTGCTCCCTTCGATGCGCGCGTCACCAATCTCACCATCTCCGAAGGTGAATACGCCAAGATCGGTCAGCAGATGTTCACTCTGATCGATACCCGCACATGGTGGGTTCTCGCCAACTTCCGGGAGACCCAGATCGCTCACCTCAAGGTCGGGACCCCTGCGGACATCTACCTGATGGCGGATCTCCACAGCAGGCTGAAGGGAACGGTGGAGAGCGTAGGTTTCGGCGTCACCCCGGATCCTGACGTCGTCGGAAAACTCTCCCAGGGGCTGCCCGACGTCCAGAGAACCCTCAACTGGGTACGCCTCGCCTCACGGTATCCAGTCCGTATCCGCATCACCGATCCCCCTCCGGGAGGTCTACGGGTGGGTGAGGTCGCCATCGTGGGGATGCGGTCCAAGTCATGAGCGAGGCAGCCGACATCGCCGCGGCAATCAAAGTCCCATCCCAGTCCAGCGAGCCATCATGGCTGGAGTCACTCTGGGGCCTCCTCCAGTCGGAGATGAGCTCCTATCCCGGCCGTCCCCTGCTTGTGCTGCGCATCGTGCTCGCATGCACAACGGTGATGTTCGCGATCGTCGTCTTCCGCATTCCCGGAGGCGTACTTGGGGCCTATTATCCGATCCTCATCTCGCGCGACAGTTTCCGGTCCACGCGGCGCTCCGCTCTCTGGGTCGCCACTGCCTGCACCGTCGGAACCGCTGAAGTCATCCTCGGAGCAATGCTCTTTGCCGGTTCCCCCTTCCTTCACCTTCTCTGGGTCTGGGGAACCCTGTTTCTCGCCTTTTATCTCGTCAGCTCGCTCAAGGTCTATGAAGCCGCTCTCGCCCTCGGTCTCTTCTTCACCAACACAATTACCATCTGGGACCAGCCCGTCTCCGCCGACCTGCGGCTGCGCCAGACGCTCTTCACCCTGATGGTGATCTTCATCGGCTGCGGGGCATCTGTCCTCATCGAATACCTTCTCGCCCGCACTCACCCCCCCGACGCCGTCATCGGAGGCATTCAGGAGAGGCTCGATCTTACCGGCAGCGTTCTACGCGAATACGTCGAAGACCCGGCCGGCTGGAAGAAGCAGTTTCACCTCGTCCGGCGCTACTCCACCCGCGGCACCGGTACGCTCCGCAGCTTCATCATCGAAGCCGGCTACAGCTTCGAGCAGCGCCAGCGCCTGTCCACCGCCCTCGCGCTCTCCGGAAGACTCATCGACCTTACCGCCAGCCTGATGGAGACCGACGAGGCGCTTACGGAAGCTGACCGCAAACTCTGCATCGCCGTCAGCAGCAATCTCTCCATCCTCAGCAGCAATCTCTCCCGTCGCGAGATTCCCGAATGGATCGACCTGGACGATCGCTTCGAGACCCAGGCTCCTATCCTCGCCGAGATCGAACGGGCCGTCGAGCTGCTTGCAGAAAGCCTCTCACAGGCCATGTGGAGCAATCGCGGCGAAGCTCCTCCGCGTCCCGCGCCCAAACCTGCCAGAACAATCTTCGTTCCTCATGCTTCCGGCCAGGAAGGCCACTTAAAATTCGCCATCCGCGGCTCCCTGAGTGCCATTGCCTGCTACATGTTCTATATGAGCGTCGGCTGGGTCGGGCTCAGCGCATCGGTCGCCACCTGCATCCTTACAGCGTTGCCGATCACCGGTGCCGCCCGGCACAAACAGCTCCTGCGCTTCGCGGGCGTCGTTCTGGGCGCATGCGCCCTGGGCTTCACCGCCCAGATGCTCATCCTTCCCCAGATCGACTCCATCCTCAGCTATACCCTGCTCTTCGCCGGGGTCACCTTCCTCGGCGCATGGATCGGAACATCCAGCCCGCGCATCGCCTACGCCGGCGTTCAGATCATCCTTGCCTACGAACTGGTCAATCTCAACCGCTTCTCCATCAACCCCTCTCTCGTCCCTGCCCGCGATACCGTCCTTGGGATTGCACTCGGCATCGGGGCCATGTGGCTTGTCTTCGACCACCTCTGGGCTACCTCCTCGGTCGATTCCCTCCGCCCCATGCTCAGCTCAACCGTCCGTCAGATCGCCCGTCTGACCGAATCCGTCCCAGGCGCCCCCGCCGCGCCCCAGCGGGTACGGCTCGAACAACAGACCAGCGAGATCATGCGTCGCTTCGAGAAGCTTCGCGCTCTCATTGAGGCCTCCTACTTCGAAGCCTTTCCCAAGGCGCCCCCCGCCGGGCAGCTGCTCGAGCGCGCACGCGACTATCTACCCCAGCTGCGCGCTGCTCTGCTCATCCGAACCGGACTGATCCATCACCAGGGAGTCGCCGCCAGCCACTGCCAGCCGGACCTCGTTGTACAGGTCCAGCAACGATCTTCCGTGCTTTTAGAGAGGATCGCGCAGCAAATTGAGAACAACTCATTTTCTTCTCGCACCGCCCTCGAACCCACGGACCAGGATCTCCTCGATCGTCTACGGTCCGGGTTCGATCTTGCCCGGGAGGGCGAGATCGACTGCGATCTTACAGAGCTTCGCCTCTGCTCTTCCTTACTAAACGTAGTCCATCATCTGCACGGATCTCGTTAGCCTGCGTTCGGGCATCCAAAATTCCGTCGCAAAATCCCAGGCAGCCCTATTTGAAACGTGTCATTCTGAGCGAAGCGTAGCGAAGTCGAAGGATCTGCGGTTCACCACCCCGTCTGCTGCATCCTCCGCAAAATCACTCCGCTGTAGTTGTTCATCCGCTCCGGCCTTCGCCGCAAAGGAGCCGGTAAAACAGCAGCAAGCCGCGCGGCCTGCTCTCTGCCAACCGCTCTCGCAGGGACCCGGTAGTAGTACCGGCAAGCCGAATCCGCGCCATACACGCCCGGTCCCCACTCCACGATGTTCAGATAAAGCTCCAGAATGCGGCGCTTGCCCAGAACGAGTTCCGCCACCGGAACCAGCGTGGCCTCTGCGCCTTTGCGCAGCACCGAGCGGCCTGTTCCGAAGAAGAGATTCTTCACCAGTTGCTGGGTGAGGGTCGACGCTCCCCGGGTCCGGCCGCCTTCCATATCTTGTGACGCAGCGATCTTAATCTCCTGCCAGTCAAACCCATGATGCTGATAAAACCGCCCGTCCTCCGCCGCAATCACTGCGTGCTGAAGGTTTGGCGAGATCTGCTCCAGGGGAAGGAAGCGGTAGCGCTTGTGGTACGAAGTTGCGTGAATCCACGCCTGCACATGCCGCTCGACCTGCACCGCCGTAGTCGGAGGATCCATCCAACGCAGGGCCACAAGACTCAACGCAGCCAGTGACCACAAGAGCGCCGCGCTGATGGCAAACCAGCGAATTGTAAGGAGCAGCAGGGGCTTCTTTCGAATCAGGGTGTCTCGCCTTGTGGTGATGTACCAGACATCATCATAAGCAGACAGACCTGCACCGACGAGAAAAACCGCCGATGCGATATCTTTCCAACCAAAGGAAGAGAGAATGGAGCCGATGAGCGGATTTGAACCGCTGACCTACTGATTACGAATCAGTTGCTCTACCAGCTGAGCTACATCGGCACTTCGGAGGATTCCGCGCAGACCACCCAATCCACGCAGATTTTGCACCTTGCCTGCACGGATAAGTCTACCGGGAATACCCCGGCCGCGCAACGGTCCTCCACCCGATACCAGTATCCGCGAATCGGGTACCCTCTATGCATCATGCGTGTCTCTGCTGCACCGTTCTCCAGGGCGCTTCTCGCTCTCATCGCGTTTGTTGCTATGCCCGTACTCTCTTCCTCAGCCGACCCCGTCGCCTCCGCTCCAGCGGTCTCCGCCTCGCGCGAAATCATCGCCTATGTCTTTCCGCAGAACCGCGTCCTCGCCCCTGACGAGATCAACGTCCGGCGTCTGACGCGCATCAACTACGCCTTCGCCAATATTAAGGACGGTCAGATCGTCGAGGGCTTCTCACACGACGCCGAAAACTTCGCCATCTTAAATGAGGCCAAGCGCACGAATCCCTCTCTGAAGATCCTCGTCTCCGTCGGCGGCTGGACCTGGTCCGGAGGATTCTCCGACGCTGCCCTCACTCCTCGTTCCCGCGAACGCTTCATCCTGAGTGCTGTTCGCTTCATCGAGCGCTACAAGCTCGACGGCCTCGACATCGACTGGGAATATCCAGGCCAGCCCGGCGCCGGAAACACCTTCCGCCCCGAAGACAAACACAACTTTACTCTGCTGCTCGCCGAGCTGCGCCTGCGTTTCGATAAGGAACAGACCAGGCTCCATCGCCGCCTCTATACCTCCATCGCGACCGGCGCCTCTTCAAAATTCCTCCTTAATACCGAGATGGACAAGGTGCAGCGCTATGTCGACACCGTCAACCTGATGACCTATGACTTCTACGTCGGCGGTCCGGCGACCGGACACGACGCTCCTCTCTTCCACAATCCCGCCGATCCCAAAAATGTCTCCGCCGACCGCTCTGTTACCGAGTACGAACAGGCCGGTGTGCCCGCCAGCAAGATCGTTCTCGGACTTCCCTTCTACGGTCGAAGCTGGGGTGAGGTCGAAAACCGCAACAACGGCCTCTTTCAGCCTGGAAGGGCTGCACGTGGCGTGCACTTCTCCTACCCGGAACTTCCGAACCTGATCGCCACCGGGTTTATCCGTCACTGGGACTCAGCAGCAGCCGCACCCTATCTCTACAATCCACGAACCAAGGTCTTCGTCACCTATGAGGACCCGCAATCGATCGCGGAGAAGTGCAAGTACGTCACTGCCCATAAACTCCGAGGCATCATGTTCTGGGAGTACTCCAACGACACCACCGGCATCCTGCTCGAAGCCGTTCACGGCGGCCTGACCCCACCGCCTCCCGCCAGCTCAGCCGGAAATTAAACAGTACTGTACTGCAGCCCCATCCACGAGGAGGATCAGGTCCATGGCCAGCGCTCAACTGGGCACCCAGACAGCAGCCACGACGGTCCAGGCTCCGCGCGTCGTCTCCATCGACGTCTTTCGCGGCCTCACCATGATCCTGATGATCTTCGTCAACGAGCTTGCGTCCGTGAAGGGCCTTCCCTGGTGGAACTATCACGCTCCTGGCCGGGTCGATGCCATGACCTACGTCGACATGGTCTTTCCGGCCTTCCTCTTCATCCTCGGCATGGCCATTCCACTCGCGACGGAGCGACGCCTCAGCAAAGACCCTTCCCACCGCCGGCTCTGGGGCCACATCCTCCTGCGCTCGCTCTCGCTGCTTGTCCTCGGCCTCATCCTCGCTAACGCCAGTGCCGGAGATCCTGCACTGATCCATATGCCTCCGAGCGTCTGGGCCATCCTGGCCCTGCTTGGAGCCATTCTCTTCTGGATGGTCTATCCGCAGCCCGAAACCGGCAAAACTCTAGTCAAAGCGCTCCGCATCGCTGGACTCGTGCTCATGATCGCGATGTTCGCCATCTTCCGGCGAACCCTCAAGGACGGCGGCGCCGCCTGGATCAGTACCTCGTATCCCGAGATTCTTGGTTTACTCGGATTCGCCTATCTCACCAGTTGTCTTCTCTACATTCCTACCCGCCGCTGGCGATGGGCGTCGTTCCTCTGGCTTATCCCGCTCACCACCTTCTGTGCTCTCTGCTCCGCTCACTGGATCGAATTTCCTCACCGCGTTGGCCTTTATCTCTGGCCTTTCAGCAATGGATCCCACACGCTGATCGCGATGGCAGGCGTAGCCACCTCGACTATCTTCGTCGGTCAACAAAGCCGCCACTGGCCCACCGTCCGCTCCAGGATACTGGCCGCACTCGCCTTTGCCGCAGTCACCCTTATCGCGGCATACCTGCTCACTCCACTCGGAATCTCAAAAATTCGCGCGACGCCCACCTGGAGCCTGTACTGCGTTGGGTCCAGCATCCTCCTCTTCACGCTGCTCTACTGGATCTGCGACGTTCAGCGCCACACTCGCTGGGCTGCCTTTACCCGTCCCGCAGGCGCAAATACCCTGCTCACCTATCTGCTCCCGGATCTGTGGTACTTCGCCATCCGGTCACTCCACATCACGTGGTTTCGAACCCACTTCGCCTGGGGAATGCCGGGTGTCCTTCGCGCCGTCGTCTTCACCGGCTTTATCATCGCGATTGCGGCAGTGCTCACACGGTTCAGGCTTAGGCTTCAGCTCTAGGCAGTATTCCCCATAACATCTCCAAATCCGTGGTCGTTTCGGAGATGCATCATTTGCGGCCGATTGGATATAGCAATCGGTTTGGATATAGCAGTCAGTCGTCCCATTCCCCACAAAAGTGTCATTCTGAGCGTAGCGAAGAATCCCTGTATTCCGCTCGAACCCGGACCGCACTCAGGGACACGAAGTCTGACCAGACCCAACGCTCACTGCATAGGAACAAACTTCCCCTCGCAGCTATAAGGAGCAACCTGCTTCGGAGCCGTAGGAGACACCACCTTAATATCAGTTCCGCTAAAGTCGATATTGGTTCCACCCGGCCCCAGCGTCACCGTCGCAAAATGGCCATGCACCTGCATGGGCGAGATGTCCTCCACGCGGACGTTATCGAACGTCACCTGCGTCGTATGCCCCTGCAGACCAGCAATTAGAACATCGCCGTCCGTCGTACTCGTCACATTCTGGAGTGTGATCGCCTTGTAGTCGGGAATCCGGTCGCCCTTATACTTCGGGTCTTCAAACGGCTCCGTCGTCTGGTTCGTGTAATAAGGACTGATCGCAATCGGGTTCTTCACATCCCGCATGCAGATGTTCCGATACGTCAGATCGTGGACCGATCCGCCTCGAGTGACGTTGCTCTTGATACGGATACCGCTCGTTGTGTGGTCCTCGGTCAGGCCATCGACCAGAACAAACCTCTGTCCCGTATATGTCTCGCTTCCAATCGACATCCCATGGCCCGAGTAGAAGTGGTTGTCGATCACGCTCATGTGCGAGACACCCGTCTTGATGGCGATATTGTCGTCGCCGTTATCGATCCAGCTGTGCGCAACTGTAATGTTCGTCGAACCACCAGGATCGATCCCGTCCGTGTTTCGCGCATCGGTCCCGCGAACTGTCGGGGTCAGCAGATGCACTCCCCAGGCAGTAAAACCATTAGTCTGATTCACACTCACATGAAAGTTCGTCGAGTTATGCAGCGTAATCCGATACAGCACCAGGCCATCGGCATGCGAGGCCACAATCATCCGCGGATTGAAGTAGTGCTCGTTCTTCGGCTCCGCCCTGCGGGCCAGCTGCCACCAGCTATAGTCCTTGTTCAGGATCTTCGCGTAACCGCGACCGTCGATCACGCCATCGCCCATGATGCCGACATCCTTCGCATTGCTGATGCCGATCAGCGGGCGGCATCCTCCGTGCGCCGGTGCAGGGTGCTGCGGAGCAGGAAACACTGCAGGCAATGTCCCTGTCGCTATCGTTCCGCACAGATGCGTTGGCGCTCCTTCACCCTTCATCTCGTATAGCGCGGCATCGCGTGAGCCGAACAGCGTCACGCCCTTGTCCACCAGCAGCGTCACGCCTGTGCGCATCTCAAGCGGCCCGGTCAGGAACGCATCCCGTCCTCGCGACATCGTCAGCTCAACGGCTCTTCCCGGCTTGCAGCGGTCCAGAGCCTTCTGAATTCTCTCCGTATCCAGCTTCGTCTCATCCGCTTCAGCGATGCTATTGTTCACAGAGCGCAACTCGGCCTTCAGCTTTGTACAGGCACGCGGGATCTTCGGCTCCATGACTCTGCGAGTATCCTGGGCTCCCGCTGCACCCGCCACCGCCAGAACAATCCCAAGCAAGCCTATACGAAACCTCATTGGTCTAACCTCTTTTACCAACATCAGCTAAACCTAGCATGATCAGCATTTTTTTCGTCAGCGCTCTTCTCCCCACCATTAGCGGGAACCATAATTTCAGGCATGGCAAGGCCGTGCCCAGGCAGGAACCGTTGATTTTTTCCATCCTGGTTGGAGACGTGAAGAGGCCGCCCGGCAACAGGGCGGCCTCTTCGTTAGGGAGAATAGTTCCAACGGAGGCAAAGCCATCAGAACTTTCTGGCGAAATACTATGTTTGGCAAAATGACGTGTCAAGGTTTAAACCGTAAAACCGCAAGCCATCCTTTTTCAAAGGTTTATACCCGTTATCAAATCGATAACATGTCGCTCCATATTCGTCATTTGTTCGCTTTACAGACTCAATCCCTGAACCAAACAATCTTCGAATCAGAAGCTTAGGGTATCGCCTGCACACTCCCTGGTGCATTTTCCCGGGGCGATTTTCTCAACCCTTGGCTCCGTTGCCCTGCCCTTCCATTCGGATGGGCGCGGGCGCCCCGCTCAAATCGATCCGCAGAAACTCCGGCTCGGTCGCTGCAGGCTTGCCCTGCAGAACACGGATCGCCGCCCTGCCTGCTCCCAGAGAAAGCCCCAAAACCACGGCAGCCAGTGCACCGAAGCCACAAAAGATGGCAATGCTGGCCAGCAGGCTATAGGTCTTCCGAACCTCTGTGTGGAACTCCGGAGGCATCGGCTTATTCCATGTCACCTCCATGCGCGGATGGATGCTCTGCACCAGCGCCTTCGCCTCCGCCATCTCCCAGCCCCCCGTCGTGAGGATCAGGAGATTCCCCGCACGCCGCATTACCACCGTTCCAGCTGACTTGCCTTCCTTGTGGATCTCCTGCTCAATGGCTCGCAGCCGGCCGCCGGCGATCTCTGGCGTGGGATAAAGGAGCATCGTCAGCTTGCCCCTGCCCATGTACTTTGCCGTCAGAGCCTCGGCAGCTTTATCGAAGCCAAGGATCGATCCCGGTAACACGCCGCCCATTGCGCCGTAACTCACTGGGCCGAGTGCGTACTTCACCGAATCCCGCTCCAGCCCCTTCGCCGGCAGTAACGTCGGGAGGCCCGGTGCGATTCCTTTCGGCCCTCCGACCTTGGGCAGGCCGACCTGGATGCGGTTCAGCAGCGCCTCGACCTTCGGGCTGTGCTGCCCTTCAGCCTCCACCACGCTGGTCCCGCTGCGATAGAGGTAGCGGTCTCCGTTCTGGCTGGTTTCGTCGCCGATCCCCACGCCGCGATAAACCGAGGACGGTCTCTTCAGATAGTCGTAGGCCGCGTGCGCTCCCGTTGCGTCCACAAACTGACGCGCCGTCACCTTTACGTTCGGCCCGGAACTTCCCAGGCGATAGACAGCCTGCTCACTGTGCTTCAGACCATCCTCATTCATGATTGCGGGGAGCGTCTGATCCCTGTCTGAATCAGACGCGACGCTACCATCCTGGCGAACCCAGTCGCCCACCTGCTGCGGGAGCAGCGGAGCCGGGGGCTCTACCAGCATCGTCTTCGCACCCTGGGCCCAGCAGGAGACAGTTGCGCCCGCAAGACAGACCCACAAAACCCTTCGCGTTAGCGCCCGCACTCTCTGCCCGATCTCCACCATAAAAACCGTCCTGCTAACGGCCAGATTACACCACAACCAGCGTCAGCAGCACGGCCCGGCAGCTTCGTCGATCCGCACTCCCTCCGGTCGCCGCAGGCCTTCTCTCACACGGGGTCCTTGTCTTCCGACGTCTTCTTGCGCCGGAAGAAACCCCACACCGTGCCTACCACCGCGACACCTCCACTGCCGCTCAGCAGCCACTGCCAGTTGTTCTCGATAAACGTCTCCACCGCATTGAGCGGGTCTACCTGCACGGCCACGTCCCGGTCTACGGTGGTGAAGTCCTGTTGCAGATTCTCAAGCTCAATGATTGCCGCTAGATGCAGATGCAATTCTCCTGAATGTTTCGGCGCGACCGTCCATCGCCACGTTGTAGGTGTGGTCCCCACTACCATCTGTTCCTCAGAGCTCTGTGGAGTAATGTCGAAGTCCGCACTCGTCAGCGTCATCTTCATCTTCGTGGTAATCGGGGTCTGCTCCAGATTGACAGCCTGCCCCGGTTCAGCAGCAGCGA
This sequence comes from Edaphobacter sp. 12200R-103, assembly GCF_010093025.1. Lineage (GTDB taxonomy): Bacteria > Acidobacteriota > Terriglobia > Terriglobales > Acidobacteriaceae > Edaphobacter. The sequence continues at coordinate 4,033,740 of NZ_CP048114.1, read as the reverse complement.
CATGCGCCTGTAGCGCTGCGGCCGTGACCTTATCGGAGCCGATGCTGGCGACGACATCGTCCTGTTGTCCCGTCTTCATGGTTTCGGGAAAGCTGTACGCCAGGCCACCTACCCTGAGGTGCCTCACGGCCGCTTCCAGCTTCTCTTCGGCTGTAGCGGGTGGCTGATCCGGCAGCGGAGCAAGGGTAGGCTTGTTGTGCTGAATGGGCTTATGCACAGCGGCCGGCCCGGCAGCCGAGCCATTCCCGGCCCCACCTGCGGCCTGTTTGATCGCGGCCTCCTTCTCCGCTGCGGCCTTTTTCCTGTCTGCCGCTTCTTTCTCCACCGCCTCTTTCCTGGCCTCGGCCGCATCTGCGGCCGCTGCCGGAGCCCGCTGCGCTTCCGGTTCCTCCATCGGCTGCTGTTTGGCGCAGCCCGCAGAAACGGTTGCAAAGGCCAGACCCGCAACCAGGATCATGCCGTACCCACGCCATCGTGCCTGCCATGCAGCGCGCATATTGCGTTCCTCGGGGAGTGCGCAACACTATAGCGCACCTCCGAAGGAGGCGAACAGAAGAAATCCTGGCGCTGCCAAGCCCGAAAAGCAAAGGGCACGGCTTTCGCCATGCCCTAAGTCAACTTCGACAACAGAAACGCTTCGTCGCGTGGAGCCCTACCTACGCCCGCACAGCCTCCCACTCTACCGTGCCATATTCGGCCAGAGTCACTGTTCCCGACATTCGATTGCCGTCTACCTTGCCCGTAAAGTGGCAGGTCAGCGGGTAACCGGTAACCGGCAGTACGCTGGTTAGCGCAATTTCGTTGGCATGGACCTCTCCCGACATGGTCGTGTTGTAAATCTCGCCATGCTGATCGCCGGTGACGGTGTTGCCATCCTGCTTCAGGACAAACTGCTGTTCGCCCGTGCCGCGCAGGTAATGGATCGTGACCGCCCAGGTTCCCGCCACGGATGCAGGGGTTCCCGTCGGGACGACCGGGTTCTCAAAGTGCGGCGGATTCTTGAGGTGCTTGTAGATTGTGTCCGCGACGATCTTTATCTCGGCCGGGGTCATGATATAGACGTTGATCGAGACCGAGCTCTCCATGTGGTCCGGACGAGTCCCCGTCCCTCCCAGCACGATGCGGGGAGTTCCCTCGTCCAGCAGCTTGACCATCTCGGTTCCGGTGATGCCGACGACGTTGGCATCCCAGGAGATGCGCACGCCCGGACTGCGATCGATCGTCCCTTTCGGAGTCGCGGGATGGGCCGTCGCCTTCACGGAAGGCAGGCCCTGCATACGATCCGCGATGGACTGTGCCCAGCCCATCCACATCTTCTGCTCGGCCTCGTGATCGCGCTTGCGCCACATCTGCACGGCGGCCAGCAGGCCCATCGCCTCTTCCTTGCTGATCTTCATGGCGCGGCCATAGTTATGGTGCGGCGCTCCCTGGAAGTAGGCCGCCTTGCACAGGTCTTTCTTTCCGATCAGCAGACCGGAGGACTGCGGTCCACGCATGTTCTTGCCGCCGGAGTACGCCACCAGGTCCGCGCCTGCCTCGATATGCGGGTTCGGGAGATCCAACTCCGTCGCTGCCGCATCCACAAAGACCGGAACCCCATGTTCTTTGGCAATCGCCGCCAGGTTCTTTGTACTCATGGGGGTGTTGTCCCACCTGGGATTGGCGAGGATATACATCATCGCCGTGCGATCGCTGATCTTCTGTCGCAGTTCCTCAGGGGAGGAGAACTCCACTATCTCGACCCCGCACATCCGTACTCCGATGTCATAGGGGTTGCGCGAGGTCTTGGGAATGACGACCTGGTCCTTCTTCTTGATATAAGGAAGGGCCTGGGATTTTTCTACGTCCGTTCCCGCGATGCAGGCCACGGTCGCAAGACAGGTCGCAGCCGCTGTTCCGGTGGTGGCGACACCCCACTCCGCTCCGCTCAGTTTGGCAAACTCGGCACCGAGCGCCTCCATCATCTCGTCCAGGCGAACATGATAGAGCGAGGCGTTGTACATAGCCTGCTTGACCTCGGGCAGCGAGGTCGATCCGCTGATGGCCGTAATGGTTCCACGACAGTTGATCAGCGGCCGTACGCCGATGCGCGTGTACAGGTTGTCAGAGAAATCGCCATCGGTAAACGGAACCTGGTCCTTTGTCAGGATCTGTCCGGCCTTCAGAGAACCGGGCTTCGTATCCTTTAAAGGAGCAGCCACTGCTTCCAAGCCTGGAGCGATTGCACCCGCCGCCCCTGCTGCTGAGATGAATCCCGTTTGCTTCAAAATTTCACGGCGCGACCAGATCCTCTTTTCCGCCATCGTGCTTGTCTCCCAAAGATTCTGTTGTTTGGATTTTCGATCCACTCTACGCAATTGATCCCAGTCGTCAAACGGACAGATGACCTATCTGCTGCCCGCGGGATCACAGGAAAGTCTCATCCAGGTCCGTGAGTATACTCTTCGGCGCGGGTTGTTCTTTGCAGGAAGAGGCCGTTCTGCTGAGACGCGATTTTCTTGGCTTCACTGGCACTGCATGGGCTGCCGCTGCCCCTCGCTCCAGTATCCCTTCAATCATCTTCCTCGCTCCTGGAGAAACTCCTGCAGGTTGCAAACTCCGGCTTTGCCCCGGTCGACGGATTGAACCTTTACTAAGAGATCCATGGCAATGGCCAACCTCTTGTCCTGCTGCATGGCGGGGTCTCAGCCAGTGAGGCGTTCGGCCGCCGTTCCGAGCCTTCCACCCCGGTTTTTGCAACTTTCCGGCTCCATCGGGGATACACTGAAGGGAACATTTGTGGAGAAAGCTTTTTTGATGAAAACGATGGAATCTGTGGAACGAGAAGAATCGGTCAAGCAGACGGAGCAGACTGAGACTCCACTTGAATCGCTGGCGTCGATCGCGAGCGTACTTGCGGTCGGCCTCTTCGTGATGACCTTTATCTTTCAGAACTTCGAGATTCCCTCGGCTTCGATGGAGAAGACGCTGCTGATTGGCGACCATGTGCTGGTGGATCGTGTCTCGCTGGCGCCGCCCACCAGTTGGGCGCCTTTTACGTATTACCGCAATGTGCGCCACGGCGACATCATCGTCTTTCTGAAGCCCGGTGAGCCGGACCTCTTCCTGGTTAAGCGGGCGATCGGACTTCCCGGCGACCATATTCATCTGCGCGATGGCGTTGTCTACGTCAACGGGGTGGCCCAGAAGGAGCCCTACGCTGCCATGCCCTCGTCGGAGGGTGATCCGCAGGACGCATTCAACCCTTATCGAGACGACTTTCCCAGCATTCCGCCAGACCCGATGTATCAGGTAACGGCTTCATGGCAGTACGAGTTACCACATCACATCCAGAACGGAGACCTGGTGGTGCCTCCGGGCAAAGTCTTTGCCATGGGCGACAACCGGCCTGACTCGCTCGACAGCCGCTACTGGGGCTTTGTTCCGCGCGAAAACATTGTAGGGCGACCCATGTTTGTCTATTGGTCGTTTGAGACACCCGCCGACCAGATCGACAAACAGAGCGTCAGCCAGCGCCTGGCCTTTATGGGGCACATCCTGATCCATATCTTTGACCAGACGCGCTGGAACAGAACATTTCACATCGTTCGCTAAACCGGTAGCCGGTTCTATCACCTTCGCTCATGCGGCAGACAGATCCATCTCAAGACGTTACCCCACTTACCATTCCGGCGCAGCCCCCTGCCGGATCTGAAGAACCGAACCGGGCGGACGGCTCGCGACGCCGGTCGCACCTTCGTCACTATCGCTTCCTCTACCTTTCGATTCTTGCTGTTGTGCTGCTTATCTTTCTTCCTCCGCTGATCAACATCGGGCGCTACCAGCGCACGATCGCCACCAGCATCAGCAGGAGCCTGGGGCGGCCGGTACACCTGGATCGCGTCTCGCTCACGCTGCTTCCACTCCCCGGCTTCACGATTGAGAACCTTGTCGTTGGGGAAGACCCTGCCTTCGGGTCGGAGCCCATCATCCGAGCCAACTCCGTACATGCCACGGTGCGCATCTCTTCGCTGTGGCGGCGGCATGTGGAGTTCTCCACCATCAGCTTCAGCAGCCCCAGCGTCAACCTGGTCCACAATGCGAACGGCCAATGGAACATTGAGGGAATTCTCCTTCAGGCCTCGCGTATCGACACCGCACCGACTGCCCAGCGTCACGCCGGTCCGGCACCCCGCTTTCCTTATATCGAAGCCAGCGGAGCCCGTCTGAACTTTAAACAGGAACAGGAGAAACTCCCTTTTTCCCTGGTGGATGCCGACTTCGCTCTCTGGCTTCCCGATCCGCACCAGTGGCATCTACGGCTACGCTCCCATCCCACGCGGACGGACCTGAATGTCTCCGACACCGGCACCATCGAGCTTGAGGCTGTGCTCGGCGCCGGCCCTTCTCTTCGCCAGGTTGCGCTGAACCTGCAGGGGCAATGGCGCGATGCTCCCCTGGGAGAGGGAAGCCGCGTCCTTTTTGGCCGCGATGCGGGCTGGCGCGGCCAGATGAACCTTTCCGCCAACATCCGCGGGACCTTCGGGGAGAGCGCTGTGAGCACCCGACTGACGCTGACGGACGTTAGGCCCGCGGACTTTGTTCCTGAACAGCTTCTCAATACGAGGGCCGAGTGTTTCGCGACGGCAACGGGTATCTTCCACGCCTTTCAGGACATCCACTGTAGCTGGCCACCGACGTCATCTTCCCGCAATGCTGCGCTTACACTCAAGGGGTCCATCCCCAATATTCATCACCCCCGCGAGTCTTCACTCGAGATCAGCGCCGCCGACATTCCGGCATCGACACTGATGTATGGGCTGCGTGTGCTTACCCCGCACGTCTCTCCGGACACAACGGCGACGGGAACCCTTGCTGGAACCATGACCTTTGGAAGCTCCGACCATAGTGGATCCTCTGCCGGCGCATCCTTGTCGACGGGCCACTGGCAGGGGCAGTTCACGGTCAGCGACGCCACCCTGAAGACTCCACTGGCGCAGCCTCACGAAGAATCTGCCCTAAGCGCACTCTCTGCGCTGGAAAAGGCCGCAGCCGCCGCTGCTGAAGGACGCTCCACGGCCTCGGCGGCGACCCTGCTTTCCCAGGACCTGCAGCTGCGGTCAATCGATACCCCCCAGCGCCCGCGCTCTAAGGCCGGGGACACAAGCAAGACCGCCAGCTTCGTTCTGGAGCCGGTTCCACTGCAGCTGGGCGGACACGACCCCGCCACGATCGAAGGAACTTTCACGGCATCCGGCTACTCTCTTCATCTGAGCGGAAATGTAACCACGGCCCGGCTGGAAGCGCTGGCAGGAGCAGTGCCACCCCTCGGCGATGGATTGATGAGGGCACTCCCCGAAAATCATTCGGTAAACGCGCCTTTTCATATTGACCTTACGGCGACGAAACACTGGCGCAGCCCGCAGACGTGGGTTGCCAACGCGCCTTCGCGTCAGCAAGCCGGACACGTGCGTTCCCGCCGCAGCGCGCGCTAAATCATTTTTTGCGGTGATGGAACGACTGAGGGAACTATCCCTGAACCGAGATTCCGGCGAAGGTCATGACCACGCGGCTGCGAACCGGCTCTCCGAAGACGCGGGCGGGCTCGAAGACGCTCAGCAGCAGCTGATCTGCAACCTGGTTGCGCACCGTGGAGTCTTCCGGACCGGAGACAATGTTGTAGTCATAGACCTGTCCGCGATCATTGATAAAAGCTTCTACGATGATGGGCGCATCGTCGTGGCCGGTCACGATCGGCCTGGGCATCACTGCAGAGTATAGATAGCGAGGAGACGTCATCGCTCCCAGTGGCTCGTCATTGGCCATCACTGCCTGTGGCGCTGCAAACAGACCCAGCAGAACCATGATGGTTCCGACCAGGGCTACGGAACAGGCGGCGCCAGCGGAGACCTGGACGGCCCATGGGCGAATCGTATTTTCCCACTTGAGCGCAACGACACCCTTCCAGTCGCGCCTTCTGGTAGCGATCTCGTGCGATATGGCAACGCGCAGACGGGTTCCCATATCGGCCGGCGCCCGTGCCGGTCCCAGCGATGCCAGCGAGTTCTGCATAAGACGAAGCATCTCAAACTCGCTATGGCAGTCGGCGCATACCTCCAGATGTTGCGCGATAGCCTGCATCTGCCGTCCATCGACTGCTCCGTCGAGGTAGGACGAGAAGGACGACCGTACTTTATCGCAATCAGGGGAGTTCATCTCGTCACCATCTCCGCGTCGTGAGCCATCCGGGTATGAAGGTTCGATGAAAAAGAAGCTGTGGAAGTAGCAGAATTCTTAAGCAGATCGGTCAGAAGAGTCCGCAGAGCGGAACGCCCGCGCGTCAGCCTGGATTTTACGGTGCCTACATTGACGTTGAGAATCTCAGCGATCTCTTCATAAGCAAAGCCTTCAATCTCGCGCAGAACGACGACCGTGCGGAAGGCCTCAGGAAGCTGACGGAGCGCTTCTTCGACGTGGTGGCGCAGTTCGGCCTGAGCAGCATGATCGAACGGTGAAATGCCGTGATCGGCGAGAGTAGCTGCCAGAGAGAGTCCTTCCTCGTCCGAATTCGATGAATTCAGGCTGGAATCGATGGTGAGCTCTTGCCGCTTGTGGCGCGACCACCAGCGACGCTGGTTGGAGGCCTCATGAACCGCGATCCGATAAAGCCAGGTTCGGAGGCTCGACTCGCCATGAAATCCCCGAATGCTGCGGAAGACTTTAATAAAGACTTCCTGCGTGGTGTCGGCCGCATCGGCCGGGTCGGTCAAGCTGCGGGCGATCAGGGAGTAAAGCGGCTGATGATATTGGGCAATAAGAATGCCGAAGGCCTCTTCACTGCCGGCCTTGAGATCGGCGACGAGTGCCGCCTCTTCCGTGGTTATGCCAATCGCGCTGGTCAGATTTCCCAAGTACGTGCCCACCTGCATTTCGGGTGACCTCTACACTAAAACTTTTGTGGAACGCATGGCAAATGCACTACAAACCGGGCATAGAGCGAGTGAAGTACGCCGCCGGCGGCCGAGTGCTCGCTCACTCTACACTCTTAGACACCAGTCTTCGCATTGATGTTCCCGTAAAGTTTGACGAAACCACGCACCTGACAGAAAATAGAAAGGTCCCCCCATAGTGGGCCTGTGGCGCAGTTGGGAGCGCGCTTCCATGGCATGGAAGAGGTCATCGGTTCGATCCCGATCAGGTCCACCAAATATTCCAACAACTTAGACGATTTCGCGCTTTTTCAAAAAGGTCCAAGAAGAGCGTGCCGTCATTTGGACCCCGCTTTCAGAAGACCTGCGAGCTTTGACTGAGCCCCTGCGGCTGAATGCGGGACACCTACGATCTCTCCATTCTCCGCATGCCAGTCGGCATCGCCCAAGGTACGAAACTCGCCGAGAGAGGAATTTTGAAACGTCCAATCCGGCACAAAATTCCTGTTCGCCGATACAGGCCGCGTCCACAGGATCACGCCCATCACTATCGCCACCACGCCGTAACCGATTCATTGGCTCATAAGTTATCTCCTGACTCAGTAGGGCCGATGGCCCTCGGTGATTCCAGTCCATGTGTCAGTTCTAAAGGGAGCCGCAGGCAGGCCCGCGCCGTTGAACAGGGTAGCCTCCGGGTTTGACTGCCAGGCGTATCTAACCTGCGTGGGATTCTGCACCAGCGAGGAGGAAACGAGGATGTAATCGCCGATAATATGCGCGTCTGCCCAGATCCATTTCCTGTCATCGCCAGCGATCTCAAACTGGCCGAGCTTATCTCCTTTGACCACCAGGCCGCCGTCGGCATGCGTGAAATGGAGACGAATCGATGCAGTCTCACGTTCCATCGCATCCACGGTCGGCCCCTGGTAGACCACGTTCCTGCCGTAGTGTTTCGCCAGTGCACAGAGGGCAAGCCGCTCACCCACGGGAACCTTTTCTTTCGGATGGATATTATCCGCTTCTCCCGTATCGATCGTAACGGCCAGGCAGGAATTCGGAACCTCTGCTGCTGTCATCGCCTGCGCCTCGCGGGTCTCGGCCCAGGCATCGTCAACCGGCACCGCGCTTCGTGCCTTGAAGGCAGGCAAGCTCACGATATAAAAGGGTAAGTCACCTTGTCCAAATGCTCGCCGCCAATCGGTGATCATTGCAGGAAGAACCTTACGATATTCGTATGCACGCTCGGAGTTTGCTGCGCCCTGATACCAGATAACCCCCGTGATCGAGAGCGGGGTGAGCGGAGCCAGCATTCCTTCATAGAGGACAGACGGCATCACCGGCCAGTTTTCATAACTCGTAGGTAGAGGATGGGGAGGCCGCGCATCGACGCTGAGCCTGCCCTTCCATGGACCGGCAAGAAGAATGGTCGTCTTGTCTGCGAGAGTGAGATGGATGTCGCCCGGCCGGGCCAGGAAGCCGCCTTTCGGCTTGGTTTTCAGAACTCGAATTGTGATCGTATTCTTTCCCGCCTTCAATAGGTCCGGAGGAATGGTGTAGGTGCGTGGATTCTCAACCCAGGCACTCCCACCCACCATCTTTCCGTTGATGTAAACCGTGTCCATTCGTTCGATGGATCCCAGGAATAACACCGTGCGCCCGGCTGGAATCGGATCGGGCAAAGTGATCTCTCTTTTGAACCACACCACCGCAGGAGTGTCCGGAACTCCGAGTTCCGCAAATCCTCCGGGGATGGAGACGGTCTTCCACTCCGGTCCGTCCCCGCTCTGGTCTGCCCAGTGTTCTTTAAGGCCGATGTCGTATTCGTCGTACCAATGCATGACATAGTTCCCGTACTCCGGAGCTCCTTGTGCAGCGAAGTGCTGCAACTCTGCCAGCGGAGCGTCGAAGTCCTTTAATGGATGAAGTGCAGCGGCACTTGTCCAAGCCTCCGCGGGAGTCCCGCCAACCGCATCAATAACTAGCCCTATTGGAACGTGAACATCCTGCTGGATTCGGCGTGCAAAGTAGTACGCCACTGCAGAGAGACGCCCAGCGCTCGCCGGGGAGACCACCTTCCACGTTCCTGACACGGTATTCACATGCCTGTACGCCGATTGCGTTCCTACAGTGAAGTAGCGGATGTCCGGGTGATGAGCTGCCTTTACCTCTTCATCTCCATTGCGCGCCCCACGGAGCTGAAACTCCATATTGGACTGGCCGCCGCACAGCCAAACGTCACCGACAAGAACATTATGAAGCTCAACCGTCTGATGACCTGAGATCCTGACCGTGTACGGCCCACCGGGAGCCGGAGGCTGAATCTTCACCTGCCAACGGTGGTCCTGTTGCGCAACAGCGGATTCCGCCCTGTCTCCAATTTGTACGTGAATCGTATCGCCCGGATCCGACCAGCCCCAGATCGTGTTCAGTTTGTCGCGCTGCAGCACCATATTGTCAGCGAAGATTGGGCTGACGAAGGGTTGAGCCCTATCCCGTTCCGAAGATGCGATCTGGGCATGGATAGGAAGAGGTGAAATCTCAAAAACTGCCATCAGTACGGTACAGCAGACGACAAGCTTCGTCAGGTTTGGCAGTCCCGAAAGCGAAGAGGACCGTAAGGCGCGATCGTCAATTTTCCTCAAATTCCCTGCTGGATTCCCTAAGATGCTTGGCCGGAAGCAGACCTGTTTTGCCGGTTTCATCAGCGCTCAATCCTCCACTTTCTTATCTTGACGCTCCATAGGGGAGAGATCCTGCCGTTTTATTTCGCAGCGGCCATCTTGCCTTCAGCGGGTTTCGTGGAGATTCGCTTGAATAGAGCGGGATCGTATTCCTCGAGGCCGGTGATTCCGTAAAGGTGGTTCGCGGAGACCCAAGGCAGCCAGAATCGATGGGATCCTACGCCACGTCCATTGGGACCAGGCCCCAATCTGAAGTTTTCCTGCTGCCAGCCGATGCCCTTCATGTCGTACTGTCTCCCGGGCAGCGCAACCATTGATTTCGTGTCATTCAACAGGACGCGCGCAACCTGGAGATAATGTTCATCTCCGGTGTAGTTGTAAAGCTTCGCATATGACGGAACGGCCCACGAAAGATACTCATCTGTGCTGCCTGTATTCAACGCCGTGATGCCCTGTAGACCCACCGTCGGAACGCCCTTCTTCCAATGGAGTTGTGCATTGTCTGCATCTACCGCCATCGGCAGGTTCCAGATCCATATCCAGCTTTCAGCGAAGTCTCCTGCGGTCTGCGCGCGTTCCAGCCATTTGGGATCTTTGGTGGATTCATAGAGACTTAGAAATGCCTCCATGCTCAGCATTCCGGCTTCCTTATCTGTAATGTTCGGATTGTCGCTTGCTCCTCCGACAAAGAGGCCGCGGCTTCCGAACGCCGTCCAGACATATTCTGCAGCACGAATCGCTGCTTGCTGGTACTTCGGATCGCCCGTCTCTTCTGTCATGAGGACCAGTAACGGCACGGGGTTATAGCTGGCTGTCCCAGTCGGTTCTGCTACTTCATTGCTTCCTGGCTTCCAGCGACGAGGAAAGGATCCATCCTCACGTTGCTGCTGGATAAGCCAGTCGACGTAATTCTTCGCCCACGTCATCCATTCTGGATGTTGACGGCCCTGCAGGCGTTCTCGTCGGTACGCGCGCATCAACACACGCATGTCTTCCGTGGCATTCCGAAGCCATGGTGCCAGCCAGATATGATCCCACGGTTTTCCATTTTGAATATCAAAACCTGTTGCCTGCAGAGGAACTGTGGGGAGAGCCTGAATCGCAGTTGTAATAATTCCCAGCCCAAGCTGGCGCATTTTCTGACCACGCTCTGTCTTATCCCGGTCTCCTTCCCGCAACAACTGGTCGGCGCATTCTATATCCTTTCCCACAAAGCCCAACGCGACCATCGGCCAGTTCCAGTTTTTCTTATCGTTCATCGTAGACAGGACAAATGGAACTCCCGTTCTTCCATTGATCGTCTCCACGTGCGCCGCAAGATGATCGATCAAAACGCGCCGCGTCTCGTCGACATTGATGTAGTTCACCGGTGGATTCAGAGTATTCCACGCCCAGCGCCAGGAATCTCGCGTGACTTCCGGAAACGACTCGTTGTGGCCAAACCGGAAATCTACCTGGTAATTCTGGGAAAGACTTTGGGAAATTGGGTGATACCGACGAACCCACCGGGGAACAGCGGGTTTATTCCTCGGTCCAGAAAACTCGTGAATCGTGCCTGGGAAAAGAAAGCCAAAATGAATGGCGCCTTCCTCGCCCTGCCATGCTCCCATCGCGCCAAACTGAAAGCGCGCGTCAATCATCACCAAATTGGTGAGCTTTGTCTCCTCTTCGGTCGAATCACCTCGCGGTGCGGGATCGAGCAATGAGATAGAAGAACCATTCCTAAAAGAAAGAGCAAATAATGGGGCAGCGAGAATGTCTTCCCGCATGACGAGACGCCGGGCGGCGTAATTCAAAGTTCCTCCGGGAGAACGATCGCCATCATAGGTGGGATCTCCATAGATTGCTCCCGGAACCATATAATTCACATCGGTCCATCCGGTAGAGCGATCCATATCGAAGGTGATCTCTGAATCGAATCCTCCTTCAGCATTGCCGACAACTCGAACCGTTCTGCGAACTGACAGTACCGATCCCTTGAGATGCCATACATCGTGCATACGGAAGAGAACGTGAGGACCGTATTGAACCTCAGCATACGCATCAGCTCCCTTCTCGATCTTTTTAACTGTCTTGTAACCAGCGGATAGTTTGCGGATGTCATCCGATTGGCGATAGACCTCTACACCGGCGGGCTGAGCCTGCTCAATGACAGGAGCATCTCCCCCTGCGACTTTGATTCCCCATTCGCCTGCGGACGAGCGTACGAACGAGACAGTGGCACCCGATTCAAGACGGCCGATTTCTAATTTTTTAATTCCTTCAGCGTAGCCAACAGCCTGCCATGACAAAGATACAAACAGGATGACGAGAGTAAGGGCTCTTCGCTTAGCCTCCCAGTCCTGACCGAATGCAAACTTCTCCACGAATCGGTGCATACATCTCCTCAGCAATCTGGTTGCCGTATCATTTTTATCCTCAGTAAAAGCCGCCTCTCGTTCCGACTTCAGAACGAGAGGCTCTCCAGCTAAAAGTTGATTCGACCTGCCAGCTGAAGCGTTCGAGGATCATTCGCCTGCCTGGTAATCCTTCCATTCTGCGCATTCCCGATAGCCGTATTTGGACCACCAAACTGAACACGGTTGAACAGATTGAAGGCCTCTGCACGAAACTGGAACGTCAGGCGTTCACTGATATGGGTATCCTTGAAAAGTGCGAAATCCCAGTTTGCAATCCCCGGCAGGCGAAGCTCGTTGTCTGTACGAGATTCGTTGCCATACCGGAATGGGCCAGGCGCTGCAAACGCGGCTAAGTTGAAATAAGTAGTCTTCGAATACTGATCTCCGAGCCGGTCCTGAATTCTCCCATGAGTTCGCTTATCAACTCCAGGCACAACATTTGGCCGTGTCGTTCCTGCACCGGAGTACATGGAAACAGTATTCAGGTTCATAGAGACTCCCATCGGAAATCCCTTTTGGAAGGTTGAGACACCATTAACTCCCCAGCCTGATACCACCTTGTCCGCCAGGCCAGATACGTTCGCAAAGAAGCGCTGCCCACGACCGATCGGAAGGCTGTAAACATAGCTCGCCACCAACCTTTGTCTCGAGTCATACCCCGAAAGCGCATATTCTCTATCGAGGTCGCTCATGTTCTGGAAACCGGGCGCGCCCACTACTTCAAGCCACGAAGTGAGAGACTCTGCATTTGCCATCAATTTCGAGAAGGTATACGAGAGCAATAGAACTCCCCCCTGCGAAAAACGTTTTTCTCCTTTAACTTGAAGCGAGTTATAGTTACTGATTCCTATGTAATTACCAGTATTTGAAATGTTGCCGTATTGTGGGAATGGCCGATAAAGCTGGAACTTGGGCAGTGTAGGATATTGCTGCGCACCCTGAGTGAATGTCGACGCATAATTAGTGAACGGATTGGCTGTACTTCCTTGAAGAAAACATGCGGATGTTACCGTCGGAGAGCACGCCGGGTCGGCCAAAGCCCGGTCTAATACGTCCTTCGGCACCTGATTGCGGCTGTGACTTACCGGAAGATGCGAACCGTGCAATCCAGCATAGGCAGCTTCCAGAGCAATCCCCAAAGGCATTTGCCGCTGGATTGCGAAGTTCCATTGATAAGCCACTCCGTTTTCTTCATCTTGATTCAGCGCATTGGCGGACCCTCCGAGAAGGAGGCGCTGATATCTGCTGTCTCGGCCAGGAGCCTGCGTAAGCCCCGTTGGCATAGGGTTATCGAGAGTGGCATATGGAGTTAAGCCTCCATCGCGCGTTGAAACTGGATTATTCGTAATGTACGACAGGGGGGATTGCGCCGACGATTCCGGGAATTGAAGATCAGAGGCGATGAAAAAGGAACCCCATCCTGCACGCAGGACCGTCTTTTCATCGGGGCGGAAGGCTATGCCGAGACGCGGGGAAAAGTTCGCGAAGTGTTCATTGCGCAGACCCTTCGCCGGATGTTGCGGTGTACCCACTAAATCGTAAGCACCGTGAACTGTCGAACCATTATTCAACGTCACAAGCGGGTTCACAGCGTTCGGATCAAAGGTGGCCAGAAGCTCGTGGCGCTCCCGGTAGACTCCCGGAATGTCGTAACGCAGGCCGATATTGAGCGTAACCCTGCGTGAAACGTTCCAGTTATCCTGGACATAATATCCCTGATAGTAAATTGTGTTGTAAGTAGGCTGAGAAATCTGGATGACCGTGGGATTGACGGATTGATCAACCATGTAGCCCAGCAGGAAGGAAGCAAACGCATTTCCGGTCCATGTTGGATCAAATTGGAAGTTACCGCCAGGGTAATTGTTTTGAAAGTAGAGCATTTCCAAGCGACGAAGATCTGCTCCTGCTTTGATCGTATGCCCTTTGATCGTCTTGGTAATACTAGGGGCGATCGCGTAGTTCTGGTTGACCCCGAAGATATATCCATTCGACGCGTTGTTATAACCCTGGATTGTTATTGCGGGAAAAGTTGTGGAGTTAGAAACGTGATTGAAATCTGAGATCTGATCCAGTTGGCTAGCGGGATTGAAACCCAGATCGCCAAGGTTATAGCCTAGAGTCCCTGGAAGACGCGTGTAATTCCATCTGAGATAAGAGAGCCGGAGATCTCCCACGAGCGAAGGCGTAAAGACATAAGTGTCTCCAAAAACAACCTGTCGGGTAACAAAATGCTCAGGCGACGTCGGATCGCCAGAAATCAGACCGTTTTTGAACGGAATAGGCGCGATATTGTCGGACTTCCAATGCGTATATCGGCCGAACATACGTTGTTTATCGCTCAGGTTGAAGTCAACGCGCCCGGTGTATTGATTGTTGACCCCTCCCATCGACGAATAGCTTAGGAAGTTCTGGTTCGGTGGCAACGACGCGTTTGTCGGGGGCGCCCAATAACCCCAATTAATGATGTTGTGCGCAACCGGAGAGATGCGATTCAACGGAATTTTGTTGCCGGGAAAGGGAGTTGGCCCTCCGGTGTAATTCGGACAACCTTGGCCCGCACCTACGGTCCCGCCGCACGGGTCATAGATCGGCGTAGAGAACTCTGAGAAATCACCGGTGCGCTGCCGCTCCGTGGGAACAACATAATTGTAAGTTTGCTGGAAGCTCTGACGATACCCTTGATAATCAAAGAATCCGAACAGCTTGTCCTTAATGATCGGAAATCCTATGTTCGCCCCGAACTGATTCTGATGATATGGGTTCTTCTCCAAAACCTGAGCAGGGTTGTGTTTGGAAAAATAAGGCGTCGAGTTGAAGATAGTGTTCCGTACAAATTCGTAGACCGTGCCATGAATCTGGTTACCACCAGACTTGGAGGTAATGTTAATGACGCCGCCCGTATATCTGCCATACTCCGCAGTATTGTTACTGATCTGCGCTCGGAACTCCTGTACGACATCCTGATCCGGAACAAGGACGGTAATATTTCCGTAAGAGATGTTCACCGGTGAACCGTCGAACAGGGTCGAACTCTGGTTCGCTGTTCCTCCACCAATCTGGAAATTTCCCGCAGAAAAAACGCCGAGGCCCGTAAGGTTCGCCGAGGCACTTCCTTGCGGAACTACACCCGGAGTCAAGCCTACGAGGGCGAGTACGTTTCTCCCATTAAGTGGAATGTCAGTAACTGCCTTTCCCTGCACTACCTGCCCGAGAGAGGCGTTCTCCGATTGAATGATCGGAGCTGCAGACGTAACGGTAACCTGTTCCGTCGCCGTACCCACTTCCATCGTGACATTTTGTCGCGTCGCAAGTTCGACCTGCACCTCAACATCATTATGCGTGTAGGTCTTAAATCCTTGCATCGCTACTGAAAGGCTGTAGTGTCCGGGTGGGAGATTCAGAAACTGGTAATCTCCCGAGTCATTCGCCGTGGCGACACGCCTGTCTCCCGTGGATACATTCGTCAGCGTAACAATAGAACCCGGAAGCGCAGAGTCGGTCGCGTCTCTGACGGAACCAACAATAGATCCGGTTGTGTTCTGAGCATGCGCGCTCCCGAACAACATAACTATGAACAGAACAAAGAAATAGTAAATATTAGTTTTTTTTAAGCTCAATTCCTGCCTCCTACAAACTACAAACAATAAGCTGCATGGCTGGCGTGCTATTGATGTTTGGGCTATAAACTCAAGACAGAAACGGATTTCGGCGGCAAAGTTAAGGAAAGCGTATCTCCCGTTTGCGTGATTCCCTGCATAACAACAGGCTTCACTGCATCGGGATGTTCAAACGTATTTCTCGAATCGATATTCGGAGCTGTCAATATCCGTCCAGTTACACTGCCCGGGACGGAAGAATTGATCTTCAACAGAAGCTTTACTGAAAGATTTGGATTCTGGTTCGTTAATGCGATGTGGATTTTGCCCGATTTATCCCGGACTGCGGATGCGGAAACTTCAGGCATCTTCTCTCCACCAAATGCATAATCTTCAGAATGAACTTCGATGGGAAGGCTGGTTGCATCCTGCCAGGGCCTGTACATTTCATACACCCAGTAGGTTGGAGTCTTGACCATGCGCGGGCCATCAGTCAGTAACATCGCCTGCAGCACATTGATCATCTGTGCGATTGCAGTAAGCTTCACGCGATCCGCATGCTTTACAAAAATATTGAGATTGATCGCGGCGATAAGCGCATCGCGGATCGTGTTCTCTTGATAAAGAGATGAAGCAGCATGGACGCCGTCCGGTTTATACCAGGCACCCCATTCATCGACGGCCAGCCATACCCGCTTTTCCGGGTCGTACTTGTCCATAATTGCCGCATGTTTTGCAATCAGATCGTCCATGCCGAAGGTGTATGCAAGCGTAGAGGCCCAGTCTTTCTCATCGAATCCCACTGCAGCCCCTTTCTCTCCATATCCGGTCCCCACTCCCTCATGGCCTGCATGATGAAGGTAGGTGTAGAAGTGGAGGGCAAGACCATCAATCTGAGGCCCGGCCTCTCTCATCACCGTTTCGGTCCAGTGGTAATCGCCGCGGTCGGCTCCTGCGGCGATCTTCATGAAGGGCTTTCCTCTGGATGCATGCAAAAATGTCGTGTATTGATTGATAACGTCTGCAGCATGTTCTGCGCTCATATGTCCGCCGCAGCCCCATAGCTCGTTCCCAATTCCTAAATAAGGGACCTGCCAGGGATCAGGATGACCGTTTGCTGCGCGTTCATTGGACAAGGTAGTACCCCGCGGTGCGAGCATGTACTCCATCCAATCCACTGTCTCTTGTGGGGTTGCGTTCCCCACATCAGCGGACAAGTACGCTTTCGCCCCGATCAGATCCAGAAAGTCCATGAATTCATGGGTTCCGACGGAGTTGGTGTCATTTCCTCCACGCCTATACCTGACGGGCCGCTTCTCCCTCGGGCCGATGCCGTCGCGCCAGTGATACTGATCGGCATAACAACCGCCCGGCCACCGGACGGCAGGCACGTGAAGATCCCGCAGAGCATCAATGACGTCTTTTCGATACCCATGAATGTTCGGAATAGAGGAAGATGGACCTACCCATAGACCACCGTAGATACCTGAACCTAGTTGTTCGGCAAACTGCGAGAATATCTCACGATTCACACGCGGGCCGGACTGATCTCCATACACAGTAATTCTGGCCGCCTGCTGTGCATGGGCACACGATAGGCTTATAACAACCACCAGGAAGCGAGCGAGAATTGATGCCACCTGCACTCTGCGGCTCTTCTCGGTAAACGTTTTCTTTTCCACTGAACTCAACCTTGTAAATAGCCTGGTCATTGAAATCATCGTTCGAAATTTAAGGATGGAAGATCGATATATTCACGTTGCATAGAACGCAACGGGCATTGCGTGCAAAAAATGGTAGCAAGCTTCAAAAAAGGTCGTCAACCGTGATTTCGAAGTCAAAGTTAGACTGCGTGAGATGACATGCTTCGGGAGATTGGAATGCATATTGCAAGTAGCCACAGCCCATCGGCATTTCAGTCGATTCTGGAGCGCTCTCGCAACTTTGCGATGTTCTTAGCCGCACTCCAGACTCGAGCCTTCTGAGTTAATCCCCCGTCGTTATCGAAAATTGCGCGAGTGCAGCCAAGAAAGCTTTCGCATAGTTGCGAAGCGTCACCTCGGAGCTGAGCCGCGCGCGGCTTTAATTATCAAGTCAAAAGTCAACCGCACCAATGAGTGGGGCCACTGACAGCAAGAAGCCAATGTTGGCCCGAGCATAGCTCCAGCAGGACTGGCAAAGTTGAGCTACCACTCTCCTACAGAGCCGTCGGTCTGGAAGACACGAGCCATAGGCCGAGAACCGCCGAAAGGATACTTAGCCAGTGCCGCTTCACTCAGTTCGAAACCTAATCCAGGCTTTTGAGGGAGCGGGAATTTGCCATCTACCATGCGCATCGGAGCGAAACCAAACCAATCGGCCCAGACCTTTTCCTTCTCACCAGGTTCTACAAAACTGCAGATCTCCTGAATAAGGAAATTTGGCATGGAGGAGTCCACGTGCAGCGTGGCAAGCCCTCCAATAGGACCTTCGCACGCATGTGGCGCCATTGAGATATTGGAGTAATTCGCCATGGCAGCGGCTTTCCAGAGGCCGGTGATCCCGCCTACGTGGTTGATATCCATCTGCAGAATGTCGACGATTCCCTTCTCAATAAGCTCCCGACAACCGAATGCGGCTACAAGCCGTTCACCGGTGGCGATTGGTGTAGTAGAACGACGTGCCACTCTCTGCATAGCAGGCACATTCTCAGGCGGACATGGCTCCTCAATAAACAGGAGATGGAGAGGCTCAACTTCCTTGACCAGAATAGAGGCTACGCTTGGGCTGGTCTTCGCATGGAAATCGACGGCGATGTCGATCTCGTCACCAAGCTTCTCGCGATAGCGAGCCATGTGCTTGATGGCGCGATCAATCTTCGCATGGGTCTCGATCCACTCATAAGCCTGATCGGGAAGCCCAACCTTAAAACATGAGACTCCAGTTGAAAGGGCTGTCTCCCGCAGCTTAGAGAGGTCTTCATCAGTTCTCGCGTTCTCTGCGTGGTAATACCCACGAACGCCCCGTTCATCATGTGGCCCGCCGAGAAGCTGATAGACAGGGACGCCCAGCGCCTTCCCGCGAATATCCCACAGCGCCTGATCAATGCCAGAGATGGCGGAACCGATGACGGGGCCAGCACGGTAGAAGCTATGGACATACATCGATTCCCAGTGATGCTCCACCTGAAGCGGATCCTTGCCGACAATAAAGTCCCGGAAGTCCCGGACACATGACATCGCTGCGCCCGCCTTGCCTTCCAGCGTGGCTTCTCCCCAGCCAACCAGTCCCTGGTTGGTTTCGATCTTGACGAAAACATAAGGACGGTCAGAATCTGGGGTCAACGATACGCCAAATACCTTCATATCGGTGACGCGCAAGTTCGTATTGACATCTTTGAAGAGGTCAGTGATGTCTTGACTGCGCATCCTTTGCCCCATAAAGGGATTACAACCGCAGTAGTCGGGCTCCCTCGCCGGGGATTCTGAAACTGCACCAGCAGAATGGACGCCTACAGCCGCCAACGCGGCGGCACCGCTGAGAAAGTGTCGTCTGTTCATGCGATTTTATTCCCCTCCCACTGCTTTGGATCTATGGCAATGCCAAGCCCCGGCTCTTTGGGCAATTCGAAAAAGCCATCATCGATAGCGTTACTAGCCGCCCCCGAATCCGGAACCTGCAGAACGAAGAAATTCGGCATGCTTGCTGCTGCCTGGAGAGCTGCAGCAAGCGCGATAGGACCAGCGCTGTGGCGAGGCGCAACGGCCGTGTAATAGGTCTCTGACATTGCAGCGATACGGCATACACCGGAGATTCCATAGGTAAGGAGATCGGGACGAACAAGATCGACAAGTCCTTCGCGAAGCAGGTCCTGGAATGTACCCGCATTCCGGATGTCACGCCCCAGACCAATCGGTGTGACGGTCTCTTCAGCGATCTTTCGAAGTGTGGAAAGATTGGTAACAGGACAGGGCTCATCGAACCAGAGCGGATGCAAACTTTCCAGGGCCGCCGCCAGCATGCCTGCATCGCTGGGGGTAAGTTGATCGAGAGATTCCACAGCGAAGTCAGCTTCCGGTGCGGCGGCGCGGAGCGCCTCGAACCGTTCCACATGGTTCTTGATGAAGAGACTCCCCTGATTTCTGTCCGGGGGAGCCATGACTGGTATCAGGAACGAGCGAACGCCAGAGGCCATCCATCCCTGCATGTCTGCGATGAGTTCCGTATTTGACGATCCTTTAAGCCTTGCGATCGCCCGAACCTTGAAACGTGTCGGCCCACCGAGCACACGATAGATTGGCGCCTTGGTAATCTTGCCGACAATATCGAGCAGGGCCATATTGAGTCCACCGCGCGCCGGTTCCGGAGCTATTGGCATAAGTGCCTCATAGGCATGAGCTGGCTTGCCGACAAGACCATTCAGCACCTCTACGTCAGCGCGTGAGAGCGGGTAACATTCGCCGTATCCCGTCATACCTGAGCGAGTCTCTACCTCCAGTACGCTGTATGCAGGCTGCGTTCCCGAACCTGGCACGCGGAAGGCCTCGATTCGGGAGATGGCGTGCGTCCCTCCTGCCATCTTCCCCGCGGACTGAAGACCAATAAAACTCTCCAGCGTCTTCCTTCTTGCTGCTGTCGAAATCATTTCATCACCTTTCTCACCAGCATTCGATGTCCTCGCCTGTTGAGCAGTCGGCCTTGAAAAAGCAAGACAACAATACATCAATTCCTCGAATCTCTGTCAATCAGAAATTCACTATATGGTGTAGTCGTTTTATTATTTGAAACATATTTTTTTCCCTCTGCCTTTTTACGTGACTGTCACCCCCCGGCACTATTGCTTGATCACTGTTGCATCGAGACGCCGAACTTCACCCATCCGCCATTAAGATTCAGCCGCCCGGGAGTAGATGGGGCTTTGGCCGCTTCTTTCTCGTCGATCTCGACCCGCCATCCGGCTTCATTGGCCCAAAGATAGTCATCCTTCACGCGCAGACAGTCATAGAAGATCTGTCGGGTACGTTCGCCGAACGGAGTGTATTCCTGAATTTCGAAGTTATAACGGTTTTCGCGCCGAAATTTTCCGCAAGGATTGGCATCTTTTGCACCAGAGTAAGGCCTACGGCCTGGGAAAGATGGCAGCGAATGTAATCAATCAGACGTCCTTCGATGGAAGGACGTCACTCGAGCGGATTGTTAACAGCTCGCCGATCGCAATAGGAGCCACCCAGATTTCGCGTATCTGTTTGAAATACTCGTTATACCGAGTATGGTCTGCGCAACCTGGGACTCCAGCCTAATGAGCGGGTTCGCCATTCCAACGAGCTCCGCACCAGTAAGAGACTTAAACAAATCTCGCTTTCACAGATTCTTCTCTTTTTGAAGAACGAAAATTATTCGAGCTATGCAAATGAGATGGAGGACGCTTTATTCACCGGATACTTCTTGCCTGTCGGCGTCAGAGCACCGGAGACCTGATCACGCCTGAAGACGCTTGCGAAGTTCGTCGCCTGTTCTGCCACGACCAGATAGCCACCATCCGGAGAGATTGCGTAGTGGCGAGCTTCTTTTCCTCCCAGCGGAGTTCGACTCACAAGAGAAAGCTGGCCGTCGCTGCTCACTTTATAGACCAGGATCTCTTCGGCAGCGCCACGGTTGCAGCCGTAAAGAAATTTGCCAGCACTGTCAAAGATCACCTCTCCCGCACGATTTCTTGAGATATCAACTCCTGGTTCGGTGGTCGGCGTGCTGCCAGTAGAAGTTAGTACACCTGTCCTCGCATTCCATGACATCGTCGTGATCGTGGAGTCCAGTTCATTGATGGAATATGCCCATCGTCCACTCGGGTGAAAGGTCGTATGCCTTGGGCCAGATCCCGGCTTCGCTTGATAAAAGGGTGGATCATTCGGAGTGAGCTTTGCTGTAGCAGGATCCAGCTTATAGACCATGATCTTGTCTGAGCCAAGATCATTTACCAACGCGAACCTGTTGTCCGGCGAGACTACCGCGCCGTGAGCATGAGCCGTAGTCTGGCGTCGCACATTCGGCCCGGAGCCTCTCAAAGTGAACTCAGAAACTGCATCTGAGAGGTGGCCATCGGCACTCACTTTAAACGATCTGACTTTGCTGGTACGATAACTCGCTGATACAAGCGCACGGTGAGTCTTATCCAGCACGATCTGAATAAAGCTCTCTGGTTGATCCTCAAGTTCCACTGTATTGATCAGCGTCAGGTTGCCATTCGGCATCACTCGAAATGAACTCAAGGCAGCTTTATCCTGCTGCGGCTGGTGGCCGGAGAGTAACAATTTTCCACTCGGTGTATGAGCTGTTACCTGAAAGCTGGGTTGGATACACGCGTAAGCGAGTCGAAGGTTGCCGATCGTTCCATCCGAGGCGTCCCATTCTCCGACATGAATTCCTTCGCCCTCACCGACCGCTGTCGATCCAACGTAGATCCAGTTTCCAATCCGTTTCTTAGCCGCTCTCATCATCGTTGCTGAAGAGAATCTATCCATCGCGAGAGTGGCCGCAGAAGCAGAAATAAAATTGCGTCGAGTCCATTGAGCCATTATCCTTTCCTTCCTTGTCGCACTTTAGCGTGAAAAAAGCGGCATCTGGCCAGCGATAGACACCTTCAAGCGATAGATACTGCTACTTGCGGTGATATAAAGCGTATATCCGTCCTCGGCCCAGGCGAGGTTCGCTGCAACTTCGGGCAGTTTGATCTGCCCAAGCACTTTGCCTCTCGGCGTGACTATGCGAATACCCCCAGGCCCGCTTGTCCATATGTTGCCTGAAGAATCCACCTTAAGACCGTCGGGAACCTCATTGTTCGGTTGATCGGGATAAGAGATCAAAGTGGAAGGCCTGCCCAAGGTTCCGGCGCTCTTTACTTCGTATTTATTAACAAACATCTTCGGACCTGAATTGGCCACATAAAGGAATTTGCCGTCTGGAGAAAAACCGATTCCGTTCGGATTAGTCAGGTCTTTGATCGCAGCCGTCAACTTGCCATCCGCATACCTGTATACCCCGTTGAACGGTATTTCCTTTGCGGAGTCCTCGTCCTGCTTATCCAGGCCGAAAGGCGGATCGGTAAACCAGAGTGCTCCATCGGGAGCAAAAACTATATCATTGGGGCTGTTGAAACGCTTTCCCTCCCATCGATCGAGGAATATCGTTTGGTGAAGATTTTTGTCGAGGCGGACAATTCGGCGGACTCCATGTTGACACATCAGGACACCACCGTCTCTATCAGCTACCATCGCATTCGACCCCTTGAATGAGTTAGGCGCGATATTTTGGAGCCCACCAGAGTGTTCGATCAGTAGATCCACCTTGCCATCAGGAGTGACAGCGTACATGCGATTACCAACAAGATCTGAGAACCATAAGCGTCCTTGGCGCCAAAGAGGCCCTTCGGTAAACTGAAAGCCGCTCGCAACTTTTTCAATCACCGTCCCTGGTGCAATCACATCATCAAAAGCAGGATCGTTGCGGAGAATGCTGATCCCCTGCGTCACCGCCGAATTTGCCGAAGCCCTTCTCTGCATAAATATCTCCATAACATAAAAAGTCGTAAACATTTTTGAA
Source organism: Edaphobacter sp. 12200R-103 (assembly GCF_010093025.1). GTDB lineage: Bacteria > Acidobacteriota > Terriglobia > Terriglobales > Acidobacteriaceae > Edaphobacter. Next base: position 4,010,581 of record NZ_CP048114.1, on the reverse strand, counting down.
CCTGACTACACGCTATCGGTCAGGAGCACGAGATAGCTTTTGTTGACGACTGTATCTTCAACGAGTGACCACACTCGTTGATGTACTTCGGACGCGATCCACTCCTGGCGCTTCTCTTCGCTCTCGTAAGTAAGCTGGAAACGATAGTTGATACTGCTTGCGGGAGCTGGGCCGCCCTGAACGACCTTGCGGAATTTCAGCATCTTGACATCGATATAGCCATTAAATTTCTGCGCAGCCGGTCGGAACTCTTTGCGGAAGTAATGGAGCATCTCTTGCTCACGTGTCGGATCGACAGCCAGATCACAATAGAGGACGATGGGGCCTTTGCCTGGAGCAAGTTCCTGTGATGCGGTAAACGCTCCTGTCATTGCCCTCAGCGGATTTGCACCGGATATTGCCGTGGACTTCAGCGGTAATCGACGTTTCATCTCTGCAATCCCTCTAATCTGTCGTTGTGCGTGCGAATCATTAGCGCGGTCTTGCCGGAGGACGTGCCATCAATGCGTCTTTAGCCGCCATGTCTTTCGCCACGCCAACGATAAGAAACTCCAGCGGAGTGCTCCCAGTATTCTGAATAGAACGAGCCTCGTTCAGCCGTACAGGGACCACATCGTCTTTGCGAATCTGTGCCTTCTCGGAGCCGAGCGAAACTGAACCCTCTCCACCGACTACGTAATAGACCTCGGCGAAATCCGGCAATGAACGCGTCCCAACAGATGCCCCCGGTGGGATCAGAAGATGATCGATGTAGGACCATGTTGTAAAGAAAACGGTGGGTTGCAGCGCCCGACGATATCGCACTGTGCCTGAGCCACCATCCATCGCGTTCACAGGTTTCAGCAAGCTTCTGTCCAGACGAAAGCTTACAAACTGCGGAACAGAATCAAGATGCTGATGCTCCAGAGAATCGCCCAGATTAAAGGTGTCGTAGACCTTGTTCAGGCCCACATTAATGTTGAGCCATTGAAGCGGTTGGTCCGTTGGATTGTAAATACCGTGGGAGTGTCCTAGCCGGTCAGGAACGCCTGCGGGCCCTTTAATTAGCGAGGTGCGGCCATCGATGGTGAACTGCGCTTCACCATCGAGAATAACGAACATCTCCTCGCACTTATTGTGAAAGTGTTGGCCGATTCCGCTGTGGGGCATGATGACCCCGCGATGAAAGAAAATCAGGTTCGGCTCTACAGCATCAGTCCCCAACATGACACGAAAGTCCATGGAACCTGCACCATCGTGTACCGCTTTCAAATGGCTGTATTTGGTACTATCACCGCGTGCAATACGGTGTTCGATGTCACCCGGTGTAGAGGCTGCCTGTTGCTGCCCCACCATTGACGCGGCCGCCAGCAGAGGAAGTGCAAAGAACGCCGCCAAACAACTACGACCGATATCTCCAGACATGTCCCTTCTCCTTTTCAGTCCACTCATAAACCACGCGACATAGAACTGCTCATTCAAACCTGCTCCAACTGACTCAAAACCCTCTCCTTTATGCGAGGCTGCCCATCGGCATTCACCAGCAGCCACGCGGCTCCGCCAGCCAAAGCGAGCGCTGCAGCAAAGAGAAAAGAAGTCGCCCATCCGAAGCGCTGCGCGATCCATGGGGTCAAGGAGGAGCTAATCGCTCCACCCAGTTGGCAGCCCATGTTCATAACACCTGAGACCGATCCTGCCGAAGCCCCTCCGATGTCAGCGCTGACAGACCAGAACGAACTTTGCGAGATATATAACGCGCCGGCTCCTCCCGCCAGCACGATGACTGCAAGGGCTACGCTGCCCACTTCAGCTCCGGCCGCCAGAAAGACTCCGCACAGCGCCATTGCTATCGCCGCGAGTCCACACCGTCCAGCACGCTTCCCTTTGCTCCGCGTGATCCGATCGCTTAGCCATCCACCAACTGGGGATGCGATTGCCATCGCGATAAAAGGAAGCATTGTGTAGAGGGAACTTCTTTTCATATCCAGTTCGCGAACGTTATTGAGATAAATAAAAAACCAGCTGAAAAAGATATAGACCGCATAACCATAAGTGAAATAACTGAACGATAACGCCTGAACGTTGCGATCCCTGACGATCGTTCCCCAGCCCAGTTTCGCGGCCGACAAACTATATTTGCTCTCCGGCAAGCCCGCGACGATGTAGTTCCGCTCCTCCTGCGAAGCCCACGGATGCTTTTCAGGGGTCTCGCGCGCGATCGTGAACCATACAACTCCTGCAATGACGCCGATGACTGCGCTGACCCAGAACGAGGCCCGCCACCCATAGCGCAGAAGAGTGTAGGTAATGATGGGGGGTGCTAATCCGGCTCCGAATCCGACCCCCGCGAAGATAATCCCATTAGCAATCCCGCGTTCGCTTGTCGGGATCCATGCAGCAACCATGCAATTGGAAGCGGGATAAACAATAGCCTCCCCCATTCCTAGCAAAAAGCGTATTCCGATCAGGACAATGACCAGGGATCCGATCTCCGGAGACACAAATGTGATCGCACTCGTAAAGACAGCCCACCAGATCACCGCAACACCGAGCACGGTACGCGCCCCAACCCTGTCCGCTATACGTCCCGCCGGGGCCTGAAACAAGGCATATCCCAGGACAAAAGAACTGAACAGCCATCCCAGCTGAACATTGTTGAGGTGAAACTCTTTCGCGATCGCCTGCCCTGCAATCGAGATGTTCACGCGGTCCAGATATGCGACCGCGCTGAGAACAAAGAGCCAGAAAACCAACAGCCAGCGTAACCGATGGTTTCTGGTTGGCATCCCCTGCTGTTCGAGTTTAACCAATCTCTGCTCCCTGTTATCGCCATCGTAGGAGGATGTGCTACCGGACGGTCGAACATCCTGTGCCTTTTGAACTCTTTCTAGAAAGAGAACCGTAACGCACCTTGCAATTGACGAGCCGAGTTCGACGTTGCCGTAATTGCTCCCGCGCCGCTGGCATTAATTGCTGCGGCAGGAATTACGAACTGCGGATGGTTGAAGACATTGAAGGCCTCCACGCGAAAGAGCAGACTCATTTCGTGTCCGAAGGTAGTCTGTTTTTCCATCGACATGTCGAAGTTCGTCTCACGTGGCCCCCGCAGAGAATTGCGCGGCTCTGCGCCGTACTGGTAGGCCGGAGGCGCTACAAAAGCTCTTGGGTTGAACCACAAAGGAACGGTTCGCTTAGTGGGATAAACCGCTGCTCCTGGAACCCGGTTGACTCTGCTGCTCGATGCTCCCGTATTGGTGGAAGTACCATTCATCGTTACCGTGAAAGGCAGGCTGGACTGAGCCACCGCAATAAGGTTTAGGCGCCAACCGGACAGGAATGCATTCGTAACGGACGAAGAATTATTTAGGAACGTTCTTCCCTTGCCAAACGGAAGCTCGTACGAGCCGTACACGTTCAAACGGCTGCGAATATCATTGTCTGAATCCCCATAGTCGGCCGCCCGATTATGCGGATCCTGCGGAATAGGTCCATTGCCGCCCCCGTCGTAAGGAGCATCATTTTTTGCGTGAGCCCACACGTAGTTTGCCGTAAGAAAGAACCCACGCGCCAGGTGCTGCTGGAACGTGGTCTGAAGAGAGTTATAGAGGCCCACGCCGACAGATTGATAGTAGGCAATCGCAGTGACGTTCGGGAATTGAGTATTGAAAGGACGGCGGAGCTGGATCGTACCAGGACCTGGGGTTGGCTGGTCGATCGGCTGATTCCACGAAAGCCGATGCGTCAAGGCTCCAACATACCCAATGGTGAATGTGGAACTACTGCTAAGCTGCCGCTGCATGCTCAAATTGAACTGCTGTGTCATAGCATTTTTAAAGTTATGATCGATTCCCTTCAGAGTACCGAAAGGAGTCGCAAAGATTGGTGCTAGGTCGTCCGGCGTAAGAAAACCTTGCGAAACACGGTTCGAAGGAAAGAAGCTTCCGGGAGAGGTTGAATAGATGAGATCAAATGGCCATTGACGTCCTTGCCGAATAGTGGTTCCCTGATTTCCCTGAGGATCATAGAAAATCCCATACCCCAAGCGGAAGACCGTCATCGGATCTGCAGTGTATGCAATGCCGATGCGTGGCCCAATCGACGAGTAGTCCGTTCTCCAGTTCGCCGTATGCGAAACGCCGTCCTGTCCAGCTATCTCTACCTTGGCTGTCGCGGGATTGAAATTAACCCAGTTATCGTTACTATCGGAGAATGGTGAGTTTACCTCATAGTGGAGCCCCGCATTGATAGTCAGCTTCTGCGTCACGCGCCAGTTATCTGAGACAAAGACGTTGTACTCATTCGTATTGACGTGAGCTGTTCCAGGAAGGAAAAAATCGCGCGCCGTGTTCGACGGATATCCCAGCATCATTGATGCTATAGCATTTCCTGTGCCCGCCGTCGACAACGGATTATTGGTAAAGTTGCTGTCAAAATTAAACCGGCCGAACGGACTCTGGCCCGGGGGAGTGTCTGTTTCAGAAATGCGATAGTTCATGATGTCCACACCAAATTTCAGATTATGCTTCCCACGCTGCCAGACCAGCGTCGCGATGTTCTCCCAGAGGTGCTCTCTGCGGATCTGTGGTTCGCCGCGTGAATTGCCCTCACCAAAGTAGCCTGAAGGAGCGATGATGGGTGCCACCGGTCCGATATCTGAGCCAAGCGGCTGATATCCCGGAAGCGGGAGCCTGCCGGGAATCGTCGACCAGATGGGAGACGTCAGAACGTAAGGAAGCAGATAACTCGAGAATCGCGTGAAACCAAAACGATAGTCACCCACCAGACTCGAGTTGATCACCTTGTTATAGTCAATGACTCCTTGCTGTCCACGGTTAGACTGCGGCCCAGAAAAAGAGTTTTCATTACCGCCAATTGAGTCATTGAGCGTATTTGGCATCTGAATTTGCGTATCGTTGACCGAGTAACGCGCAAAAAATGTCTGGGTTGGGGATATCTGGTAATCCACGCGAGCGTCACCACGATTATCATTGCTTCTCTTCAGGGGGTACACAGTCAGATTGTTTGTCAACCCGGTGCCGGGGTCTGGAAGCGGATAAGCATTCACCAGCGCACGACCGATCGGATCCGTTTTGGCTGGATCAATCACATCGGGGTTGCCTTGATAAGAAAATTGTTGACGCGCATGTGTCACCGAATCGGTAGTCGTAGGATCATAGACGTGTGCGACCCCGCGGAAATCGCCGTTGCGCATCGCCAGCGTTGGAACAGTGCTGAGAAGAGTGCTCGCAGATCGTTCGTAGTATCCTTCATAGTTCACGAAGAAAAAGGCCTTATTCCTCATGATGGGCCCGCCGAGGCGCTCTCCGAAGTCATTCAGTTGATAACGAGGATTAGGAGCACCTGGACGCACAAAGTAGTTCTTCGCATCCACGCCGGAGTTACGGATGTATTCATAAATAGAGCCGTGGAATGAATTCGTACCTTGTTTGGTACTGGTGACTACGATAGCGCCGCCGCCTCGATTGTATTCTGCACCAGCATTGCTGGTGATCACATTGAACTCCTGCAGCGCCTCGATACTTGGGCGGACAATCTGGGTCTGGGCGATCATCTCTGTGTTGTCTATACCGTCCAGAAGCAGCTTGTTGGCGCTATCCCGAGCACCATTGGCTTCGATCGTCGTGCCACCTGGGCGAAGTTCATCAGGACGTGTGCCGGATCCGATTGTATTCGTGGGCGCGTAGTTCAGTCCGGTCACGCCAGGGGCAATCACCGCTAACTGCGCAAGATTACGCCCATTGAGAGGCAGTTGGGCAACTGCACTCGGCGAGATGACCTGGTTGACCGTAGCGTCGTCGCTCTTAAGAATTGGCCCAGTACTGTTGACTTCGACACTCTCGGTCACTGCTCCCACATCAAGCGTTACATCGAGGCGCGCGATCTGACTTACCTGCACGGTGTAATGGCGGATCACCTGCTGGGCAAAGCCAGGACTGGAGATCGTAACTGTGTAGCCTCCAGGAGTCAGATTACCCACCGTATACGCTCCTGAAGAATCGGTCTTTACGGTGATTGCCTGATTAGTACCCTCGTCAACCACCTTCACCGTTGCCTGAGCAATATTGGCGCCGGCCTTATCGTTCACGACACCTGTAATTGTGGCGCGCTCCACCTGACAGAACGCCGTGTTCGTCGCGCTCAAGAGAATCGCCAACGCAAGAAATAGCCGCAATAGAATACCGCTTGTTCTCACCCTGGAGAGTTCGGCAGTCATTCGCTTCATCAATGCGTCCTCCGCTTACTTCTGAACTCATAGGTAGCCGCCTCACCACCTGAATCACTAGAGCTTCGAAAGCGACACACACACTAATCAGTACGAAATGAACGTGTCAATATAAAAAGTTGAAGTTTTTATAGATTGTGATCTAAATTTTGATATGTAAAATCAGCTTGTTTTTTTGGCTTTGCAAATTACTCTTGAACTCCCCAAGGAGTTCGCATGATGCTTCCCATGCTAACCACGGCGTTTTATATGACGAAGAAGAGCGACATAATGCATTTTTTCCAAAGTAGCTAAAAAAAATCCTTATTTCAATTAATGAAATTATCAACTCATAATATGACTGGGATTCACTGGGCTACGGCGAATCTGTCATTCCGAGAGTTCGGGACTCGAAGGCCCTGCCGGTAGGAACTACTGGCGGAAAGGAAGTTTATGAGACTGCATCGCACGATTCAGGGTGTCTTTGTTGAGCAATACGGACAATTCTTCTTGGTGCCGTCGAGCAACTGGGATGAGCTTTTATGCGATCCTGCGTTGACTGAAAGGCTCCGCCATTCTGTATCGGGCCCCCCTCGCCCTTTGAATGTGGCCGACCTTCTGCCTCTTGTGCAGAGTCAGGAAGTATGGGGCCGCTGGCGTTACCTACTATCGAGGTCGCGATGCGCGGATAGAAGAATCGAAGGCTGCAGGTGGGAGCGACTTCTACGACCGGATCTATACGGCTCCGCGACCTAAACTTTTCTTCAAATCTTCTGGGAATAAGGTGATCGGCTCCGGAGCCCCGATTCGTATCCGTTCCGACGCCTCATGGTCGGTACCGGAACCTGACTCACGCTTGTTATAAATCCGAAAGGCAATATCATCGGCTATACCATCGGCAACGATATGAGTTCGCGCGACATTGAGGGCCTGAATTCGCTTTATTTGCCTCAGGCAAAAATATATGACGGAAGCTGCTCCATCGGTCCGGGCATTCTTCTGTCGTCCGATCCCATGCCATCCGATACCGAGATCAAACTTGAAATCTTTCGTGGCGACGCACTGGCGTTCTCGGAAGAAACTTCGCTCTCCTCACTTAAGCGTGATCCTCAAGAGCTGGTTGAATATCTCTATCGTGAAAACTCGTTTCCCTATGGCGCGTTCCTGATGACCGGAACTGGAATCGTTCCCCCGGATAGCTTCTCTCTGGCCTCGGGAGATATTATTCGCATATCTATCGACAATATCGGTACACTTGAAAATCCGGTGACGTAACGTATATCTGACGAACCTCGAACAATTTGGATTTTTAGAATCGGAAAACTATGACAAAAAGAAAGATGAAATCCCCTCCTGTGGGCGTCATCCGAAAGGTTTTATCGATCCTCGAGTTACTAGATAGTGTTCCAAACGGCCTTCAGTTGAACCAGATTGCTGAAGAGACTGGGATTAATAAAAGCACTGCCCACCGATTTCTCAGTCATCTTGAATCCGAGGGCTATCTGTTTCGGGACGGACACAGCAACTACATGGTCGGTACCAAGTTGTCGCGTCTGGGAAGCGGCGCCAGCTTTCAAGCGACGTTGTCCAAGCTTGCGCGCCCGGTTATGGAGAACCTTCGAAAGTTGACGGGAGAAACAGTTAACCTGGCTATATTGGACGGCATAGATGTCATCTATATCGATGTGCTCGAGACTGGTCACACGTTTCGTCTCGTCACCCAGATCGGCTCGCATCTGCCTTTTTACACAACATCACTCGGCAAAGCGATGGTTGCATCCATCACCGACCCAGCTCGTCTCGAAGAGCTTTTGAGCCGGGTCGAGTTTGAGTCGACTGCGACGGGCACCATCAAGAATATCGCTCGGCTCAAAAAGCAACTTGCTGTCGTTCGTCGACAACACTATGCATTCGATGATGAAGAAGCCGTCGCCGGAGTACGTTGTGTCGGCGCACCTATTATTGAGGCCAATGGAGAGGTAGTGGCGGCAATCAGCATCTCGGCCCCGGTGGTCCGGTTCACCAACGACCGTGTGCCAATGTTTTCCCGGGAGCTTTGCAAATCTGCTAGAGAAATTTCCTGGCTCCTGGGCAACCGTACTTCGGATACAGCGGTCAGCACGCGTTCGAAGTCGAAACGACGATAGCATCTCTTCTGCAAGATTTGGCGGCCTACCACTTTCGAAGTGGCCTTCCATAAGCTTGATCCCACTCCAAGCTGCTCTGATCTCGTCCCACGAAACTTTCTTTTGTCGCATAATCGCGATACCGATGGTCATATGTTACAGTAACCTCGCTCGTCGCCGGTGCGGATGGGCTGTCCGTCGCTTCTGGTAGCACCATGCCGGCCATATCTCCGTGGCAATTCGCACAGGGACAAGCCGCCTTCAAACGTCCGTCTTCCAATAGACCGAATAGCGTTGGTTCGCGATCTGCCACATAGGAATAACGGGGAGACAGCTCCTGCAGACGTCTTCGCCTTAAAATGTAGAGCCTGCTTGTGAGAGATCAATACCCATAACATTCCGTCTCCATTTGGGGTCCAACTCAAATTAAGTTTTCGTCCTGGAAGGGAAGTGCAACATGCTGATGAGATGCAACGCCGCGTAATCGCCTGCCCGGACAGCGAAATACCCCACATAAAGCACTTGTCCACTCAGATTCTTCCGGACGACAAGGCCGTCTCGCTCGAGCATTTTCTTCGATGCCTTGGAAGTTAATCGGCAGGTGATCGGCCCGTGCCGGAGTCGTGCAAGAATCCGTGTCTTCCATTTCCCATTATTGACGGAGACTTGCGCGTACCCCTCTGTCAACATTCAAACAACCTGCGAGCTTCCGGCCAGGTCTCACCCGTAGTCAAAAAATCTTGCGAATCTTTTCGCTTGCTGCGACTCTTGTCTTCAAAGCCCGGCCTTGCTCAGTGGCTGATTTCAATTGATCCCGTTCTCGCAAGTTCACCAACGTATATCATCGTCCGGTCAGTTCGAAGATCCTCCCTTCGAAATGAACGTTGATGAAAAAAGCCAAACGTTTACACTTCTAATCTTGAATGGCCAAACAGAATGACGAAAAGATGAAGCTCGTTGGACGAAGCTCATCTCCTTTTATGTAGCTTCAATGTATAGAATTGCCTGCTAAGCAAATGGAGGGGCTTCTGCAGAGCAGCGTCCCCTTTACATTTAGCCCCAAGCGTTCACCTCATGGGCACCTACCAGGTTATGCGCCCTCCAAAACGGAAGTACCTCTGGTCAAGCGTACGGCCGAGTGGGGCGGTACTCGTGATCGTATCGTACCCATTCAGAGAGTTGACGGATCCGTCCGAGTTCAGCTTAAGATTCGACAAGGCCGTACCGGGATTGGCGAAGTGAGCATGGTTCATCACGTTGAAAGCGTCTGCTTTAATTACAAGATTGATCCGCTCCCATACATGAAAGCTACGGGTCAGGGACGCGTCCAGATTCGTGTACCCCGGACCACGCAGACTGTTGGGAGCAGCATTTCCGAATCTGACAGTCGTCACATTGGCAAACGCCAGTGGATTAAAGTAGGGTTGGCCAAGGACGCCTCTCCCGACTTTGGTGATGGGCCCCACCTGATCAGCACGCTGCGTGTTACCTGGACAGTTACAGGATGCACTACTGCCCGCGATGCTATATGGCGTTCCCGAAAGATGGGTAAATGTAGGACTCAATGCCCAGTCACCGAGCACCATGCCGCCGAAGCCCTGGGTTAACCATGTTTTATTCTTACCAAATGGCGATTGATATGTGGCGGTAATGCTGATGTTGTGCGTTCGATCGGAACTAGCTACGCCCTTATTGCGGCCGTAATATTGTGGATCCTGAATCAGGATCCCATTTGCCCAACTATTCGATATATCTCTCGACCATGTATAGGCCAACTTGGTGGTAAGGCCATGCGATAAGCGTTTATTCAAGCTCGCTTGAAGAGAGTTGTACCTTTCGCTGCCTATCGGCCTAAATACGTTGGCAGTGCCCGTGATCCCAAGTGCAGGCGTGTTAAGTGGCTGACTGGCCGCACCACCTCCGAGTGTGCCGTGATTGAAATTGTAATTCCCCAACTGATTCACCACATGGGTTCCTACATAACCAAGGCTCGCGATAAGGTCGCCGCCAAATTCTTTCTCAACCGTCAGATTCCAGGATTCAACATATCCCCTCCTGAATTTAAGATCTGTCGTAGTTGCATTGCTTGTTCCACGCGGGATAACAACAGTACCATCCGAACTGAAAGTCGGAGCCGTGAGAATAGGTAGCCCGTCCGACAAATTGCTGGTTATGGAATAGGAATTTGCTCCCGTGCTGGAATATTGTTGCTCCGCAGGAAAGTTCTGGGTAAGCGCCTGGCCCATCTCATTCTGCTGAGGAGACAAAGAGAAGCCGGTCCGAACTACCACCTTCTCAGAGGGCCGGTATGCGATACCTATACTTGGAGCAAACAACTTGGGAGAGACCGATATTCCGCAGTGTTGGGTCCCAACCCCGCAAAGCCTCAAGGTATTGTTGGTAGGATCTGTCAGCGTATTGTTGTACTCGATGCCACGCTTTCCTCTATTTGGGACTGGATAGTACTCCCAGCGAACTCCGTAGTTAATGGTCAACTTAGGATTCATCTGCCATTGATCGCGCACATAAAGGGCATAGTCCCTTGCATACATCCTGAGAGTGTCGTCGAACATGACCCAAGTGCTTCTGTAGTTGACCGCGCCAAGAAGGAAGTCGGCCACGGCATTGTAAGCGTTCGGCACTTGACCGGGTGCTGAACCGGTTGCCGCCTGCGTGGTGCCCGCGCCCGAAAAGTAAAATATAGTTTGACGAATCTCGTCGTGATTCATGTGGAGATTTACAATATCGAAGCCAGCTCGGATACTATGAGAACCGTGAGTCTTGGTAATATTTCCCACATATTCGAAGACAGGATCGTTATACTCCATGGGCGGATAGGAATAGCCGAAGGTGCCCGCTCCGGTACTTCCTCCATAGTTGGCAATTGAGAGATTGGGGAAGCCGCCGGTAAGAAACTCCTGCGCCCCCTGGTTCGTTCCGGGAATGCCCAGCACGTCGAGGCCATACTTCTGATCCGCAAACTGAGGAATCAGATACTGGTGTGCGCTCGTCTCTCCGAAGGTAAAATCAGCAACCAGGGTTGGTGTAAAGACATATGTTGCAGAACTGGAGAGAGCCGTGACCGCTCCGTGCTCGTAATAGTTTCCGTTTCCAGCCTTGGCAAATGCAGGCCAATTATTACTTGTGCCTCCAAGAGGAGTCCCAAAGATCGGATTTAATAGAGAGTTATACGGTTGCTTGCTATACCGGAAAGAAACTCTCAATTTCGAAGTAGCAATATAGTCGAACTTACTGTCGATCTTATGCAGATTGTACATGTTGGCTTGCTTTACAAAGAGGTTGTTCTGAATTGCTCCAGGTGCACCGGCATTGGGATTATTAACGCTATCAGTACCTAAAAAAGGGAGGATGTGGTTTCTGATGATTGGATTGATGCGGCTAGCGGGGATGACATTCCCCGGAAATGGCGTCTTGTGGGCCCCATTGGCATCGCCGCTAAACGGATCATAGAGTTGATTAGCTGCCGTTACAACACCATTCGTATTATCCCCAGCAGAAAACATGTCACCGCTCAGCATCGTGGGTGTGGGAACCGAAACAAGGCCACTATAAGCCTGGCGAGTGAAGTCTCCTTCATAGCTGCCGAAATAGAACAGCTTATTGCGAATAATCGGACCAGATATTGTTACGCCTACATTATTGTCAACAAAATGGGGTGGCTTCTGTCCAGCCGGCTGAAAAAAATCGCGTGTCATGCCGAAGGAACTAATATTGAACGCGTAGGCCGATCCGTGAAATGCATTCGACCCGCTCTTGAGAGTTACGGTCACAGCCGGACCACCGGAAAGCCCTTGTTCGGCGTTGGGGCTGTTAGTCACCACGTTAACGCTTTCAATCGCTTCCGTTGAGGGCACAAAAGTGGTGAACTGCTGCAGCCATTGGTTGGTAGCATTTACGCCTTCGATACGTATATTAGGGCCCGTCGTACCTGTTCCATTGGCTGAGAAACTCAGAGACCTCGAAGGGTTGTTTGTTCCCTGGTTAAATCCAGCACCGCTTGGCGGTGCGATACCCGGGACGAGATTGAACACACCCTGATACGTTCGCGTTGGCTGCGGGACATCCCGCAAGGTTGTGGCGTTGATTTCTGTACGTACTTCCGCAGTATCAGTCTGGAGTTGAGCCGTCCCGGTGTGCACCTCTATCGTCTCTGTGACGTTACCAATTTCAAGATGCGCATCGAAACGTGACACGCTATTCGCAGTGATTTCAACCGATGGATTTGTAAAGGACTGGAAGCCCGTCTTTGTGACCGTTACCTTATAAACTCCCACAGACATGGTAGCCATCGTAAAGACACCTGTACTGCTTGTCTTGACCGTACGCGTGTCGTTGGTCTGTATCGAAACGGCAGTTACAGTTGCACCTACAACGGAGGCTCCGCTAGAGTCCGTAATTGTGCCCACTATGGAGCCGAACAACGTCTGCGCGCTTGCCGTAGCAGTGCTACAGGCAAGACTTACTAAAACCAGGAAATCAAGGGTAATTAGCTTAATCTTTCGTTTTGGATGGAATTGCTTCTTTGACTGCGCTGCCGAAATGTTTCTCATCGCAATGTGCATCGATATTCCTCCACAAAATCTGAATAGCTGCATACGACATACTTCGAAGGTGGTCACTGTAGGATTGAAAGCGACCACCAGGAAACAGCGGGATCAGACGTGGCGAAGATGCCTCATCGTCTTGCCCGAACAACCAATTGACTCACCGAAATGGACGAACTCCCGTCCCTTTTTGAACGGGTTTTACTAAGCACGACTCCAACTGCTGGTTCGTTTCAAGAGAAACGCTATCCGTGAAGTAACCTTTTTAAGTAATTGCGCATTATGCAATTTGCGTTGCGTAGAAATAACATCCCTAAAAAATCGCTGTAGCGATTTCTGTCATCATTGACCAATAGCTACAACGTCTTAGAAAATCACCGACTACGTCCTACATTCTGTTGAGGATAAAGCGAGGGCATTCATACTTGCCGGCTCTTTAGCATGTCAACAGTTATTGCGAATTGCTCAGTGACTTCTCCTGCTAGCTTTGCAAGTGCTATTTCTGAACGTCAAAGGTGTAATAGTCGTAAGTTAATTTCCATGTGAAACTATCTGCCGGTGCAATCTGCATTGAGATGTAGGGCTCTACAGCCATAACCGTTCGGATTGACCAAAGAGCGATGTTAGTTATAGGCCGGTCTCCCCGAATCCTGACACCTGCACCTACTTTTTCATTTTCAACCCGGAAGTCATAATCGTCAGCGGTATTTCCAAAGCCCCGCAGGCCAGCCGTAACCCGGTCTTTACCTGCCAGTTCTTTTTTGTAGATGAACTTGTTACCATCAATCTCCACAAAATCAGGATTGATCGCACGAGCGGCTTTCAATTGAAATGGGAATTGAAGCACCAGACCGGGACCTGGAGCAAGTTTGTCCAAGGTCCAGAAATTGTGATCGTAGACCGTGCTACTAATTGGTTTAGTCCCTAGATTTTTCAAGGTATGCTGCATGGTCATCTGCGGCTTTCCGGGTGTAAGCCGAATGATCTTTGTATACAGATAGCCATAACCGCTTGCCGGATCATGTATCTCATGTGTGAACGTAATGGAGTCACGGGTATGTTTGACGGACCATTTACCGCCGTCGACGATGTCATAGGCCTTTGAATGGTCATATTTGGAATCGTCCGGCTTTCGAAGTACACCGACACCGATCTTTACGAACGTGCCTCCTGGCTGAGCCTCGTCAAAGCCGAGGGCTTTTCGGTCAGTATTGAACTCCTCACCTGGACCAACCATTGCCGTAAAGGGAGCCGATACGACTCCAGTATCGTCATAGTTGAAGTCGTAAAAAGCTGGCGCTGAGTCGGTTCGCGAGAACCAACTACCGTAGTAATCATGTCCCTTGTACGTGAGGCTTCCAATCACGCCAGACCAATCGAATCGGGTCGAATGATAAAAGCCCTTTACCGCGTCAGGCAGGTACACCGTCGCAGTAATCTGATCGTTTGAAATCTGAACGCTCGGAGATTCAGCCGCGGAGCCCACAACAGGAGCGACCATCAAACCCGCAACCAAACATCGTTGCATAATACGCAATATATATTGCATGGTGGTGAACTTTATGTTTAGACAAATGAGCTTGTCAAGAAAATAATTATTTGTTAGCTGAATTATCTTTTGCGGCGCGGGTACAGTTATTCAGTTCATTAAGGCAGCTTAGAAAACTCTGATCAAACAAACGCAGGCCACCTTTGTTTAATGAGTGCGCTGTCCTGTACGCGACAATTCGCACCGCGGATAACGCGAATATGGACGCCTACATTACGAATGCTCAGCTGAAACCGATCCTCGGCTGGGACCCATGCTTTATTTACAATCAAGCCCGTTTGCGTTTTTCCAAAGAGGATTGATTGATTGCGTCATTTGGCTCAAGATGACTTTCGCACGAGAAGCGATAGCTCGATTGGAAATATAAAGCTACTCCGACCTTACTTGCTGTCCTTCATCGACGGAGTATCTCCTCGCAGGCTGATTTTGAAGTCCTCTCGCGTCAAAGCCACCCCATCGAATTCTCTCGAGTCCGGGGCCGATACCACACCTGCGACACAAAAAGTTCGCATTGACAATGTCCGAAGTAGTTACTATGCTTTCGGCTCATAAAAACAGTGTTGCAGATTATGCAACATATGTTGCTGCTAGCGCATTGAATTTAGCCTCAACTGAGTTGATCTTTGATTTAGGAATGCAATAGAGCTCAGCATTGATGAAATGAATAAGGCCGTTAAGAAATCCTGCGTTTCGGAAAAAGGAGATTCGGTAGATGCGGCATTTCTCGTTATCGTTTTCGGCAGTCCTCTGCATTCTTGGCGTATCCGGTCTTGCGCAGTGGGGGCTTGCGCAGGCTCCGGGCGCCTACTTTAGCGCGTCACAAGCCCAAAGGGGCGCCTCGGTGTACGGTTCGACCTGTGCCGTGTGCCATGGTCAGAACCTGCAGGGCTCGACGGACGCTCCAGCGCTGAGCGGCGACACCTTCAAAAAGCATTGGGGGCCGAGGATGGCGCTTGAACTGTTCGGAGAGATCTCCGAGACCATGCCGCCGACCCGGCCCGGATCGTTGAGCGAGGACTCCGCGCTGGGCGTGACCGCGTACATTCTCCAGCGGAACGGTGCCATTGCGGGAGATCAGGAGCTACGAGGAAATGCAACCGCGAAGGTCAGCGAGATCCTCAGCGCGGCTCCCCTGACGGCGGGAGAGGGGGCCGTGCAGGGCGTGCCGGACAAGGTGGGAGGACGGTACGGACGCAACGGCCCGCGCGAGATCCTTACGATTCAGAATGCCCGGGCGCCGCTCCCCAGGATGGATGCGTTTGCGAAGGCGCACTTTGCGGAGATGAGCAAGGCCCTGGATAAGCTCACGCCGGTTACAGACGCGATGCTGAAAGATCCGCCTCCGGGTGACTGGTTGATGTGGCGGCGCACCTACGATGCTTGGGGTTATAGCCCGCTCAAGCAGATCAATCGTGAAAACGTAAAGAATCTGACCGTGGCGTGGACCTGGGGGCTGAACTCGAGCGGCATGACGGAGTTCACGCCGCTCGTGCACGATGGGATTCTCTTCGTCTGGAACTACGGCGAAACCATCCAGGCGCTTGATGCCAGGAACGGAAACATGCTCTGGCAGTTCCGTCATGACATCCCTGCCGAGTACCACCGCGATGTCTTCTATCGCACCAAGCGCGCCCTCGCTATCGGCGGCGACAAGCTGATCTTTGCCACGACCGATATGCATATCATCGCTCTCAACGCGAAGACGGGAGGTGTTGTCTGGGATGTAGCAACCGATGATTACGAGAAGACCCGTCGGGTCTACAACGGTGGACCTTTGGTGGTGAAAGGGAAGGTGATCATGGGCGCCAGCGGCTGTGCACCCGGCACGGTGGGCTGTTTCATCTCTGCGTATGACCTTGAAACCGGCAAACAACTGTGGCGATTCAACACGATCGCACAGCCGGGCGAACCCGGCAACGAAACCTGGAACGACGTGCCCGCTGAAAAGCGCTGGGGCGGATCGATCTGGCTGCCACCCAGTTATGATGCCGATCTCAACCTCATCTATGCTGGTGTCGGATCGCCGTTTCCGTGGTCGTCGGTAGACCGCGGCACGTACAACCCCGCCGGCGGCGGCCACAACGGCGACAGCCTCTACGTCAACTCGACGCTTGCGATCAACCCGGACACCGGTAAGCTGGTCTGGTACTACCAGCATCTTCCGAACGACACCTTCGATCAGGATTATGCCTTCGAACGGCTTATCGCTCCGGTTACCTTCGAGAGTAAAAAAGTAAAGGCAGTCATCACCGCGGGTAAGCCGGCGGTGATCGAAGCCTTGGATGCGAAGACAGGCAAGTTTCTCTTCGCGAAGGATCCAGGTGCACAGAATATCTTCACCATGGACCCGAAGACCGGTGTGAAGACGCTGCTTCCTCCAGGACCGCCGGAAGGAATCAAGCGCTGCCCGAGCAACAATGGCGCCAGAAATTTTCTGGCGGGCTCCTACGATCCCAACACAAATCGCTACTATCTTTCCATCAACGACGTCTGCACTCCCAAGGCCGGCGAGATGACCGACCGGATGGTGGGTCTGGACCTGAACACCCATGAGTTCGCCATGGATATTAAAGCCAGGGTGATGCAGTCCTCCGCCAAGCTCACGACCGCGGGAGGATTACTCTTCTCCGCTTCGGCCGACCGGTACTTCCGCGCCTTCGATGATCGTGACGGCAAGGTGCTCTGGCAGACGCGGGTTCAGGATGTGCCGAATGCCTTTCCCATCACGTACGCGGTGGATGGCAAGCAGTATGTTGCAATGATCGTCGGCAATCCCGGACTTATCGGCAATGGCGCCTCTAGAGCAACGACAGAGTACCTGCGGCCGGAGCCAACGTCTGTTTTGTGGGTCTGGCAGCTTCCGTAACTTCGACCCGGCAAGCCCGAGTGCTTCCCAGAGAGGATTGCCGTCCGGAGCGAAGTACTCGCCTCGGGCGACTAACGTTCGTGACTAAAGGAGGTTCAACTGGTCAATCCAGCCGACATCTCCATCCGTCGCCGTGTAAAGGTGAGGTCGGATGCCAATCCATTCGATTCACGCTGGCGTCTTACTTCGAATCTCGAAAGAGGTTCAGTGGAGTTTCTACCCGTGTTTTCCACCGCTTTTCAGTGCTTTTGTTAGCCATCGGTGACCATATTTTCAATGAGTTACCATTAAAAGCGCTTCTGTCACGGCAGAGGTCAGTGATAGCTGCGGATCAATAGTGATAAGGGCCTTAGATTGCCGCACCTAAGCGGGTATAGTTGAACGCGATATAGCCCTTTCCAGTCGTTGGAAGACGATCTCGGGGTCATATATACCTGGAACGTAGTAGCAATGTCCCTTCTGTAACCACGATTTTCGAAGCAACTAATTATCCAGCCTTTCTGGGTCGGAGGCTCTGGCACAAGTCGCGTCTAACTTTCTTTCACTACGATCGTTACTTTGAACGGAGTGAATGAATTTGGATCTATTCCAATTTCGTCCACAACTCCTTTATGGACAAGTACGGAGCCTTTAACATTGAAGTAATGACGGAGATTATGCCGGACTCTTGCCACCATTGCGGTAGTCGTGCATTGTTAACAACGACGCCCCAGAAGCAATACGACCTGTCGTAACTTCCTTCTGACTCAGCACCTAGCTTTTCGGCCAGCCGCTGTGCGTTCTCGAAGAAGTATAACTGTTTTTCAGCTCACTATCTACAACCAGACCACCCATGTAGTTCCCGCGTAGGTGGTGGAGCGATAGGCCAAAGCATACGGGCATCAACACATTTCACCGAGTACATGTAGTTGAAGGCAAATTTCGGCGTGCGCACATCAGAAATATTCGCTGAATAACTTATCCATTCCTCCGTTTCCATACTTCTATTCTGACGGTCTGAATATCGTCCCTGCCTGGTTTCTGCGTAACGAGAAAATGCAACTCCTGCCGCAACTACGTGAAAAGTTTCATTTGTCCAATCCAATACACCATTGATGAAATAGAGGTTCACCTGGAAGTAAGCAGTTTTGACTGGCGGAA
The DNA here is from genome assembly GCF_010093025.1 of Edaphobacter sp. 12200R-103. Taxonomy (GTDB): domain Bacteria; phylum Acidobacteriota; class Terriglobia; order Terriglobales; family Acidobacteriaceae; genus Edaphobacter. The sequence continues at coordinate 3,992,133 of NZ_CP048114.1, read as the reverse complement.
GCGGTAGTAACGTGATCCCCGCAAGTCATCCCAGATGCAGAGAAATCATCTGGGGGAAATTTGCCGCGCCCAAGCCTAGTGTGCTTACATTCAATCCATGAGTCGGCGGTGAGGCCGGACGTATAGTACTTCTGTGTAATGAGTGCCGCGAGATGTGAGGCAATAGATTCTGGCGGCGAATACTGCCCATAGGGGGCGGTAACGTCAAATCCGTTGAAAGCCCCCCCCGCTGAACGAAATACTCATAGTCCCACTACCGCCAGCCGCAAACCCAGTGGAAGCAATCCCAGAGAATCCAGAAGTTTGATCCAAATCTGCGGGACATGCATTCTGTAGTAAAAACGCCTTATTGCCTAAAGAAGGGGCGCGGAGAGCTTTTTCTTTTCTCGAAGACGTGGAGGCTGCTTTCCCCTGAAGTCCTTGAATCCGTACCCCACGGCCGCTTCCGCTGCGACGACCACGCTTCCCGATTCGACGTCGAGACCAGAAACCTAAGTGCCCTCCTGGCTTTCGGGTATTTTGTTACCCCAGAGCTCTTCGCGAATGAGAGACCTGGATCTCTCCGTGGCTGTCGGCCCGGGCCAGATCGAGATCATTTTAGAGGCTTCAATTTCTCGCTGAGATGATTCATGGCATGCACGCGCCAGCCAGTGCTCGATCAAGCGTCGCCGCAGTAATTGGGCCACTACCTTGCGCATGCGTAGATAAATACTTCCCAACAGCCTTAGCGATATCCGCGTAGCACGTCTTACTCTTACGAATCTCTACCGTATTCACCAGCTCCGCGATCAGCGACTTCTGCACCTCGTCCAACTGCGGACGAATATTCTTCACCAAATCGACGGGCGCGTGCTCCGGCGCTTTGCCCGCCCGATGCCAGTCAGCCAGCAGAGCGTACTGTACCAACTTATTAGCTTCGATCTGTGCATTGAAAAAAATCGATACCGACGCTTCATCCAGCCCCTTTGCCACGCCATCCTTCACTGCGCCTTGAATCACATGTGCCTCTCGCGGCGCATCTTCCACGGCCTTGCCGCTGTCCCACTTAGCCAATGCTACCTGTTCTCCAATCATGAGGCGGTGCGCCGTCGTTTCCACGAGTGGTTGAAACCGCTCTACGGCATTCTGCGCGTATGCCACGCCTATCTCGCCAAGTATGCAAGTAGCCACAATTGCTAATCTCCAACTATTAAAGAGCATTTGTTTGTCCCTGTTATCTGATGTATGCCGCGGAGTGGCCTAAGAAACTAATCTTGAGAAGAGCTCAAAGCGCAAGCTGGTTAGTCATCGTCAAGGATAAATCTTCTCTAGTGAAAGACCATGTGTGGGGCCCTGTGAGCGCGGTCGCCGCCGTGATAATTAGCGTCTCCATCGCATTTGAAACAAAATAGTGTTGTCATTTCTCAGCTTTGCGGGACTATCAAATATCGTGTCATCCACATGAGCGAACTCGCGACAGAATTAGCGATGATTTGCGTCATATTCCTTTCGCTTTTCCGGATCTTCCCTCGGCAGCAACCCGGACCCCGCGGTGCTCCGTCTGCGCACACAAGGGGCAGCATGACACCATCCAGCGCCCGTCTCGACAAATCATGCTAAACAGATCGGTCCCGCAGTGATCGAGTTTATCGTAGATGAAATACTTGTATGGGACCTTCCATGATCTTCTGAACAGACTCGAGGATTGCCTGCTCCTCCAGTGTCGATGCCCGCAGCGGCATCGTTGCAATCATCGTCGGAAACCAAGAGCAACGCAGGTCCAGGATCTAATTTGCACCTACCACCTTTTTCGCCTTCTATTGCGTTGTGTCATAAGTTTCCTTCTTTCTATTTGGCGGATTGCTGATGCTCGCAGGAGCGAACGCAACTTCAGTCTCGGTCTAGGAATCGTCCTTGTTGACGCCAGCGTAGTGAAGACGTCCGCATTCTCACTTCGCTCTTCCAGGAGCTTCCTCAGTGACTGAACGGAATGAAATGCTCCGTCGCACGAGTTCACTGCGCAAGTTCGTTGATCTTTGCGACTGCAGATGCAAATTCAATCTCCGCTTCCGGTTTCATCTGTTGTTCGACATGGAGAAACTTGAGATCGGACAGGCCGATGAACCCAAGTATGGCGCGCAGATACGGCTCCTGAAAGTCTAGTGGGGCTGTGGAGCTACCTGGTCCATAGGCACCGCCTCGTGTCGTGATGACCACTGCTTTCTTACCGCCCAGCAGTCCGACGGGAGTACCGGCACTAATACCAAAGGTCCTACCCATACGAACAATCTGGTCGAGCCACGCCTTGAGTGGAACAGAGATGGAATAGTTATACATGGGCGAGCCGATCACAATTGTGTCTGCTGCAAGAAGTTCTGCTATCAGTTCATCCGATGTTGATAGATAGGCTCTTTGCGCCGGGGTGAGAGTTGCTGGCTCGGCAAAGGTGGCTGCCCAATCGTCGGTGACCGGGGGAATGACGGTCGCAGCGAGATCACGGTAGATCACATTCCCGCCGGGATAATTTTTTTTCCATACTTCGATGTATTGAGCTGTCAGCCTACGCGAGATGGAATTGGCCCGGGTGCTGGAATCAATGTGAAGCAACTTCATTTTGCAAATCTCCTTGCGAAGCCTTCATTTGGCCACTGAGTGGCCAGGTACTGGAGGCCCAGTTCGACTTTGAGTGTTCTGTTGGTTGATGCGAAAACCCTCATCAAATTTCAGGTCGCCGATCTGAGTGCCGCGGCAGATATTTTCTCGATCAATTCCTACTTTGTGATTCCCTTCTCGAGAAACGCCTTAACCGGCTCGCCGAAGGGTGGACGGAAGAGGAGTGCAGCCTCGGGAGTTTTGCTCTGCCGATAGATGGCACGAGCATGACTGAAGGTGAGAAACCCTTGCTTGCCGTGATAAGCACCCATTCCAGAGGCACCAATGCCGCCGAACGGAAGACTGTGATCGAAGGCATGAGTCATACAGTCGTTTACCGTAACGCCGCCTGAGATAGTCCGATTGAGCACCTGCCGCTCTTCCGCCATGTCATTGGAAAAGTAATAGAGCGCAAGCGGGCGACTACGGGCGTTGATGAATGCGATTGCCTCATCGATCGTTTCGTAGGTGACCACTGGCAGCAACGGGCCGAATATTTCTTCCTGAAGTATGGTCATGTCGTCTGTAACTTTCAAAAGGAGGGTAGGCGCAAATCTGCGTGCGGCTACATCTGACAGGTCTTCAGAAGCGGGATTCAATTCAATTGCTTCAGCTCCTTTCAACTCCGCGTCTGCTAGCCAGTTCTTGAGCCGACTGAAATGTGTTTCGTTGACGATCGAGGTGTAGTCTGGATTCTTCTTGAGCGTCGGGTACATGGATGCCACAGCTGTTTTAGCGTCCAATACAAATTGTTCTTCAAGCTCTTTAGGCAAAAGCACGTAGTCGGGTGCGAGACAGACCTGTCCGGCATTGAAGGTCTTCGCCGTTAGAATTCTGCGAACTGCATCGCCAAGGTCGGCTGACCTTCCGATGAGGGTTGGTGACTTACCGCCGAGTTCCAGGGTTACGGGCATCAGTGAAGCTGCCGCGGCTCGCATGATCGCTGAGCCCACTTTCGTGCTACCGGTGAATATCAAGTGGTCGAACGGCAGCGCAGTGAAGGCTGCTCCAACCTCCGGGCCGCCCTGGACGACCGCTAACTCCGTTTCATCGAAGTATTGATTTGCAAGCTTAGCCATCAGAATCGAGGTAGCAGGGGTCAGTTCGGAAGGTTTCAACATAACTCGATTACCAGCCGCGATGGCATAGCCAATGGGATCAAATGCGAGGTTCCACGGAAAATTCCATGGACTTACCACACCGACGACGCCCTTCGCTTGGTACTCGACGCGTGCTTGCGCGTCAGGAAACATCGCCCCGTGGGTCTCAGGCTGCATCCAATCGCGCAGATGGAGCTTGTTGTACTTGTAGCTGTCGATAACAAACCACACGTCGGTAAGCAGCGATGCCTCGTAGCTGCGATGACCAAAATCTTCGTTCAGAGCACTTGCAATCTCGTCTCTGTTCTCGACCATGAGCGCTATGAGACGATCCGTTCGGTCGATTCGGACTTCATAGGTTGCAACTCCTTCTTCCAGGAAAGCTGCTCGCTGCCGGTCTAAAAGTGAACGCAGTTTCTCGGGAGTCGTGATCGTTGAATGCGACTCGAGTGATGTGGATGTTGTTGCCATGATTCCGCTCCTTGTGTCTCCACCCGATGTTCTGGTCCAGTCTTGCTTGCATCGGTTTACTTCTCTGCAACCGACACTAGCCCTCTATGGGGACTAGAGAAAGGTCCATAATGCAAATAGTTGCCGGTCCACTTTCGGCAATTCAAGGATGGCCACTACCAAGCGTTTACCCTCGCGTGTCCAAAAGAGCTCCAATCAACTACTTGGTTTGTCGCATCCTCTATTTGAAAAATGTGAGTGCTACGGAACAGACTCGAGTGATCCACTTAGCGCCGATGTCGTCGCTTTCACATCGATAAAGGCACTGCAGCTGAGCCCGTACGCCTAGTGCGAACGTAGTGCAGTTGCGAGGAGAGAGACGCCGCGTCGCAGCTCTGCCGAGGTGCATCCTGCGAAACCAAGCATAAGCGCCGGCGGCCGGTTGTATTTTGTTGTGAACAACGACAGCGGCTCTACTTCGAGACCGAACTTCCGTGCTTGCTGTGCGGCGTCGTGATCGGACTTCCAGGTCTTGAGCCAGCCGAGTGTACGTACACCTGCCCCTGCGCGCACAACGTCAACGAGTCCATCGAGATGTTCATCTGCGGCCGTTTTAAGAACCTCGATGCGTTCCGCATAAATCTGGCGCATTCGGCGGAGATGATGACCGAAATGGCCTTCGGTAATGAACTCAGCGAGGATGGCTTGATCGAGCGTAGGCGGATGGCGGTCGACGAAGGTGCGGGCTGATGCGAATGCTTCTACGAGGCGCTCGGGCAAGACCATGAAGCCTAGACGCAATGCATTGAATAGCATTTTCGTGAAGGTGCCGACGTAGATAACGCAACCGGAACTGTCGAGCGCCTGCAGAGCAGCGACGGGGCGACCGGAATAGCGGTACTCCGCGTCGTAGTCGTCTTCGATGATCCACGCGTTCGCGTTGGTAGCCCACCGAAGGAGGTCCAGGCGGCGATCGGCGGACATGGTGACGCCCATCGGAAATTGATTCGCGGGCGTGACGTAGGCGAGCTTTGCTTTGGATGCAAGCCTTCGCCCCGCGCTCACGATGAGGCCATCCTCGTCCACAGGTATTGGAACAATACGCGCACCCGAAGTGCGGAGCGTTTGAAGAGCACCCGAATAACCGGGGTCTTCCATCCAGACTCTATCGCCGGTAGCTAGGAGGAAGCGACCGATGAGGTCAAGGGCTTGTTGTGTGCCTGAGGTGACGATGATCTGTTCGGCTGAGCAGTGCACCCCACGTGATGCACCAACGTATTCCGCTATGGCGCGGCGGAGAGGTTGGTAGCCCGCTGCGGCGCCGTGACCGTAGAGCGAACGCGGAGCTCGACGCAAGACGCGCGAAGCAACACGCGCCCAAAGATCCACGGGGAAGAGATCAATGGCCGGTTCGTATGTGCGGAAAGCTTTGCCAATGGTGTGAGACGCGGGCAGCACTTCCACACCCTTCAGAAATTCCTTCGTGCGTTTCGGGAATGCGGCCTTTGAACTTGGAAGTGCAACAGTCGCAGGTTTGCGCGTTGGGGACAGGAATGCATCTGGAACACCCGAGGCGACGTACGTTCCTGACCCAACCTCAGTGCGCGTGTAACCCTCGGCTTGGAGCTGATCGAAGGCTACGACGACGGTTCCGCGCGAGAGCGAATACTGCGCGCCGAGGCTGCGTGTAGATGGCATGCGAGTGCCGGGCTTCAAACGTCCATCGAGAATGGCGCCGCGCAGCTCTGTGTAAAGCCAGCGCCAGAGATCCTGTTCGCCGGAGGGCGGGTTGAGTGAGAGATCCTGAAAAGTTTCTTCCTTAGACATCGCCTATTGGTGATCCCGCACAAATTCGCAGGTGGATCAGTTCCTCTTTGCATTATGGACCTTCTATCTAATCCACATAAAGCCTAGTGTTGCTAAAGGAGATAAATCGATGCAAGCAAGACTGGAAGCACAAAAGGCATCACCGGCGGCGTATCAGGCCACGGCTGGGCTGGAAAACTTTGTCCGCAAACAATCCAGGCTAGAGCCATCTTTGATTCAACTGGTGAAAATGCGTGCATCACAAATCAACGGATGCGCTTACTACGTCGACATGCACTCGAAGGATGCGCGTGCGGAGGGTGAGATGGAGCAGCGCCTCTATGCGCTCTCGACAACGGAAGGGACGCCATTCTTTACCGACCGCGAGCGCGCTGCACTGGCTCTAAGAGAAGTAATGACCTTGGTCAGGGAAGGCCATGTATATGCATTCTCACAATCTGCTCAAGCCTGGCGCTACAGCGTATAGGAGAAAGACATGGAAAATCCCATTCTGGTTACCGGCGCGGCAGGCCGCGTCGGCGCAATAGGGCGCACCGTCACCGAACTTCTGTTGAAGCAAGGCAAAGCGGTGCGTGCGATGGTGCGAGGTGAAGACGAACGTGCGCAGGCGTTGCGTAATATGGGCGCAGAGGTCGTAGTCGGTGATTTGCTCGACCTCGATTCGATGCACCGAGCAATTGCCGGAGTCGAAAGTATGTACTTCGGCATGTCGGTTTCGGATTCCTATCTGGAGGCGACCGTTAATGTCGCGGCGGTGGCGAAGCATCATGGCGTGAAGGCGTTCATCAATATGTCACAAATGACGCTGTCACAGATGAGCATTACGAAAACCACCGCGAGCCCGCAACACAAGCTGCACTGGCTCGCCGAGCAGGCGCTAAACTGGTCAGGTGTACCGGTCGTGCACGTGCGACCGACAGTATTTCTCGAAGGCCTCTTCCTGATTTTCATTTCGGAGACAGTCAGGAAATCAAATCAGATCAGACTACCGTTCGGCGAGGGCAAGACGTCGCCGGTCGCAGCTGAAGACGTTGCACGCGTGGTCGCCGCGCTGCTTGCCAATCCGCAGCCTCACATTGGCAAGATTTATCACCTGACCGGTCCACAGTCTGAAAACATGCATTTCTATGCACAAGAGTATTCGAAGGCACTTGGGCGCACGATCACCTTTCAGGACATTCTTGTCGAGCCATGGCGGGACGGACTACTCAAGAGCGGCCTGCCGGTTCACCTGGTGGATCACCTGGTAACAATGGCCGATCTGCACCGTGCGGGAGCCTACGACCGGATGTCGGAGGATGTGCTCACGTTAACCGGGCAAAATCCGCTGAGCGTACAGGAGTTCGTCAGGAAGAATGCGGCGACATTCACCGCGTCCGCGAAGGAGACCTGAGTATCTGCGGATACTCAAATTCAGCAAACCTGTCGATTGAGGTGAAGGCAAAAAAAAGCACAACAAATCGACTGTATCGTCTCAAAAACAGCCAGTAAGTCTATCAGGACATTTCCATGAGTCATTTACCAGGCAGAAAGCGGGCCAGCGCGGGACGTATCTGCGTATTTTGCGGTTCAAGCGTGGGAGCAAAACCAAAGTATCTCGCCGAAGCGAAATCGCTGGGGCAGTAGATGGCGGGTGGCGGCTGGGGCCTGGTTTATGGGGGGACATCCGTTGGGTTGATGGGCGCGACTGCTGATGCTGCTATCTCCGGTGGGGCAGAGGTGATCGGTGTACTTCCCCATGCGTTGCAAGATCGCGAGATTGCGCATCGAGGACTGACGAAGCTGCATCTGGTAGGAAGCATGCACGAACGCAAGGCGCTCATGGCGTCTTTGTCGGATGCCTTCATCGCGCTGCCCGGCGGCTACGGCACGCTTGATGAATTCTTCGAAATTGTGACCTGGGCGCAATTAAATATTCATTCCAAGCCCTGCGTCCTGATCAATACGGATGGCTACTATGACTTCCTGCTGCGATTTCTCGACCATGCGGTGAGGGAGGAATTCGTAAGGGCTACCAACATGGAGCTAGTGCAGGTGGCGAGAAACCCCGCGGAAGCCTTACGCCGGATTGAACAGCGGGATAAGTCCTTGCTCAATCAAAATGTCGGTGCGCAGGGTGCCGGCGAGCTCACATTTTAGCTTGCCGAGGAAGAGGCCCCTCTTTGGCCAGGTACCGTACTGCTCGCAGACTCGATAGAAAGAATCGGCCGCGCCTCATCCTCGGTAACCTTTCTTTTGAAAATAGGCAGCGAAAGGTCGAACCCTCTCCCTCTCTTATAAAGGTGCGTTGACAGCAAATGAGCCCTTGGGCAAGCAAAGATATTGGATGGGGGAACTGACCTGAGACTCACTACAACGCTCGGTGCGGGCGCTCATGCTGTTACCGCGACCTTCAGTGGCGACGCAAATTACCTGGCCTCTACTACGTCCTCCGGAGTAAGCATCACGGTTGCTTCTACGGATTTCACTATCGCCTCTACCGGAGCGAGTTCGCAAACCGTGATTCCCGGAGGAACGGCGAACTTTACCTACGTCCTTACGCCAACCTCCGGCGCCTATCCGGGGCCCGTGACCTTTACAGTGAGCGGTCTGCCGACGGGAGCAACCTACACACTATCGCCAAACACCGTGGCATCGAATGCAGGTCCACAGCAGGTGAAGCTGACGATCCAGGCACCCTCATCCACGGCAGGCATTTCGACGCAGAACCGGGGATGGGTGCTTGCCATACTGCTGCTGCCGTTTGCCGGTGCGCGCAGGCTGCGATCTACCTCGAAGAAGATGGCGGGCACTCTGTATATCCTGCTTGCGGTCTGTTTCTGCATCGGTATGACGGGCTGCGGCAGCGGCAATGGCTTTCTGATACAGAGCCCACGTGATTATGCCGTGACCATCACAGCCTCCTCCGGAACTATCTCCCACGCATCGACCGTTAATCTGAACGCCCAGTAACCCGAAAAGGAGAAGAATTATGCATCTGTTCAGACATAGCCTGCTCCTGCTCGGAGTTCTGCTCTTAGCCCCATCCGCAACATCGCACAAACATCGCAGCAGACATTCATTCATCGAACGCCAACTTGGAATGCGAAATCGAAGTACTCCAACCATTGCCGACATCGCCGGAAATACCATTAGCCGATCAAGTGTTGTGGCGCGATAAGATCGCGTGTGCAATCTTTAAATAGGTGCTGCTCTAACGTCTTTCATATCCATCGCGTCCGCTGATTCTAAGCCACTTAGATCCATTGGCAGGGGCCCCGAAAAGGCCGGCGGCGGTTCGATCCCGTCTCTCGGCATCCTTTAGAATCAATAACTTCCAGCTGGAAACACGCGTGATTCTCCGAGATCACTCCACACACTTTACTTTCAAGTCTCGTGTTGGGTCACGAGTGAGAATGATTGGTTTGGGGATTCAAGAGGCATCTGGACACGTTCGCGATATCGATTGTGCCTCCACTCCCGAAGTTCCTGACTAACTCTGTTTGGTCACTGAAGCCCGACTCCAAATTTGGGCCGGCCTCAGCCATGTAGCACCACACGGTGCTTTGTGTAAGGACCTCTATGGGTCCATGCTCGCAAACTGCATATAGTCATCTCGGTTACTCCAAAATCCACACCAAATCGTGGCCCAACACTCTGAGATCTGGAGACAAAGATGATGCTCCCTGCCAAGATGCGCCTCGTCCGAATCTGCGCCCATAAAATTCTCGTCACCGCCGCTCTGCTTGCCCTTCCCCTCAATCTGAGCGCTCAGGTGAAGTCCGGTGCCGACACCGCCGCCGCGCCTGCCCTCGTTCAGATCCGCACCGCAGCCGTCTCCGCCGACTCCGCAACCGTCACCGTAAGCATCCCCGGAACGCCTGAAAAGTTCTCTGCTCACCTGAACGGCAATGATGTCAGCTCCCGCTTCTCCGCCGCCGACTGCAATGGAGCAACCTGTAAAACAGCCACGCTCACGCAGGCTGACGGCCTTCGCACCGAAAAAGACATCCTCACCGTCGACGCCGGCCAGGGCATCACCGGACGCCTCCGCTTCGAGGCCAACTCCTCAGCGTCAGTTCCCTCAGCCTCCACCCTTCCGCAGCTTCGCTCTGCCTCCTCTTCCGGCGTAACGGCCAAAGGTCAGACCCTCGGCGCCGTCTATCAAACGGCTCTTCCCCCCACCGTCGCCTTCAACACCTTTCAGCCCGGCGGCTGGGAGCAGACCTCCAGTCCCTGGATCTCCGTCAACGGCACCAACTACCCCGACACGACCCCTCCCAATAACTGCTCCGGCAGCATCTTCCTCACCATCGTTCTCGACCGCCAGACCCTCGTCGAGAAGACCGCCGCCCCTGAATCCTCCCCCATGTGCATCGCCAACTCGGCCGCACTCAAGACCTATCTCTCCTCCCTCACCGACAACGACCTCGTCATCGTAGGCAACATTGCCGGCCAGTCCCCCGATGGCGGACTCGACCTCAGCGCCATCGGTGGCAACCCCTACCCGGGTACCCCCGGAGACGGGCAGTACTATCCGACCCAGATCTTTGCCGTGGGCTCTCCCGGAGCCACACCGTACACCGCCTATCAGGGCTACTACTCCGCCGGCAACGGTCACGAGGTCATCCCCGAGTTCGCCCATGGCACACTCCAGGAAGACGCCTACGGAAACTACAACTTCTACTCCGACAGCGTTGTCGAGTTCACCGTCTCCCCCAACGACCCCGGCATCGTCAACTCCTCCGCCACCGGACAGAGTGCGGTCTCCATCTCCATCCCCAACGCTGCCCCCGACGCCGTCCAGCAGAATGTCTACACCTCCCCCCAGGGATTAACCAACGGCTTCTGGATCCTTATCCTCTCGCGCAACAACATGGCTCCGGCAGGCGGCACGGGAGCTGGAACCATCTCTGCCGATGGAACCACTGAATATTTCCCGGATGGAGGCGAATTCTTCAACACCGGAAGCTCCGATCCCTCCATCTCCACGCAGTCTCTCCAGGGTCTCGCCCTCGCTCTTAGCAGCGTCAACTCCTGGCAAATTGCATTCATCGTCAGCGTCGGAACACCCATCTACGGCGGTCCCAACAACAGCCTCTGGTACGTCGGCGGAGTCAACGGGTCTTCCACCGCACCCAGCAGCCTCCCCTCCAACGGCTTCTACGAATTCGCCAGCGAACTTGAGGCCTTCGGCGGCACGCCCAATATCGTCCAATCCCTCTTCACCCCTGGGTCGACGTACACTCTTGTCGCCGCCCCTGGCATCGGAGGCCCGCTCGCCGGCGGCGACGTCGAATCTTCCAGCGCCTTCGCAGCTCAAGGCCAAACCGGCTTCGTCCACGGCATCATGCAGCGCAATCTCAACGGCCTCTACCAGCCCCATCAGACTAACCAGGAACCCGTCTCTGTCTTCGGGGTCAAAGGCGGATTCAAGAGTCCCGAGTTCAAGCTCACCGAGACCGTCCTTCAGCAGCCCGTCGATTGGCCCTCCAGCAGCACCACCACCCTGCTCTCCCAGTACGGCTGCCCCAGCTGCTTCGGGGCAAACACCATTGCAGGACAGGTTGCAGCGTATAAATACATGAGCTACTACCTCCTCACCTTCTATTACATGCAGGGCATCGCACCCAACTCCCACCTCGACGATATCCACTACTTCTTCACCGGCTCCTACAACACCTCCATCAGCTATCACACCTTCGATCCCGCCAACCTCCAGAACCCGACAAGTACCGGCTACTCCGGCCACTACCTCTGCGACTCCGTTCAGTCCGTCGTCGATCGCTACGGAAATACGGTCAATCAGTGCACCATCAACAGCTTCGTCGCCGACGGCGAAACCCTCGTCTTCACCGACACTGACTTCTACGCCGTCCAGACACAGCTTCACTACGAGGTCACGTTTCTCACCAACACCCTGCAGTTCCTCACCACGGGCTCCAACAATCTCAAATCGGTCATCGCCGCCGGCAGCTCCAACGTCGGCCTCGCGCTCACCGGCGCGGCAGCCAACGTTCTCGGCTCCGACCTCGTAGCTCCGCCCCCCCAGACCGTTGTTACCACAAGCTGGCAGAGCATCGTCCAGTTGATCGCCGGCAGCTCATCCATTCTCTCCGTCATTCCTGGACTCGAGCCTCTCGCACCGACTCTCAACGTCATCACCAAACTTGCCGGCGGGGCCAACTCGCTCATCGGCGGAGCCATGACCATCTCTGCCGATGGCGGATCCATTACCAAATCCACCACCAGCAAGTCACTCCCCAGCGCCTTCGTCGCCTTCGCGGACACCATCTCCGACCTCGCCAACGGCTCCCTTCAGGACCAGCTGGCCGGGGGCTTCGACACCATGTCCGACGCCGTCACCTCCGACTGGGGACGTCTCTCCACCATCGGGCCCATGACCGCCGACCCTTCCAACCCCGTCTTCTTCGCTCCCAACCAGGCCTCACAGCAGATCGCCATCCGCGCCGTCTCGCTCGCCGCCTCACGCAACTTCTACATGGCCCTCATGCCCGCCATGGGATACATGATCGACTACTACCCCGGCGTCCAGGGCTGGATCAATCCGCCCAGCGGCGGCGGCAACATCCCCGACATGGGCGTCTACTATACCCATGATGATTGGCACTGGTGCTCCTCCTTCTACCTCAATCCGCAGATGAACAACAACAACACCTTCAACGGCCTCGGTTCCCCCGTTGCTCTGTCTTACGTCTACTACCCCACCATCGCCGGCAACTCCAGCCCCTTCCCCATGGACCGGGCCTCGACCACCAACAACAGCACCTCCATCGACATGTACGTCATCGGCGGCAAAGTCTCCTACAAGGGCACCGACTCCACCGCTATCGGCGTCCCCAACTCCAACCTCACAAACTACCTCTTCACCAACGCCGGACTCAACCTACCCATCGACCAGTTCGTCACCCCCAACGGTCCCATGCAAAAATCTTTCAACAACATGTCCTCCAGTAGCAACCGCTCCGGCAATAGCGTCGGCTCCATCTGCCCCGCCCAGGACTATCCGACCGCCGAAGCCGGTGCCGCCCTGGGCGCCACCCAGACCACCACCGCGACCACCACCAAACTCACCGTACCCTCCACCACCATCCTCGGCGATAACATCTCCGTCACCGCGACCGTCACGGCGGGCGTCACACCCGTCGCCACCGGCAGCGTCTACTTCACCGTCGACGGTGGCAGCTCCATCAACGCCACCCTCAACACCCAGGGCATCGCCTCCACCACCATCCCTAGCTCTTCGCTTGGCAGCGGCTCGCACACCATCTCCGCGCTCTACTCCCGCGTCGATCCCTATGAGGCCTCTCTCGACACCACCACCACCAACGTCTACTCCACCGCCCCCGACATCAATCTCTCTGCCTCGGCCAGCACCATGAACGTCAGCTATGGCGCAACCTCCTCCCCCATCACCCTGCAGCTCACTTCCATGTCAGGACTCGCCGGAGCCATCAGCCTCTCCTGCTCCGGCCTGCCCGTCGGCATGACCTGCAACTTCAACCCCGCCCAGATCACACTCACCCCCGGCGGTCAGGCCACGGCCTCCATGACCATCAACGGAGGCTCCACCACTACCTCCTCCTCTTTCTGGGTTCCCGGTGCCGGACTCATCCTCCTGCCCCTCTCCCTCCTCACCCTCGTTCGCATCCGCGAGGGTGCGCGCCACATCACCGGAATCCTCTGCCTCCTCATCCTCTCCCTCGCCGGCATCGCCGGACTTACCGGGTGCAGTGGCGGAAACTCCTCCTCAAAGAGCTCCTTCCAGGAGACCGGCACCAAGATCGTCATCGTCAGCGCCACCAGCGGGACCCTCAGCCGCACCATCCCCATCCAGGTCAACATCCAGTAACCTCACCTCAACCGCTCAACCCACCCACGGAAAAGACCCGGCCAACAGCCGGGTCTTCTCACGTCAGCCTGCCATCTCATATCCCTGAGAAGTCATCCGCCAACTCTCCTCCCATTCCCCGATCCATTCATTAAGCGAGCATCCGTGCGCGAAGCGAATGCCGCGAAGGGTGATGGGTTTACCTCCACCGCTGCCCTCTTTCGCAGCTGATGACCGCAGCGGGCGGTGCTAGAACTTCTCAGTGAGGTTGGAATACGCCAGCCGGTGCAAGAAGCCCGCGAATTGATGGACAGCACATACGGCCTTCGCGCCGATGTTTTGAGCAAGTTGCTCGGCAGGCGTAATGGTGGATCTGGCAGAGCGGTTAGTTCAAGGATTGCCTGCGCCAACTTCGCGGGTCGCCGGGCTGTTGGTGATTGTTCTGCTCTGCGAAGTCTCTTGTCTTTCCAACGGTTGTTTCGTGTGCATCGATTCTGGTTTCCGTGCGGACCAGAGAGCTACCATCCATGAAATCGGTGCGAAGAAACTTGGTTCGACAACGGTTACGTGAATACCCGACGGTTTAAGTTCGGCATGGAGTGCTTCGGTTAGGCCTTCGACGGCAAACTTAGTCGATCCATATACGCCGGCGTCGTTACGAGAAAGGAGAAGGTAATGCAGCACATACCGACCAACAAGATGCTGCCGAGGGGTGGCCGCTTGAGAAAGCGGCGCGGAGCGCCGGCAGCAACGCAATCATCAAGATGATGGCCCCTAACAGGCGCGATACGATATAGGTGGCGGGTTCCTATCTATCGAAGACACTCGGATACGACTTCGCACACTGACGTTGCTTATGCGCTGGAGTGGCCTCCGTACTCGTGATGCCGTCATCCTCGAACGACACCGATTACATGGCGATAATCTCCTGCTCAACCAGGCCAAGACCGGTCAGCCCGTCTACGTTCCTCTTCCACCCAAATCGAGGGTCTCGTCGCCGGCCCGACAGGAGCCGTTATCTCCGGAGGTGAGATTCGTATTGCAAACGGTACCGGCGGTGTCAGTGCCGATGGGGGGAATACCTTCTTGCCTGCATCTCGCCGGAACTATGAGTCAATTGTCGGCAACGCAGCAGCCTGCACGAACCGACGGACCGATCGATTCAAGCAGCAAAGGCAGTGGCTAAACCAATAATCTTCGGCGGGATCGTCTGAGTTTCATCGCCACTCCCGCAATGCCTGTGCCAAATAGGGCAAGAGACGAAGGCTCAGGGACAGGGCTGGCGTCCGCGTTCTGTCTAATCGACATGGAGGAAAAACCACTCGTATTTGACCCGACCTGGAAGAAAGATGCTGGCAGATTCGATATTGAAAGAGTATTTGCGCCCCATATCTGGACCTTGCCTGATGCTGCCAGAATAGCCACTTGGTTGCACGGCGATCCGAGAGCCGTACAACTGGACGGCGTAAGAGGGCCCTCGTCCGTTGTGATGAGCGAGGGGCTCTCATAAACAAAGTTGTAATAACCGATACCCGGATTGTAATAGGTGTAGTCATAGCGAAACGATTCTGCATGGACTGCCGGACCAGTCAGGATGAATGCAACAGCGGACAACCACATCATCACGAAACGGATATACACGACGCACCTCACAAAGATTGAACTATCTGCGTTTGATGGATCGAGACTACGTCAGATTCGGCGCAGTTTATATAGGTGTCGCTACATCAAGGTCCATGTGGAATCACACAGGGCTTTATGTAGGGACCGACATATACTCCTCCTCTTCCTGGATATCGATTTGGGTTCGACTCTAGTTTCCAGATTTCTCTCTAGGAGACAAGACAATGAAGATCATCAGGACATTCTGGCAACGTGGACCGCAGGCGATAGCACCTGGAAAACGTTAGGCACACTTCAATACACCGATACTCTCGTGAAATAGCATGGAACCCAGGTTGGTAAGCACAATTCAGCCTAAATATTTAACGAACCGCGCGAGTCGCAGATGTATATCTCATCGAAACAAAGTATCGATGAGATATACATTTCTATGAGGAGGGAATAATGACTGCTAAGCTTCTACCGCGTAGCCTCACTATGGCAGAAGGGCCCGCATTCTGGTTTCTCAATAACCTATGCATCATCAAAGCGACGACAGAATCAACTGGCGGAGCTTTTTCAATGGTCTACGAGATTTCGCCACCTGGGCACGCGACTCCATATCACCTTCACCACGTTGAAGACGAGGCCTTCTATGTTCTCGACGGTGAGTTCACCTTTATCTGCGATGGTGTGAAAAGCGTTGTCGGACCAGGAGGATACATCTTCCTCCCGCGCGGCATTCCACATGGAATTCGGGTCAGCAGTCCGGTACCTGCGACGATGCTCATTTTGGCGACGCCGGGAACCGGATTTGTGGGGATGATGGAAGAAATGGCTGAGCCTGCAGCGGCACGAGTCTTACCTGAACCCAAAGAACCAGACCTGGAAAAGCTCCACAAACTTTGTGCAAAGTATCAGATTGATATTATTGGCCCTCTTCCCGCATAGAAGAGGCTACAGACAGACGAGATATATACCATACGCATCCGCACTTTGGTACATACTTGATCCTCGTCATCAGTCGTATCGGCTGTATTGTGAATGAGCTGTACTGGGGTGAAAATGACGGATGTTACGAAGGAAATACCTCTTCGAAACATCCGTGATGGTTTAGGTGGTTGCCTGCAAGGCTGAGGCAATAACCCCACCCATGTCTTCTGGATAGCCCGCTGCCCGGAGCGCGCGGCTTTTTGCGGCGAAGTAGCGTTCGACCCACATGAAACGCTCGCTCTCTTTGGAGAGACCGACAGCCGCTGAGATGGAATCCATGCCGATGGTCTTGCCGTTGGCTCCCCAATTACCTTCGGGAACCTCGTTGATGACAACCATAATGTTCGCGCCGGCATTTGGCAGCGTCTGGCAGTTCATCGTTTCGAGGATGGCAGTATTAATCCAGGAATGCACCTCCGTCTTGTGTTCGGCGTTCATATAGCCTTCTGGGATCGTGACATAGATAATGAACTTACCGGCCTTTGCCACATATGTTGAGTCGAGACGTCCACCGACGAACCAGCTCTCGGCATCGACCTCACTCATCAGAACCGTCGCGAACGCCCGCCCGGCATTTGTTCCAGCGCCACCTTCCATCATGATGAGAACGCTAGTGAGTTTCTGCGCCAAGGCCATTTTGCGATCGCGGTCGAGTTGCCCCTGGGGATAGTAGATTTGCATGATAGGCATGAGGAGTCCTTACTTAATAAGTGACCGGGTCGTTCGTCTTTTCGAACGACCACAGGTTTACATGATGGTTTCGACAATGAGAATGTCCGACTTTTCGGCTCCGGTCTGAAGAGTGATCCTATCCGTGTCCCAGACACCTACGCTGTCGCGCTTGCCGAGTAAGACACCGTCGAGCGTTGCCGAGCCTTCGACGACGAAGACGTAGGCGCCGTGATTGGGCGACTTGAGCTTGTACTCATATGTGCCGGGAGCATCACTATCGAGCCGCGAGATGCTGAGGTCCTGATCGATGGGCATAGAGCTGTTGCCGCCGACGAGAGGCACAAGCTTGTTGCGCGCGGCAATGGAGTTGAAGTGTGCGCGCTGGTATGTAGGTGGAAGCAGCAGCATGTCGGGAAGAACCCAGACGTAGATGACGTGCAGATCTTCCTGATCGATGTTGAGTTCGCAGTGCTTGCCGCCTGAACCCGCGGAGAAGGCATAGTAGTCGCCCGCCTTAAGGGTGTCCACCTTACCGAGTGTATTGATGTGGGTGAGCTCGCCGCTGAGGATGAAGGCCATAATGATGAAGTCGTGGTGAGGATGCATGTTGTAGCCGCATCCAGCGTGGGTAAAGATCTCATCACCGAAGACACGGATCTTGCCGAAGCCATGACGGCCAGTCTGGTAGTCGCCGAAGTTGAAGCTGGAGCGGCGAGTAATAAAAGCATCGGGATGGCCTGCGATGTAGGAGGCAGGTCCTCCCACAGAAACGAGCTTGTTATAGCCGCGGTCCTCGGTCTTTAAGACAAAGCTTTCCATTGTTAACTCCTTGAATGATTTTTAGAATTCTGGCTGTTGGTGAAGGGCTGTGGATCGATAACCACTACCCGACTAGAAAGTGTTCGACGCGCTGGCTTCGGGTTCTCCGGAAGCGTAAGGGATGGCCACCATTTCGAAGCGGTGCTTTGGTGTCCCGCAGTCGGGGCATACCCAGTCGTCGGGAATATCCTTCCAGCGTGTGCCAGGAGCGATTCCGTGTTCGGGCAGCCCCATCTGTTCGTCATAGAGGAAGCCGCAGCCCAGGCAGAGATAGCGTGCGAATGGATCGTTCATAGGGTGTCTCCTTGGTTTAGGTAAAAAGTGGTGGGGTAGAACGTTCTTCGTGCAAGGCTGCAACCGGAACAAACGAGTGATTGCAGGAATCGCACCCGTCCGCGCTCTTGAAGCGGCAGACCCGTTTTTGGCTGAGGAGCGTGAGATCGGCGTTGCTGTTGTCGCAGGTAAGCCCATAGCGCTCCGCGAGAGAATGCACGAGATCGCGTAGCCATTCTGCGCTGTGAGGCGCAAGACGGATGCCGTGGATCATCGAATGGAGATCGATGGGTAGGTCGATCCCGCAGGAGGGGCCAGGAGAGAAGATTTTCTGGCCGCCGGTCTGCAACATGAGGAGACGGACCTCTCTCTCGTCGCGCAACTCGTAATCCTTGTGTAGTGCGGGGAAAAAGACATTGCCGGTGGGCATTACCGAGACAGCGAAGTCAATGTACTGCACTGCAGAGATGTAGAGCCTTTGCGGCGCACGAGAGACCGCGGCTTGAAGCCCCTTTACGGTGGACCGAATCGCGATCTGCGCTTTGCCTCCTCCGCAGCCCTCCCACTTGGAATGAAATGCGGAGCCGCTTGAGTACCAGCAACTGGTAAAGATTGCGGTTTGCACACTGGACATGAGACCGAAGGAACGGCGCACCATCTCGGCTGGGATGCCAGAACGGAGACCGAGCATTACCTGGCTCTCAACGTCGATAGAGGTAGTGGCCAGACTGTCGGCGCGGGTGAGGTGAATGGCGCTGCTGTCGAGTAGATCGAGAAGTTCAGCAACCGAAAGATATTGCCAGATCACGGTGTCGTCTGCCGGAGCAGGAGGAATCTCGGGATGGTCAGTATAGGGCATAGAACCTCGTGGAGTGCTTCCTGAAGGGGGTGGCTTGCAGCTGTAGTCTGGAGATTAGCCACTTGGACGCACCGGAACTATCCGTGTCGCTACACGGGCGGCCGTGCGTTTCTACATGGTGTCCTGAGGTAGAAGTGCTAGGCGAGCCGCGTCGCATCCATCAGGTTGCGGATCTGCCATACGGCTGACTTATGCGGGCGCACAGCATGCTCCGAGGGCAAGTTCGCGCAATTCCCTTTGGTAAAACGGGGAAGACGTTCGAAGTATGTAGATACAAGCTTGATCGACGTCGCGGTTATGTAGCACCACACGCATGTGCCGTGTGATGACACTCATTGTTTGAGTTCTCCTCAAACCTTACTGTGAGTCCATACGGCTTGCCCTCTGGGGTTGCTGCACATTCGCCAACGTGCAGAGGCCGAAACCTTTGGAGAGACCCACTATGAAAATGCCAAGATGCGTCGTCTTTGTGGCTGCCTGCGCGTGTGCTCTGGGAGTTGTGCCAGGAGCGACACAGGAAGCTTGTGCAAACGAAACTTCTACAACAATTACAACCATCCATCACTGGAGGGCCTCGGACGAAATCACCTTCTCCGGAGCGATTCGTGAGCTCATGACGAAGCCTGTTATGGGGGCCCCTGCCGGTTTGAATTTGCTGATGGATGGTTCTCAAGGTGTTTTATATGCCAATGTTGGCTCGCATCTTGACAACGAAACTAAGAAGACTCTGGCGCCGGGTCAAGTGATCACGATCAAAGGCGTCGTTCGAAGCTTCAACGGAACCAACTATCTGCTTGTACGCGAACTCACCCTTGGACAGCAAACACTGAAGGTCCGCGGTATTCACGGCATGCCGGCCAAGATCAACTCGACGGCCTCAACGCAGGGTAATCGCCCGCGTGGCAAAAATGCCGCCGTAGGAGGTGCACAGTGAATCGCCTCCGTATGCTCTTTTCCTTCGCGACCGCGATATTCATTGCTCTGCTGGTAGTCGGCTGCAGCAGCGGTACCAGTGGCGGCAATACTCCCGCTCCACCTGCCCTTTCTGTTACTTTTACATCTCAGCCTGTCTCTACTCTGCAGGTCGGGACTGCAACAACGGTATCTGCCACAGTTAGCAATGACGCAACCAACGCCGGAGTTATCTGGACGACAACCTGTAGCAGCAACTCCTGCGGGAGCTTTAGCTCATCTACAACGAACAGTGGCTCGGCCACTACCTATACTGCCCCGTCTGCCGTCCCCAGCGGAGCGACTGTTATCATCACTGCGACGTCCGTCTCAGACAGGACGACGTCCGTCTCCGCCACGATCACCATCACACCAACTCCGGCACAGCCGATCTCAGTTGTGCTGACTACTACGCCACCATCGTCTCTCATGGTGGGAACCACCGCATCCATTGTCGCACTCGTGAACAATGACACCGCGAATGCTGGTGTCACCTGGAACGTAAGTTGCGGAAGCTCTCAGTGCGGTACATTCAGCCCCTCTCAGACCAGCAGTGGAGCAGCAACGACCTATACCGCTCCCACGTCGGCGCCGACAGGCAGTGCAGTTACTATCACTGCGACCTCGGTCACTGACCCGACAAAGTCCGTTACGGCGAATGTCACCATCACAACTCCGGCTCCGTCGGTGCTCGCAGACGGCAACTATGTCTACAACCTTTCAGGACAAGATAATAACGGTAACTACTACGTCGTCGGTGCTTTTAGCGTAAAGGGCGGAGTCATCATCGGCGGGGAGCAAGATTTTGTTGATCCGAGTTACGCCTACACGACGGATACTGTCCAAGCCGCCGGCAGCAGTATTACGTTGACCCCTGGAAGCAATACTCAAATCACTCTCGCCACTTCCAATAGCAACATCGGTGTCAATGGTGTAGAGACATTTCGCGGTACTCTTGTTTCGGCTTCGCGCGTTGTGATCTCAGAATTCGATTCCTTCGCTTCCGCGACTGGATCAATCGATCTTCAGACCAGCACCTCAACCTTGAATGGAGGCTATGCATTTATGGTGAACGGTGTTGATGATGGAACGCCCGTCGGACAGCTCGTGATCGGCGGCATCCTTAACTTCAATGCCGGCAACCTGGTGACATCAGGCAGCGTCTTCGACTTCAATGACAACGGCGACTTTGGCCAGGCCCAGACGTTTGCTTCTGGTAATGTTAGCGCGCCGGATGCCTTTGGCCGGATTACGATCAACCTTGCACCTAACTCCAACTCTCAGGTCCCCGGCTTCGTTCTCACCGGTTATATCGTGGGAAATAAGATCCAGCTCCTCGAGAACCAAAACGATTCACTGAATGGAGTGCTTGGCGGCGTAGCCCTTGCCCAGGGAGCCAACACAGGCAAGTTCTCGCAAGCGTCGATATCCAACTCTTCCTACGCCTATGGCTCCTTCGGTGAGGACGCAAACAACACCAACGTCATGATAGGCGGTGCCTTCGGCTTCAATCCCGATGGCACGCTTGGTGGCAGGATGGTTTTCAACGACCTGACCATTCACAATGGTAACAACATCAGCGGCAGCTACACCGTCGACCCCACGGGTCGTGTCACTCTTACGAACGTCCAACCGTCAAATATAGTCGGAACCTTCACCTTCCAGGGATATCTCGACGGCAACGGAGATGCGCTCATCATCGGTGTCGACGACTTGCAAGCCACCGGTGGAATCGCCTACGTGCAATCCGCTAATGGAGCCGATTTCGAGGGTAACTATGCACTTTCCGCGCAGGGCACCCTCAATGATGATGGAGCTTCACAGTGGGGAGCTGTTGGGCCGGTTACCATCAACTCGGATAACATTGCAGGCTTTACAGACTACAACGCTCAGAATTATCCGCTTGCGAGTAACGCTCTGCTGAATGGTGGGGAGAATAGCAACGATGGGCTACTAACCTTTACAGGTCTCAACGCGATGTCGTTCTCGAGCCAGTCCAGTTACGGGTATTATCCTATTGACAACAATAGAGCCCTGGCCATCTCTATCGGCGATGATCAGTTGGGCTTGATGATGCTCGAGACGGTTTCCGTGACGAAATAACCTGTAAGGGTCCTCGCCTAATGGCCCGGCCGCACATTCTGCGGCCGGGCATTTTTATCGGGACCTCCCATCTACGTCCTTACCCCATGACAGGGGTACAATTGCGACAACAAGAAATCGAAATCCCTGCCTCCACGCAGGATATAGCGTGTCGAGATTGCCGATGGATGTGAGCTCTGTGATAAGATGGCCACGCAGTCATGCTCTACTCTGGATCGTGCTGCTAGGACTCTCTTCCGTCAGAGATGCTGGCGCACAGTATCGAGCCACCCAGTGGACGGCAGAATCAGGTCTACCGCAAAATAGCGTGCGCGGCATTGTGCAAACGCCTGACGGATATATCTGGGTCGCAACATTGAACGGCATAGCGCGATTCGACGGCATACGTTTTACTGCCTTCAACAAGAGCAATACACCTGGGATTACTTCCAATCGCTTCACATCCATGGTCCCAGGCGATCGCGGGGATCTCTGGCTCGCCAGCGAAGACAATAATCTCATTCGTTTTCATCAAGGACGCTTCGATCTATTAAATGAGGCAGCTGGTATCCGACCGCACTCCGTAAGCGCAGTCACAACAGACCATCGAGGGGGCATCTGGGCACTCGCTGACGAGCATAGTTACAAGTGGAACCCCGCCAAACAACGGTTTGAACGTGAGTCCTATAGTGACGATAGCCTTCATTTCATCCCCTTATGGTGGGTCGGTACAGGGTTCTGGGCACAGAGAGACCATCAATTGATCTGCCTCGCTCATGGTCGCCTTGAAAAGTACACCTTGCCATCCAGTTTGAAACCCGAACAGATCCGCGGTGTGGCAATCGGTGGCGATGGCATGGTCTGGGTGGGTACACATGATGGCCGATTGGGTCGGTTGATTGGCGGACAATACATCGTCCAAAGAGGTGAGATTGTGACCGATTTCGTCAATCAGACCAGGCGCAATTGGAGGGTTCATATCTCACAGAATTTCGCCCGCAGTCTTTTCTTTCCTTCCGGAGATTCGGAGCATGGCATCCCGTACAACGTCCTATTGCGTGACAGTGACGACAATATGTGGGTCGGCTCCGAAGGAGAAGGCCTTTTTCGGATTCAACAACAGTCGATTAGGACATTGACATCATCGCAAGGACTTGCCAGCGACAATGTGTATCCGGTAATGCGCGCGCGAAATGGAGACATCTGGGTGGGCAGTTGGCCCGCCGGTATTTCGCTTATTCGTAACGGACAAGTTATCCGCGCTTTCACGCAGAAGGATGGACTGCCCGGTCTGGTCACCGCTTTGGCTGAAGACAAGAACAATACGCTCTGGATAGGATCCCACAATGGTGTTCGAGTCTTAGCGAACGGCCATTTTTCCACGCCCGCCGGCCTACCAAAAGATCTGCCCGCAGCTCAAGTGATCTTCGAGACAAAAGAAGGTGCCAAGTTGTTTGGAACGTCGAACGGTATGTACGTCCTCGACGGGGCGAACTCCCATTGGATGACAACGCGTACTGGCCTTGCGGCCGACGATGTGCGTGTGATCATCTCCGATCACAAAGGTGATCTGTGGATCGGCGGCTATGGTGGCCTCACTCGTCTTCATGGTGGTGAGATCACGAAGTGGACAGAAGGACAAGGCCTGCCCAGTAACAATATTCGCTCTATTATGGAGGATGCGTCGGGTGAGATATGGGTGGGCACCTATGACGGCGGTATTGGCTGGCTCCGTGATGGGAAATGGGTGGATTTCAGCCAAGATCAAGGGCTTTTTGATAACGGAGCGTTCCAGATGCTCGAGGATAAAAAAGGCTTTTTCTGGATAAGTTCCAATAGTGGTATTTACCGGGTCCGCCGTAGCGAGCTAGAAGATGTTGCGGATGGACGGCGTACCCGCGTCATCTCTGTGGCCTACGGTCGTGCTGATGGCATGGTGAGCGTAGAGTGTAACGGGGGGTTATGGCCAGCAGGTGCAACGGACGATCAGGGTGTGATGTGGTTCCCCACGCAAAAGGGTGTTGCGGTCATCGATCCTGCCGTTGTAAGAGCCGCTAGTACACCGCCACGTGTCAAGATTGAGTCCTCTTATGTTGAACACAATCTGCAACCCGAAACAAGTCAGGTGGTGCTGCGTCCCGGGCAGACCAATTTAGAGGTGAACTATACCGCATTAACCTACTTCAAGCCTGAGCAGACGTCCTTTCGTTACATGCTGGAAGGCATTGACAACGACTGGCAAGAGGTTGGATCGCGACGCACAGCCTATTACACGCATTTGCCACCCGGCCAATATAAGTTTCTGGTATCCGCACACAACAGCGATGGGGTTGAAAGCGTCGATTCGGCGACAATGATGATAACGGTGGTCCCGCCATTCTACCGTCGTCCATGGTTTATCGCGCTGCTGGTTGCTGCAATCCTGGTAGCAATCCGAATAGCTTGGACATTTCGTGTACGTCAACTGAGGAAAGAACAGAAGGCGCAACAGGCGTTTTCGCGTGAGTTGATAGCCTCTCAGGAGAATGAACGCCGGCGCATCGCAGCAGAACTGCATGACAGCCTTGGCCAGCGATTGATCGTGATCAGTAATCTCACCCTATTCTTATTACGCCGCAAGGGCAAACAGCACAGCGACGCAGATAAAGTTGAGATTCTGGAAGAAATTAGTGCTGAGGCTTCACACGCTCTCGAAGAGACGCGAACGATTTCTTATGCATTGCGTCCGTTTCAGCTCGACCGTCTTGGGCTAACCAAGGCGATCCATGCACTCGGCAAGACCATCGCCAGAGCTTCTCAGATCGAGATAACAACTGACCTAGAGAATATCGACAAAGTCTTCCCTGAGGAGCTGCGGATCAACTTCTTTCGAATCGTTCAAGAAGCTCTGAATAATATTGTGAAACACTCGGGTGCGACCCGTGGTAGCGTTACTGTTCGCTGCACGAAAACTCAGGTTACCCTCAGTATCTCGGATAACGGCAAAGGGTTGTCTTCCGAGCCCCGCACTATTGTGTCCGGTCCTGGAGGCTTTGGCATGACGGGAATGCGCGAACGGGCAATGCTATTGCGCGGCAAAATGCAAATCAAAAGCGAGGTAAATGGGGGGACCACGCTTATAATTGATTTCCCGATAGGAGTAGAGCAAGCCAATGAGCGATCCCATTCGTCTGCTGCTGGCTGACGATCATCCGGTTGTACGGCGCGGGTTGAAGGCATCCATCGAAGAAGACGATTCGCTTGTTGTTGTGGCTGAAGCGTCTGATGGTAATGAGGCTCTATGTAAGATCGTCGAATACAAACCTGATGTAGCCGTCCTCGACATCGATATGCCTGGACTCAATGGACTCGGCGTCGCGCGCGAAGCGACAGCGCAAGATCTAGGAACTCGGATTATCTTTATGACCTTTCACGCCGATGAAGATCTGATGCGTACAGCCATGGATGCCGGTGGAAAGGGGTATTTGCTAAAAGGTAGCGAGACGGAAGAGGTCACCGCAGCAATTCATGCGGTTCATACGGGCCGCACCTATATCGGCTCGACGATGGCAGCGATTCTGCTTAAACAGAGCTCTGATGGAAGTGGCGGCGGTCTAGCTCTCGATATCAGTGCTCTCACCCCTACCGAGAAGAAGATCCTGCGCCTCATCGCCGATGGCCTTTCCAGCAAGGAAATCGGAGACGAACTCTCCGTTCACTACCGTACCGTAGAGAACCACCGCACAAACATGTGTCGGAAGCTGAATATAGAAGGGGCTAATGCTTTGGCCCGGTTCGCACTGCAGCATCGCGCTGCGTTACACGAACGTCTGCACTAATGATCGAAATCTTCACATATCCCCGCACTAGCCCGAAAATGCCCCACTTTCTCTCTATTGGCCGAGGATAAGGTCCTCGAGGCTGGTCAGGTTCTGCTTCAACGCATATCCAGAAGCTCCCGCGTCTCGCGCAGCATTGCGCATTTCATCGTCGTCGTAGTCAGTGACGATAAAGATTCGGGCAGAGGGATACTTGCCTTTCAGCTGCCTGGTTGCGATCAACCCGTCTGTTCCTGGCATTCGTATATCCATCAGCACGATATCGGGTTGAAAGTCAGCATATGCAGAAAGTGCTAGATTGCCATCGGTGCATTCACGTATTTCTTCTGCAATCTCGCGGACAGCATGACGTATCAGCCGCCTTATTGTTGCATTGTCATCTACAATCAAAATCTTCATCGACAGACCTGGGCAGCGAACATAGTTCATCCTAACGACTGTTCCTGCATCCTGACAGACGTATCGATACATAAATAGCCGTGTGGTTCTACACGGTGCATTCGTGTGGTTCCACATATTGTTCGAATTACGCGGTGTGTGTGGTGCCACACAGAGGTGCCGTGTAGTCACAACTATAGGTTCCCAGCGCCTCGCCGATTAATTTTGATCTATAGGAAAAGGAGGAGAACAAATGAATCATTATTTAAAACAGGCCTTCAAGGCGATGGTCGTTGTCGGGGTAGCAAGCCAGGCGGCAACCGTTTTTGCTGCGCAGGATGTCGTAGGTGCGGTAGAGGGATCTGTAAAGAAGATCGATGCGACCACCAAGGTCGTAACGATTGACACAGCTGATGGAGCGAGACATAGCTACAGCTTGGCTGATGATCTGGTCGTACACACCGGGAACGGTGCGGCAGATGGTCTGCGCGGCATTAGAGTCGGCGGCAACGTAGCAGTTCACTACACTGTCGAAGGCGGACGAGAGACAGTCCATGAAGTGGACCGGCTTGGAGACGATGGATTGCGGGCCGCCAAAGGCACGGTCTCTCACATGGATCTAGCAGCGAAGAAGATATCGATCAAAGCGGCTGATGATTCCGTGCAAACGTTCGATCTCACAGATCGCGCAGCCGAAGATGCAGCTCGTAGCATCGGGAAATCCGGAAAACAAACCGTTTATTATTCCGAAGAGGGCGGAAAGAAAACCATTCATTTCATCTCTGCCGTAATTTAGCAGATTACGAACAGGGTAAGCCGTCGCCACTTAGCTATTGTCAACGAAGATAGGAGCGACGGCCCAACACCCTTTAAGGCACCAATAGGTAGCTTCATTCGGATGAAGATCCACGGGCCATGCCAGGGCTGTCTGCCCCGGAATTACGCTCCCCACTCCGGAACGCATCGCGCCATATTCCAAATCATCTGGTCCAGCGAGGCATTGATCTCATTCGCGGGCTGTGAGCGAGTGTTCGTCAAACCCGCCCAGCACATCCCAGTCGCTGTCCGCACCATAATCGTCGTTGACCCCGGCAGACTACCGTTGTGCCACCAGTTGCCTGCACCGTTGTTCCTCACCATCCAACCGCGTGCATACTTCGCCTGCGCATTCTCGTCGTAAGCCGCCGCGGGAGTGGTCATCATCTTGATCGTCGCCGGCCTCAGGAGCGCCTGGATTCCTGGTGCGCCAGCCACATGGTTCAGAAACTTCACCAGGTCCGTCGGTGTCGCGATCCACCCGCCATGCGAGTCCATCCGAGTCACGTTCATGTTGTATGGATTCTCACCAAACTGCCCGTAATACACCACCTCATTCGAAGCCCGCTGGTTCTCTTTGTTTGCCGCAATCTGCATCTTCGTAATCCCACACGGAGCCAGTACATTTGCCTGAACCCACGTCGCATACGGCTGTCCCGTTACTGCCTCGATCACCCGCCCCAGTACGCAATACCCGAAGTTCGAGTACGCCCAGTGCTGTCCCGGCGGATATGTTAATGGCAGATTCGCAATCGTCCATTCAATCAGCTTCTGATAATCCCAACTATCATGGCTGAACATAGGGTCTGTGCTATCGTTCGGCCAGCCGCCCGATGTGTGCGTTAGTAGACTGTCGACGGTCACGTCCGTCACATACTGCTTGTAAGGACCCCTTCCATACTTGGTCCCCAACACACCGGAAGGCCCGAAGACCTTGTCGTTCAGGTTCAGCTTTCCCTGTTCCACCAGCATAAAGATCGCTACAGAGGTAATCGGCTTGGTAACACTGGCAATTCGGAAAAGACTCGCCTCCTCTGCCTGCACCGCCTGCTGCTTGTCTGCCATACCACCAGCGTGTTCGTACACAATCTGCCCATTTCGTGACATAGCGATCGAACTCGCTGGAATCTGATATTTCCTGCGAAAAGCCTGGTCGATCCGATTCATCTCGCCTGTCTCCAGCCCGGTAGGGCGCCCGTCACGCCTCAGCTGCGCCAGGAGGCCCTTTGCGGGGCCCACAAATGCCACGGTACCCACGCTCAGCAGCTCCTGCATCATCTTCCTTCGGCTCAGTAGATCCGTCATAGCGTGCACATCCTTTCACAAGCTTCCATATCAACTACACGAGCCGTTCGGATATAGTCGTCCCCACGACTAAACCGCCGCTCTTGCGGCGTAACGCCACCATAGCCATTGTTTCGAGCCTAGCTCCGCCATACTGCGGAAAGAAATAGAGAGTGCTACACGGCCAATCGTGTAGCACTACACAGACCGTCGTGTAACGACAACTAGAGCCTTCCTGTCGCCATCTCGTCATACTTGCCTTATACATGTAGCGGAGGCAATTGCAGTCAAGCCGCTATTGCACAAAGGAGCGATCCATGAACAGCATTACGCGGCGCCTCTTCACTTTTTATCTTGGGCTCTTCCTCATCGCCCCCCTTGGAGCTATAGCGCAGCAAGCGCCCTCAGACCAGCCGCCAGCGCAGGCCGCAGGCAAGTGGAACTTCTATTGCCACGATCCCAACGGGACCACATCCACCAAAGAAATTGAGATCCAGCAGAACGGCACTCAAGTCAAAGGACACTTCAAGGGGCCCAATCAGTCCGGAAGCGTTGAAGGCACTATCAATAATCAGCACATCGTTTTCAAGACCAAAACACGCGATATCCTCACCTTCCGTGGCCGCATCGACGGCCCACGCGCCGCAGGTGTAGTCCAAGGTAATAAGATCATCGGAACCTTCCACGCTCGCCGAGGTACTGGAACCTTTGAGGCTGTTCCTGCGGGAAATTAGTCGGATTCATTTAAGCCACTCACTGTTGAACGCTGAATTGAGAATGATACGGGAAGATCTGTATCGACCTGGCTTCCAACCGACAATCGCTCCAACCTACAAGTGACAGTGATGGATATGCCCTACAGTGGCAACAAGCTGCATCCTACGCAAAAACCAGTGCAGACGCTGCGCAACTGATTCGCAGCTTTACTCTCTCAGGCGAGATCGTGCTCGACGCGTTCTGCGGCAGTGGATCGACCTGCGCAGCAGCACTTCTTACGGGACGCAAATATATCGGCGTAGAAATGGACGATGCTTATTACCAGCTTGCCAGCAAGCGCCTGACAAGAGTTCGCCAGAGAGCCGCCGCAAGGCGACTCTCATCGGTTTATGAGCAGTTTCTTCCCAGGCCGCTCACAGCTCTCTGAAGAGAGTACGCGGCCGTGGCATCCCATTCGTAACTATCAATGATGCATTGGCGATTTCGCGCTCATTGAGAATCGATGCCGGGATTGCTTTCGAGAAGTACGTTTTCACGGTACTCGAACGGGCATTTTTCTATCCCGGCGATCCATTCACTAGTGGCCGATCGAGGAGAGATTCCCCCGCTTATCAGCGAAACTGTTCATCAGGCCCTTCGCAGCGAAGATATATCGACCGCCATGTTGCATCCCCGTATGTCTTTCCTTTGCTAAAGAGATGCATACAATCTCGAGCTTCTGTATCGAAAGCTAGAGCAAAGGACTGCGCCGCCCAGGAAATCCTTACGGGCGCTGACCTGATTTCTGAAGTTATTTTCTGGCATTGGGGTTTGCTTCAGCTAATGCTAGATTGAGAGCGAGAACATTTACACGTGGTTCTCCGAGCAGTCCGAACTGGCGAGGCTGTATGTACAGCGAGATCAGGGCTTCGACTGCTTCTTCACTCATATGGCGCTCCCTAGCGATGCGCGGTGCCTGGTAGTAAGCGGCAGCAGGGCTGATGTCTGGGTCCAGGCCTGACCCTGAAGCGGTGACCAGATCGATCGGAACAAGTGCTCCGTTCGATTCACTCTGTATGCTAGCGGAGACCCTGTCAATAAGCGTTTTGTTAGTAGGGGCATAGTTCGATCCAGAGGAAGCGGAAGCGTCATAGCCTGTGCCGGCGGCAGAAGGACGGCTATGAAAGTAGCCGGAGCCCTTGAAGGGTTGGCCGATGATCGCGGACCCGATGGTCTCGCCATTCCGGGCAATTAACTGTCCATTCGCCTTGTCTCGCATGGTGAGCTGGGCTATGCCTGTTATGGCGAGAGGATAGACGATGCCGAGAAGAAGAGCTGTAACGAATGTATAGATACAGGCGATGCGAATGAGTTTCACAAAAGTCTCCCGTCTCTGGCGGACTACGCCAGATGTAGTGCCACGATGAGCATGTCCAATACCTTGATTCCAATAAACGGCACGATGATTCCGCCCAAGCCATAGATGGTGAGGTTCCGTTTAAGGAGCGAAGCCGCCGACATGGGCCTGTAATTGACGCCGCGCAGCGCCAGTGGAATCAGACCCACAATGATGAGGGCATTGAATATCACAGCTGACAAAACCGCGGACTGTGCGTTATGCAGATGCATAATGTTGAGAGCGTTCAACACCGGGAACACGCCGGCGAACATGGCCGGGATGATCGCGAAGTACTTCGCGACATCGTTCGAGATAGAAAACGTCGTCAATGCACCGCGAGTCATCAACAACTGCTTGCCGATGCCAACAATCTCTATCAGCTTGGTTGGATTGGAGTCCAGATCCACCATGTTGCCGGCCTCCTTCGCGGCCTGCGTGCCGGTATTCATGGCGACGCCTACGTCGGCCTGTGCGAGTGCTGGAGCGTCGTTTGTACCGTCTCCGGTCATCGCCACAAGCTTACCCTCAGCTTGCTCCCGCTTGATTAGGTCCATCTTGTCTTTGGGCTTGGCCTCGGCAAGAAAGTCGTCCACACCAGCCTCTCGCGCGATCGCTGCGGCGGTCAAGGGATTGTCGCCTGTGATCATAATGGTGCGGATGCCCATGGCACGAAGATGCTCGAAACGTTCTTTCATGCCTCCCTTGACCACGTCCTTGAGATAAATCACTCCAAGCGCGCGGCCGTTTTCAGCAACAACCAGGGGAGTTCCTCCTTTATGGGCGATCTCCTCTACGGTGGCGTGGACGGCACCGGGGATCGAAGAACCGTATGCTTTAAGATGGAGGGCAATCGCGTCCTCCGCGCCCTTGCGAATCGAACGCCCATCCACCTCGATGCCGCTCATGCGTGTTGTCGCGGAGAACGGTACAAACTCTGCATGCAATTGGCCGAGCTCACGTCCGCGCAGATTATATTGTTCTTTTGCGAGTACGACGATGGACCGTCCCTCAGGTGTCTCGTCGGAGAGCGATGAGAGCTGAGAGGCGTCCGCGAGTTGTTCTGCGGTGACTCCTGGCGCTGGAAAGAACTCTGCGGCCTGTCGATTTCCGATGGTGATCGTCCCGGTTTTATCCAGCAGAAGTGTATTCACATCGCCGGCCGCCTCGACCGCACGACCAGAGGTTGCAAGAACGTTGTGTTGAACCAACCTGTCCATGCCTGCGATACCGATCGCCGACAGCAGACCTCCTATGGTTGTTGGAATGAGGCAGACCAGCAGAGAAACCAGAACAAAGACCGTCTGTGGAGCGCCGGAGTAGAAAGCAAAGGGCTGCAGCGTGACAACCGCAAGCAGAAAGATAATCGTGAGCCCAGCCAGCAAAATATTCAGTGCGATTTCGTTTGGAGTCTTCTGACGTTCTGCTCCTTCGACGAGCGCGATCATGCGGTCAAGAAAGGTCTCACCTGGATTCGAAGTAATGCGGATGGTGAGAATGTCAGAGAGCACTCGTGTGCCACCCGTTACGGCAGAGCGGTCGCCACCGGCTTCGCGGATCACAGGCGCGGATTCTCCGGTGATCGCTGATTCGTCGACAGACGCTGCGCCATCTACGACTTCACCATCGCCAGGAATCATCTGCCCTGCTGTAACCCGAACAACATCGCCGACCCGGAGATGTGAGCTCGGTACCTCTTCCACGGACCCGGACTTGCCGATGCGGTGCGCCGTCGTCTCCGATTTGGCCTGGCGCAGGGCATCGGCTTGAGCCTTGCCGCGACCTTCCGCCATTGCTTCTGCGAAGTTCGCAAACAAGACAGTGAACCAAAGCCACAGGGTGATCTGCAGATTGAAGCGGAAGTGGCCTTCGGACGTAATCAGGTTGACGATGAGGAGAACTGTCGTCAGGACGCTCCCGAACTCGACGACGAACATCACCGGATTTTTCATCATGAGGCGCGGGTTGAGTTTAACCAATGCATCCACAGCTGCACGACTCATGATCTGCCGATCAAAAAGGGATCGAGGTTTTGCGTGGGTAGACATAGTTGTTTCTCTTTCTGAGCTAGAACAGTTGGCCGGCCCGCATCAAAAGGTGTTCCAGCACCGGGCCGAGAGAAAGAACGGGGAAGAATGTGAGCGCGCCTACAACCAGAATCACAGCGGTCAACAAGGTGGTGAACAGCGGTGTTGTAACCGGGAATGTTCCGGAAGACATGGGTACGATCTTCTTGCCGGCGAGATTTCCGGCAATGGCCAGCATCGGAATCATCATCATGAAACGTCCGAAGAACATGGCCGTGCCAAGCGAGTAGTTGTACCAATGTGTGTTGGCACTCAGGCCCGCGAAGGCGGATCCGTTGTTGGCGGTGGCGGAAGTGTAGGCGTAAAGAATCTCGCTCAGGCCATGCGGTCCATGATTGGTAAGGCTGCCGAGGCCGAGATTCGGCATCAGGACTGAGATGGAAGTAAAGCCAAGAATGATCAACGGGAAGATGAGAAGGTACAGCATTGCCATCTGCACGTCGAAGGATTCGATCTTTTTGCCCAGGTATTCCGGCGTTCGACCGACCATGAGACCCGCAATGAATACGGACATTACGACAAAGACCAGCATGCCGTAGAGGCCGGCACCCACGCCACCGAAGACGACTTCTCCCAGGAGCATGTTGGTCAATGGAATCAAGCCCCCGAGCGGCGTATAGCTGTCGTGCATGCTGTTAACCGCGCCGCAGCTCGCGTCTGTGGTGACAGCGGCAAAGAGCGCGGAATTTGCAATGCCGAAACGAACTTCCTTGCCTTCCATGTTGCCGCCGGATTGCAACTGCGACACCTTTGCATCCACGTTATGGAGCAGTGGATTGCCGTGTGATTCAGCCCAATAGGCTGTAAAGGTTCCGGCGAACCATAACACGACCATCGCACCAAGAACAGCCCAGCCGTGCTTCGGTGACTTGACCATCTGGCCCAGCGTGATACAGAGACCGGCCGGAAGCAGAAAGATGGCCACCATTTGTAGGAAGTTGGATAGTGGTGTGGGATTTTCGAACGGATGGGCGCTATTCGCGTTGAAAAAACCGCCGCCGTTCGTTCCCAGCATCTTGATCGCCTCCTGCGAGGCGACCGGCCCTTGTGCGATCGTTTGAGTCGTGACCGTGGAGGTCTTCCCATCGCTGCCCGTCACGGTCTGCGGCTCAACAAGTTTCACCGAGTCGTACGGTTTTAGATTTTGGACGACTCCTTGAGTAACAAGAGCAAGAGAGAGGACGATAGAAATAGGAAGCAGGACCCACAAGGTGCCGCGCGTCAGATCGACCCAGAAGTTGCCGATCGTCTTCATCTCCCGGCGTGCGATTCCCCGCACGAACGCGATTGCGAGAGCCATGCCCACCGCGGCCGACCAGAAGTTGTGGGTTGCTAATCCCAGCATCTGGGTCAGATAACTCATGGTGGATTCAGGGGTGTACGACTGCCAGTTCGTGTTTGTCGTGAACGAGATCGCGGTATTCAACGCAAGGGAGGACTCGACGGCGGGCAGGTGTTGAGGATTCCAGGGAAGATACGCCTGCAGCCTTTCGACGACGTAGGTTAGCAGCAAGGTAACTGCGCTGAAGACAAGCATAGCCACGGCATATTGTGTCCAGCGCATCTCCTCATCCGGATCGATGCCAGTGAGACGATAAAGCAGGCGCTCGCATGGATTCAAGATGGGATCAAGGAAGGTCTTCCGGCGCTCGAAGACCGCAGTCATATAGCTGCCCATGGGCTTAGCCGCGAGCAGGATCGTCGTGATAAAGAGAGCAATTTGGAGCCAACCGTTCAGAGTCATGGTCAGAATTTCTCCGGGCGCAAAAGAGCACAAACGAGGTAAACCATCAATAAGAGCGAAAGCGTCAGCAAAATTGCATTAAGACTCATGAGCGTGTTCCTTTGAGACGGTCGCAACCCAGGACATACGCGAGGGCCAGGCCGAAAACGAATATGAGGAAAGTGACAGCAATCAGATCGAGCATTGAGTTCTCTCCTTACCAACTGCCTTGCTTGGTGCCCCACCAGTACATGAGACCGAGAGTTGCGGTGGTTTGTGCATGCATTAACGAGCCCGCGGTATCGCTCAAGAAGAAGCGCTGATTGGACCAGTCGCGACGATATTCAGCGCGGCCAATAAATCCAGGAGCGAAGCTGTGATCCAATACGACGGTTGCTTCCTTGAGTGCTTGCGTAGTGCCACTGAACAGGCCGCCGCGATCGTCAAAGTACTCCGTGCGAGCGCCAATGGTCCAGTTGCGCGCTAAAGCATACTTCGCAGTGAAACCGCCGATCGCTACGCGTGCTGGCGACTGCTCGCTCACCGATCGGTTGAGAACGTAATCCGCTTCGCCGATCAGTGTGAGCTTAGAGGTGGCCTGCCACGTTGCATACGTGTCGAAGATGTGCTCGCGCCCGGCCGGAGCAGGAGAGATGTTTGTCGTAGGCAGTCCTGGCTGAGTCGGTGAAGCCGGTGCGCTTGGGTTCAGTGTTGACTGAACGTCGCGCGCTTCTTGCCCGAAGTAGTAGTTGATGTTCCAGGTCAACGAGGAGGTCGGCTTGAGGGCAAAGAGGAAACCTTGCGACTTGAATCCGTTCAGGTCCTCGGTATCATTGGCTCCATTCACCAGCCAATAGGTGAAGTTCACCTTTGGCGTGATGTTGTAGTTGGCACGAAGACCCACGTGATAAAAGGGCAGGTAATTGAAGCTGTAAGCACGTGAGTAGGCAATCTGGTCTTTGCTGTAATTGCCCTCGTTTCCTAAGGAGCTTGCAAATTTTCCAAAATCCAATTGAAGACCGGAGCCTAGGGGCGCGAGGTAGGAACCATAAGCCTGGAAGAGGTTTCGCCATACCTGCGGACGCTGCTCGTTGACGCTGGACCCTTGCAGCGCATCGGTTGCCTGGCCGAACTGAAGATCGACGCGTCCACCGAAGCGGCTCTCCGCCGTGGGCAGGTGCTCCACAATAAAGTTCACCTGATTGAGATTGAAGCTGTTACTTGTGACATCGTAGGCGCGCAGCAAATTGACGCGACCGATGGGTGCGTTGAAGTTGTAGCCGTAATAGCCATCGATACCGAAGTTGAGGGTGGTTCCACGGAAGAAAGACAGGGTAGGAGCATCAGCTGAGACGAACGTTGGGGCCGCCGAAGCTTCTGCAACTGGACTCGGAGCAGATGCTGCTGTGGAGGGTGCACTGGCTGCTCTCGGCTGAGCGCCCTCAGCCTCCAGCCGTTCAAGACGGTCTGAGATTGCTTTGAGTTCCTGCTGAAGATTCCGAATCTCAGCTTCGCGATCTGCCTGCGGTCCCGTTGTAGACGGGACGATCGGTGTTTGCGCGCGAAGCACAGTGGCAGAACTGAACAGGATCAGGATGAGCAGAGATGTCATTTGAGACTTCATACTTCCTCTTTGCCTATTGAAGGCTGAGAGCCCGTAGAAAGTCCGTAGGGAATTTATAAAGAAGTCATAAAGGAAGGAGTTAATCTGTGGAGCGGGTGGTACCCTCAGGGATGAGTCGATACCCAATCCAGGGTTCGCTCTGAATGTACCGCGTCCCTGTGCCCCGATCCAGCTTCTTGCGAAGTTGTCCGATCAGCACCCGGATGTATTCCGGTTGCGAGTCTCCTGCCGGTCCCCAGATATGGCGCAACAGGACCTTATGGGTCATCACTCTTCCAGCATTCTTCAAGAGAAGAGCCAGCAGTTCAAACTCTTTTGGTGTGAGATGGAGCTCGGTTCCGCATAAGGTGGCGCGATGCCCAGCGAGATCGATCTCGAAGTCTCCACCGCGTAACTCATTTTCCGTCAGAGTCTCGGTTCCATTGCGTCGCAGCTGTGCGCGCACCCGGGCCAGCAGTTCATTCATGCTGAACGGCTTTGTGAGATAGTCATCCGCGCCTTCATCCAACGCTGTGACCTTCATGGTGTCGGTATCGCGCACGCTCAGGACAATGATCGGCGTTGCTGCGAGGCGACGCACTGCCTGCGTCAATTCAAGGCCATTCATCTCCGGCATCGAAAGGTCCGTGATAATCAGATCCGGAGGATCTGCCTCGAACTTTTGAAATGCCTCTAATCCGTTCTTTGCCGTGTCCACCAGGTAGCCGCTATTTTGCAAAGAGGTGCGAAGGATCGTCGTAATCTGCCGCTCATCATCGACAACCAGAATCCGTTTCAATGGACCTCCCGCGTTACGATATGAAGGTCAACGTGAGGAGCTTCGGCCATAAACTTCTGCAACGCATAGTAGTACAGATAGGAACGTAAGCCGTGCGTTGCGGAGCGTCCAACGATAGCCTGTGTGATCCGCTGCTCACAAATGTACGCTGCTGTTACCTTTGCCGTATCTCCGGCAGGAAGAGTAACAATCTGCGCACCGAGATGACGTGCGAATAAAAGACTACTCTCCAGCATCTTCCGGCGCTCTTCCTCGTCGTCCGCCTTGTTGGTGACGTGAAGCACATGGAACTCCGCGTCAAGTGCTTCCGCCAGTCTGGCGCCCCGGGCAATGAGGTCGCGTGCTTGTGGGCCGGCGCTGATGCAAACAGCAACCTTTTCCGCCACCGTCCAATGCGATCCCAGCCGCTTCCGCTTCACATATTCATCCAGCGTTCGATCCACTGCGCGTGTCACGCGCTGCAGCGCCATCTCCCGCAAAGCGATCAGGTTCCCGCGCCGAAAAAAGTTTGCCAGTGATCGTTCAATCCGATCGGCGGGGTAAATATCGCCGCGCCGCATTCGGGTCACGAGAGCCTCAGGGGTAAGATCGCTAATGACGATCTCATCGGCTCGATCCAGTACCCAATCGGGCACCTGCTCGCGTATCGTCACCCCTGTAAGTGCCTGCACTCTTGGTGTCAGGCTCTCCACGTGTTGGATATTGACCGTCGAAAGAACGTCGATTTTGTTCTCTAAGAGGAGAAAGACGTCCTCGTAGCGCTTGGCAAACCGGCTTCCTTCGATATTCGTATGAGCCAGTTCGTCGACAAGCACCACCTGTGGAGCGCGGGCCAGAATGGCATTGACGTCCATCTCCGCAAAGGTCGTGCCCTTGTATTCGATCATCTGGCGGGGGACCTGTTCCAATTTACTTGCCAGTTCTGCCGTACTTTTTCGGCCATGTGTTTCCACGATGCCGATGACAACATCCTCACCGCGGCTGCGCCGGCGAATGCCCTCGCTTAGCATGCTGAACGTCTTTCCGACTCCAGGGGCGTAGCCAAGAAATACCTTAAAGAGACCGCGTTCTTTTTCCGGTTCGCTGGAATGAAGCCAGTCTTCTGGCGACTTTCTGCCGTATTCGTTGGCTTCAGGCACGCTGTAAAATCTCCGCATGAATTCACGACGCTCAGTACCGATCATGTACTGGCTATCGACGTTTGGCGCTCTTGCGGCCATTGTACTCATATACCATTTCTGGCTGCACGCGAATCCGACCACGGTCGCGCTCACGTTGGTGCTCTATGTGCTGGTTGTTGCGGCACAGTTGAGACTTCGATACGCTGTGGTTGCTTCCGTTGTGGCGACCGCCTGCTATAACTTCTTTTTCCTGCCGCCAGTTGGGACATTCACCATTGCCGACCCCCAGAACTGGTTAACGCTCTTTGCGTTTCTTGTGACCAGCGTGATTGGGAGCCGTCTCTCCCAGACGGCGCAGGAGGAGGCAGATCAGGCGCGCGCGCGGCAACGGGAGCTAGAAGTGCTCTTCTCTCTCAGCCGCGAATTCCTGCAAACGGAGAACGTGGCTGAGATCACCGCCGCGCTCCCGACTTTAATCAATATCGCGTCGCAGGCGCAGCAGTCCACACTTTATCTGCTTGATGGAGATCGGGTCTATCAGGCAGGAGAACCACGAATCGTTCCTGCGGAATTTCCTCATTTCCGCCTTCTCGCTTTGAGCCTGTCAGATCCTGAGATCCTGCCTGACGGAATCGTTCACATCCCGATACGCGCAGGCGTACGGCCAAGAGGTCTTCTCCAGTTAATTGGCCTGAGAGTCTCGAAGGATACGCTGCGCGCCATCGGCGGACTCGCTGCCATCGCGCTCGACCGCGCCCAGGCTCTGGAAGAAGTCGCGCGTAGTGAAGCCAATAAAGAAAGCGAGCGTCTTCGCAATCTGATTCTGGATTCCATCACGCATGAGCTCAGAACACCCCTGACGTCGATCAAGGGAGCAGCAGGCACTCTTTTAACAATGGACACGGTGAATGCAGAAGATCGGCGCGCGCTGTTGACCATCATTGATGAAGAAGCGGATCGCATCAACCAACTGGTGGGGCAGGCGGTAGAGATGGCTCAGTTAGAGGCAAAGGAGGTGCATATGGACTTGCACCCCATCGACCTGCGAGACATCGTGGTCGAAGCGCAGGAGAATTGCGCATGGGTGTGGACCAGTCACCCTGTCACGGTCTCAATTCCTGCTCTCCCCAAGGTAATTGCCGACTCCATGATGATTGGCAAAGTGCTTTGCAACCTCTTGGAAAATGCGGCGAAGTATTCTGAAGCCGAATCCCCGATTTCGATTTCAGCGGAACAGAAGGAAGGCTACATCGTCACCAATGTCGCTGACCGCGGCGTCGGGATTGATCCAATGGAACAGGCCTTCATCTTCGATAGACTCTATCGCTCTCGCACACATAGTCAGCAGAAACCGGGTACCGGTATGGGATTACCAATCAGTCGCGCCATTATAGAATCGCACCAGGGAACGCTCACAGTCACCAGCCAGACCGGATACGGCTCCGTCTTCAGCTTCAGCCTGCCGATTGCGCGGGAATAGACGATTTGTTAATTCTTCATGCAAACTTCTTTACGAAAAGCTTACAGCCCTCGCTATTAGAGCGTGTCGCCGGATTTGATGGTGTATGGCTGATTGTCACCGCCGGTCGTGACGATCTCGTGCTTGGTAAGAGACAAAACTTCCTGAAAGAGGCAGCGCCCCCTAAATAATTTCGGCATAGCAGGCTGATTCCTTTTGAGTCTCGAAGCGAATCACCAATTCACTCGATAGTTCCGCAGAAAATGCGGAGAGACATCATAACTGGCATCTCCAGCTCCCCGCAAATTTCCGCAGATGAGCGACCCAATGGCACACATCAGGCGTAAGCTATCTCTCCGATTTTGAACAATATTGACTAACTGGCAAGCAACACCATCACTTTCAAAGCATGAAACCTGCTTCGGAGGCCATCAAGTAGTCTGCATGGCAGGTGAGAATCTCAGAGCTGGCTTTCAGGAATTGACGGCGGGCAAGAGGCTACGAATGAGCGGAGCCGGGGATCTCTGTGCTTAGGCTACCCACAACCTCGCCCAGGTGGAATCCTGCACCAGGAACAAATCATCCCGATCCAAAATCACTCTCTCGACCAGAGCAATTGATGCCAAATCGCAATGCACTCGTCGAGTTTGGACTAGAAACCAGAACTCGGCTTCTCGAAAATAATCTGCTCTTAGCATCGCCGCATTGAGTCCGTCACCGCTCGACGTTTGAAAATTTGCGGCTGATATGAAATCTCCTAGCTGCACACATGTCATCGGGCGACTTGCTCGCGACCATATGCCAGATAAAATCCTGCGGGAACCAAAAATATTGTTAGCAGAACTGACAGCATCAAACCGCCTATCAATGCCTGAGCTAGAGGTGCATAGGACTCGCTACCTTGACCCAGTTTCAAGGCCATGGGGAGTAATCCGATTAAAGTAGCGAACGAAGTCATCAGAATGGGGCGTAGCCGCACCCTGCAGGATGTGGTGATCGCATCTTTTACATCGAGTCCCTGAGCAATGAGATGATGCGCAAACTCTACGATAAGAATACTGTTGGACAATGCGATGCCGGCGAGCATGACGACGCCCATAAGAGACATCACGTTCAACGTCGTCCCCCAGAGCAGCAGTGCCAGGATTACGCCGACGAGACCCGGTGGAAGCGCTAGCAGAATGATGAACGGGTCCAAGAAGGAGCGGAACTGAGCGACCAAAATGAGGTACAGCAGAACTACAGAAAGGCTGAGGCCAATCGCGAAGCTGCGGAAGGAGGCATTCATTGAGGTAACGCTGCCTGCCAGAGTCACCTCAATTCCACGTGGCGGATCAGCATGATCCACTATCTTCTG
Source organism: Edaphobacter sp. 12200R-103 (assembly GCF_010093025.1). Classification (GTDB taxonomy): domain Bacteria; phylum Acidobacteriota; class Terriglobia; order Terriglobales; family Acidobacteriaceae; genus Edaphobacter. The sequence continues at coordinate 3,951,506 of NZ_CP048114.1, read as the reverse complement.
AATCTGCTTCGTGATTCTGCCGAGATCTTCCTGCTGCGGACGCACATAAATATCGAGATTTCGGCGAATCTGTGTGTGATCCATCTCAGTAGGAGATTTGAATCGCTCGATGTTCGCTACCATGTCCAGCCGGGTGGGCTGCGTAAGGTTTGCTCCGTGAAGTGGAATCGCTTTCAGGTCCTCGAGAGATCTAATTTGTCCCTCTTTGTACATCACCGTCAGGAAGTAGTTGTTCCCGCTGTTTGGATCAATCCATATAGACGGAGCGATCATTTGGTTCGATGTCAGAGCTGTGATGAGGTTAGAAACGACTTCCTTTTCCGTTAGACCCAGTTCGCTGGCGCGGGTACGGTCTACCGAGATACGTAAGGATGGATAGTCGATATCCTGGGGAATGTATACATCTGCGACGCCATGAAGGTGACGAATCTGCGACGCCAGCTTCTGTGCCAGCCCAAAATCGGCAGTCACATCGTTACCGGTAATCCGAACATCAATCGGTGCCGGTGCGCCCATGTTAAGTACACCGTCGACGAGGCTACCTGAAGAATAGAACGTCTGAATCTCCGGCATCTCTTTTGCGATGGCATCTTTGACTTCATCGATGTAGCGGAAGCTGCTGACCTTGTGATCTTCCGATAGCGCAACCTGCGTGAAGCCGGTGTGCATCGCTGCATTGGGTGAAAAGAGAGCGGAGAAGCCAGGGTCGACACCGATGTTAGTCACAACAATTCCGAGATCATGTTTCGAGACGACACGGCGAACGATATTTTCGATCCTCTGGGCCTCTCCCTCCGTGGCGGTTAGCTTTGTTCCGGATGGTGCTTTGAAGCTGATAACGAACTGACCGGCATCCGTGCGAGGAAAGAACGACAGGCCCAGCAACGGAAAGAGGCAGAGCGACAGCAGAAACAAGACAGCTGTGCCGCCGAGCACCTGCCAGGGATTTATAAGCACCTTGGCTACAAGGCGGTCATAACGATGCAGCATTGCATCGAATCCGCGCGTGAATGCGCTGTTGAATCGAGCCCACGGCCCATGGTGGGTACTCTTTACATCCGCTGTGACTTCCTGTTCCATCTCCGCCGATTCGTGGACAACCTCGCCATGCGGACTCTTGATGAACCGGGCGCAGAAGAGTGGGACTACCGTGAGCGCAACGAAGTAAGAAGCGAACAGCGATATGACGACGGCGAGTGCAAGCGCGGAAAAGAGAAACTTGCTCACACCATAGAGCATCGTAACCGGAAAGAAGACAACGACAGTAGTAAGGGTTCCAGCCAGTACGGGCAAGGCGACTTCCCTGCCACCGTTCTCCGCTGCTACTTCAGGAGATTCTCCTTCCTCCAGATGCCGAAAGATGTTTTCCAGCACAACCACTGAGTTGTCGATCAGTCTGGAGAGCGCCAGTGCCAGGCCACCCAGCACCATGCTATTGATAGAACTTCCACTCAGCTTCAGGATGAAAAAGGTTGTAAGAAGTGAGAGCGGAATAGAAAAGAAGACCGCTATTGTGCCACGCAGACTACCGAGGAAGATCAAGATCATCAGGCAGGTGAGAAAGAGACCTACACCACCCTCATGAATCAGGGTTTCAATAGCCGTCTTTACGAACCGCGACTGATCGAAGACGACATCGGTCCTGAGAGATGCGGGAACATCGACAAGCTTTTTGAGCGTCGCGCGCACGCCATCCACGATAGCGATCGTGTTTGAATCGCCCCCTTGCTTAAAGATCGGCAGATAAACGCCACGTTGACCACTGACACGAACGATGTTGTACTGCAGGCCAAACGAGTCCTGAGGTGTCGCAACATCACCTACGCGCACTGGAGACTGCCCAACCATCTTGAGTGGCACCTGAGCGATATCCGGTGCCCCCTTAAGCATGGAGTTCGTATAGATGTTGTAATCGTATCGTCCGATTTGCACGTCCCCCGCGGGCAGGATCACATTGGCGTCGTTCACCGATCGGACAACATCCATCGGGCTAAGCTGATTCGCCTCCAGCTTGTAGGGGTCCGCATACAGCATGATCTGTCGCCAGCGACCACCGAACGGCTGCGTCACAGATGCTCCAGCTACGCTTGCGAGCTGATTGCGAACGAAGTTCTGCCCGATGTCTTTGAGCTTGCTTTCGTTCAGACCGGATCCGCTCAATGTAACCAGTGCCACTGGCGTGCTTGCAGCATCCTGTTTAAGAACAATCGGAGGATAGGTTCCGGGTGGCATGTCCCGTAGATCACTGCTGGCAAGCGAAGAGATGCTTGCGGCGTCCGCATCGGGATTGGTACCGGCGCGGAAATATACCTTGATGAGCGATACGCCCGGCAACGAGCGCGATTCCATGTGATCGATGCCGGCGGCGAGCGTGAACTGGCGCTCCAGGTGGTACGTGATGTTGGCTTCGATCTGCTGCGGCGGCATACCCGAATAGAATGTCGCCACGGCTACGACAGGTAAATTCACTGCCGGAAACATATCCACCGGCATATCGCTGACGCTTACCGTGCCAAGAATCATCATGACCAGGCACAAAACCACAATCAGATAGGGATTACGGATGGAGAAACGCGACATTCCCGGTTTGTCTCCTAGCTGCCTTTGTTTTCATAGGTGGCGGGTCGTGCCTCGACCCGCTCGCCATCAGACAATCCGGTATGGCGACCTACAATTACTTTGTCGCCATTCTTCAATCCTGCAAGGATCTCCACCCGATCCTCGGTCTGGAGACCAATCTGCACAGGTACCAGATGAACTATGCCGCTGTGGACTACATAGACCTGCTGCACGCTGGTCCCGAGACCATCCACTGCATCTATCGGAACGCTGAGAGCAGCTGGATGGTCCGCGATGTGCAAGTGGACTTCGGTGTACATGCCGGGAACGAGCGTGCCATCTGGATTCGGAACATCCACCTCGGTTTCCATGGTCCTAGTAGACATCTGGATAGAATCGGCATAACGAATGATCGTACCCCGGAGCTTTCGGCCAGTGTTGATCACCACTACGTCCACCACCTGGCCTTCACGGATATCGGCAACTGCGCTGACCGGAACTGGCAACACCAGCCTGAGCAGATTATTTTGTGCAAGTCGAACGACGGGCATTGCCTGCGTCTGAGAAGAGATACCCGCCTGAACCATCGATCCAATGTTCGCGTAACGCTTGATCACGACTCCGGTGAAAGGGGCCCGAATGGTGGCATACTGCAGCATGGCTTGGGAGCGCGAATACTCCGATTGGGCTTGCGCCTTCATCTGCTCCGCCGATTTGAGAGCCGAGTGTGCGCTCGCCAACTGGGCAGCAGCCTCCATCTGCTTCGCTTGGGCGACATCAATATCCTGTTGGGGCACAAGTCCTTTATCGCGCCGCGCAACATCGCTGATCCTCTTGAATGAGAGGGTGGCAATGTTTGAGCCGGCTTCGGCTCGATGCACAGCTGCCTGTGCCGCACTGATATTGGCATCCGCTGCAGCTACAGCAGCCTTTGCTTTTGCGACATCGTCCTGAATTTCGGGAACTTCAAGTGTGGCGAGAACGGCATTTTGAGCAACATGGCTGCCGATATCAACAGTGATCGACTTCACGTATCCGGCGACCTTAGCCATGACATCTACTTCCTGAAAAGGCCGAAATTCAGCGGAGAGAACCAGCGTGTTTTTAAGGCTCGCGGGGCCAGCGGTCGCGATTGGAACCGTAGGAGGAGCGACCTCGGCAGGCACTGCTTGCTTGCAGCCTTGGAGGGCTGTGAGCAAGCACGTCAGGGCTGCAGCGATAAGGCCGATTCTGTAGATCATCGATGTACTCTCAATTCAGAAGTCCCGTGACGAAGTGGAGTTCTGCAAGGCGCGACAGGTAGGTATAGGTCGCGTCTGCGGCACTGATCTCCGCTGATGTCTCGTTCAATTGCGCTTCATTCAACTCCACAATGCTTCCCAGACCGGCGTCATAACGGTCCTGGGCGAGACGGAGTGC